>JADLEU010000374.1 GCA_020845955.1 Anaerolineales bacterium
ACGGTTTACGCGGGCTATCAAGCCCGTCGGTTAGAACTCCCCGTTCGTACTACGTAGCACAAACGGTCTGCTCCAACCTAGGAGCGGGTGAAGGGATTCGGACCCTCGACATTTTGCTTGGGAAGCAGATGAACTACCTGCCAGGCAAAGTCACCCCTTCCGGTCCAAATCCAGCCCCAGTTGCCGCCCGCGGGCGAGTTGCGCGAGCGGTGAGCGCTGGGCGTGGTCGCGGATTAGCTCTTCATCGAGGCGGTGGCGGTAGATCGTGATCGTCGTCTCGACGTTGGCGTGCCCGAGTATCTTCTGCAGGTCGTCCAGCGGACCGTCGTAGTAGGTCGCAAATGTGTGCCGCAGCCCGTGGACGGAAACTTCCACGCCGGCGCGGTGTGCGGCGCTCCGGACCATGCGGTAGATCGCGATCCCAGTCATCCCGAAGAGCGAGCGCCCCAGGCTGGCTGGCCGCACCGCCAACCAGCACCGCAAAGCATAGATGGTGGTTGACGTGAGCGGCACCCGCCGCCCCTTGCCACCCTTGCCGCGCCGGATGGTCAGCACACCAGTAGTTATATCAAGGTCCGCCACCGCCGCGCTCGCAACTTCTCCCCGGCGCGCGCCGCAGTCCAGAAAGACCAAGCCAACGGCCAAGTTGCGCACCGGTAGCAGACTGGTCAGCAGCGCGTCTCTAAAGCGCTGCATCTCCGCGACCGAAAGGAAATGCGGCACTTCCTGGTCGACCTTTGGTTTACGCACCCCAGCCATCGGGTCAGCTTCTAGGTAGTGGTTGGCGACACACCAGGTCACGAACGTGTGGACTGACCGGTAACACTGTGAAACCGTAGATTGTGAGAATGGCTTGCCCCTGGCCGATTTCGCGTCGGCCAGCCCTGCTAGCCAAGTGCGTATGCCGCTCGCCGTAAGGCTCCTCAGCGGCGTCGTCTCGCCTGCGTACTGCACAAATCGCAGCAACCCATAGCTATATGCCGTGAGGGTGGCCTTTGTAAGGCCACCGGCCCGGCAGCTCACCAGGTACTCGCGCGAGGCCTCCCCCAGCGTGAAGCCCTGGCCTCCATCACCGCCCATTCGCACCCCTCCCCCGTGGCACCGGCAGAAACAAAAACGCCGGCACCACGGACTCAAAGCGAGTCCGCGCCGCCGACGGCGCGCGCTCTCCCTGGATAGCAGCCGTTGCGACCGGCAGCCATCCCCACATCCATCGCGACTCTACAGGAGTTCACGGCCAACTGTCAAACCAGTCTCCCAGCGCCGGCGCGCCTGGCCCGCCTCGCCGGCGCTGTACCCAACCCACAGAAAGGACCACCCATGACCCACATGCCCTTACCCAATCCCAACGACCCGGCTGTGCTCGCCCGACACCAGTATTTCCTGCGCACGCGGCCGCAGTTCGCGCTCGCTTTGCGCGAACTGATCGAGTCGGGTTGGTCCAAAGCCCACGTGCTGGAGATCCTCCGGCGCGGCGGCCTGCAGCCCTGGTTTGTCGAAGACGCCGGCATCGAGATCGACTACCTGCTGGCCACCGGCGCCGCGGGGCGCTCGCTGCGCGCCGCCCCGGCCGTCACCGTCGACGCCGATATGTCCGCAGACATGCCGGCGGCGGTCTAGCGCATGGCCACGCTCAAAGAGCAGCTCACCGACCAGTTGGCCTGGTGCCGGCGCCATGTCGAGCAGCGCCAGCGAATCGAGCTCAAAGGCGGCCTGCGCATCACGGTCTACATCGACGGTGCCGGCGCCGCGCACGTGATGCTGGCGCGCGACGGCGCCAAAGGCCCGAGCGACGATGAAGCGCGGACCGTGCTCGCCCACTGGCCCGAGCCGATCGCCGGCCCGGTCACCTGGGAGCGCGCTGCCGGCCGGCTGGCCGCCTGGATGACGGCCACGCTGCCGAAGACGAACCAGCTGAGCTTGTTCGACAGTCCCACCCAACCACACACCCAGCACAACCACAACCCATGAACGTCTCACAGTTGTTCCCGCCCGAGCTGCACCTGATCGGCACCTTCGGCGACCTGGTCATCGCTACCCGGCCGGCCCCCGACGTGGCCCCCGGCCATCAACACATCTACATCACCCAGGCGCCCGACCACACCCTCAGCACACCCACCCTGCTCGCCCATGATTTGGCAATGGTGCTCGGCCTGCACGACTACACCTGGGCCGACGTCGCCGGCGCGCGCTGGCTGGTCGTCCCCCACACCCCCACCGTGGACGCCCGGCTCAAGGCGCTTGTGGACCTGGCTCATGCGCTGCGGATGGCGGCGCCGGGCCTGGTGCAACTCTCCTTCGCCATCCCTGGGACGGCGCTATGACCGCGGTGCCAATCGAAGCCACCATCATTCTCAATCACGGGCTGAGCAGCAGCATGTTCCGCACCTACGCCCGGCTCAAAGCCCGGGCCTGGGATGGGACCGCCACTCGGGAGCTGCGCCTGCCCTTCGACGACCTGAAGGCGCTGGTGGGACTGTCCGACTCGAAGACGCGTGAGCACCTGAAGTGGCTGAAGGAGCTCCACCGCCTGGTGGCCTGGACCACCAACGGCGACCAGGTCTATACCCTGCGCTTCCTGCCGCCGCCGGCCGTGGGCGACAGCCGGCCGCTGGACAGCCAGCTCCCGGAAACGGGAGCAGACGGCCTCCCAAAAACGGGAACTGGCGAGCTCCCATTTTTGGGAATCCCGGAATCCCGAAAACGGGAGTGTGGTGGTGGTGGTTTAAATACAGACTCTCAAGACCCTCTAGATTCAAACCACCAACACCAGCCTCCCGAAAACGGGAGCTCGGGAGCGGGCGCGATCTTCGCCCGGGTGGAGCGCCTGCTGCTGGCGGTCCGGCTGTGGCCGGACGCCGCCATCCGCCTGGCCGGGCAGATCGCCCAGATCGAGGCCGCGGCGCCGGGGGACCTGCACTACCTCGACGCTCACGTCACCACCCGCGACGTGCTCGGCTATGTGCTCTACGTTCGTGATCCGGAGCAGGAAATTCGCAACCGGCCCGGGCTGATCAGCAAGAACCTGGCGGCCGGGCGCTGGGCCAACGAGCACTACCGCCCGCACTACATCTGCGGCGGCTGCCACAAGATTGCGCCCCACTGCACCTGCGCGGATGGTCCGCAGCCGACGCTGCCCGAGGTCTACGACGTGCTCGCCCTGGCGCCGCAGCCCGCGGCGGGGGAAGGGCTGGCGCGGAATGTCTTTAGCCGCTGGGGCATCTGCGAGACCTGCTACGCGCTGCCCTGCCAGTGCCCGGCGCCGGCCGGCGACGAACGCGAGCCGGAGCCCGCGCGCGGGCCCGTCTCGGCGGCGGCGCCCGAGTCGCCCACCGCGCGCTTCTGGCGCCACGTGCTCGACCAGCTGTCGCTCGAGTTGCCCAAGTCCACCTTCGACGCCTGGCTGCGCCCGACGCAGCTCCTGCACGTGAGCGAGCCGGGGGAGGCCGGCCGCCTCACCTACACCCTCGGCGCCGCGAACCAGTACGCGCGCGATTGGCTGGATAACCGCCTGGCCGGCACGCTGACCCGCCTGCTGGGCGCCGCCAGCGCCGGGCGGCCGGTCCAGGTCGTCATCGAGATCTCACCCACCCCCAACCCACAGGACACACACCCATGAGCATCGAACTCTTCGCGCTCGACCTGGTCGTCGAGAACCCCTGGAACGAACGCCCGCTGGACGCCGAGAACGTCGCGCAGATCGCGGCGAGCTTGCTCACCGACGGCTTGCTCCAGACGCCGGTCGGCCGCCCGCACCCCACCAAGCCCGGGCACGTGCAGCTGGCCTACGGCCACCACCGCGCCGCGGCCTTCCGCCAGCTGGCGGCCGCGCACCCCACCGACCAGCGCTGGCAGCTGCTGCCGGTGGACCTGCGCGAGATCGATGACTTGCGCATGGCGCGCTATGCCATCATCGAGAACCACAGCCGCAAGGACCCATCAGCAATCGAGAAGGCCCGGGCGCTGCTGCGGCTGACCAGCGAGTTCAAACAGACGCACGCCCAGGCCGGCGAGGTCTTTGGGCTGAAGAACCAGGCCTCGGTCGCCAATCTCCTGCGGCTGCTAAAGCTCCCCGAGGAAGTGCAGGCCCTGGTGGACGCCGGCCAGCTGCCCGAGAGCCTGGCGCGCCAGCTGGTATCGCTCAGCCGCGTGATGCCCAAGGAAGCGGCCAAGATCGCGGCCGCAGCCGCCAAGGCCGACCCCCACGAGCGCCACGTGGAGTTCGAGAACGCCTTCAACGAGACGGTGCGCAACAGAGGCCGGTGGTTGTCGAACACGGCCTGGCCGCAGGGCTGGCCCGAGCAGCCGATCGCGCTCACGGGCCATAAGAGCCTGACCGAGATCCCCAGCTGCGACGGCTGCGAGTTCAGCGTGCGCTCGCGCTTCCACGGCCCGGCCTGCATCCGCCCCGAGTGCTACGCGGCCAAGGAAGTCGAGCACGCCCGGACCAAGGCGGCCGCCGCGGCCAAGAAGCTCGGCCTCGCCGTCGGCGCGCCGGGCGAGAAGGTCGTTGACCTGATCAGCAGCGCCGACGCCGACCTGGCGCTGGTCCAGCGCGCGCTCAAGGCCAACCACCCCTCGCTGCGCGTGGTGCCGGCGCCGACCGACAGCTACTACACGCGCAACACCCGGGCGCGCGTGACTGGCGACGGCCAGCTGACGATCGCCACCGTGGACCGCACAGCCCTGGTTGCCGCCTTCCCGCCGCCCAAGCCCCGGGAGGCGTCGAAGTCCGCCAATGGCACGGGAGCCGGGGCGAAGCCGGCCGAGCCGCACGTGATGTCGGAGAGAGATTCGAAGTGGGCCATGCGCCGCAAGCATGGCGAGGCGCTGCTGGCCGCCGCGGCGCCCCACATCGCGGAAGCGCTGCCAGCTGACAACCGCGCGTTGAACCTGCTCTGGACCGTCTTTGGGCACAACTACATCGACCCGAAGTTCCGGCAGGCCTGGGCGAAGGCCACCACGCCGGCTGGCCGCCGCGTGGTCCTGGCGCACTGGCTCCTTAACGAAATGGACGAGACGACCGACTGGGAGTCGCTCGACGATATGCACGCGGGCGTGGTGAAGCTGGCCGCCGAGGTCAAGGTCAAGCTGCCGGCGGACTGGGACCCGACCGCTAAGAAGGCTGAGCCGGCGCCCAAGCCTGCCAAGGATGTCCGTGGACACACCCGCCCGACGCCGACACAGTCCCCGCGCTCCCCAGCGGGGAAGCCCAGCACGAAAAAACAGCCCGCGCCGGCGAAGCCCGTCGGCGTCTCGACCGGCCGCCCCAGCCGCGCCGCGCAGCAGCGCGCGCAGGCCGCCGCCGCGAGCGCGAAGAAGGGCGGGCGGAAGTGAGCGCCTTCACCGCCTGGTCCGATTACCACGCCTGGCCGATCTGCGATGACATCATCGCCGCGGCTCGGCTCGTGCTGCCGACGGAGGTCCACGCCGCGCTGAGCGCCGCGGCCGTGGCCACCACGGGCCAGCCGCTCTACCCGCGCGAGGCCATCGAGGACGCCGCGCTGGCCATGGAGACGCCCGACGCCTGCGCCTGGCTGGAGGAAGTCTACGAACTGCCGACCGGCGCCGGCGTCAAGCTGCTGGACGTCATAAAGCGCGTGCGTGGCACCCTGGCCGCGATCGACACGCGGCCCTATGCCAACCTGGCGCCAAGCTCGCCGCGGGCCCCTGACTGGCTGCGCGTGTTCGGGCGGTTGGACCATATCCCGCTTGTGTCCGTGGCGCCGGTGCCCGCGGAGCTGCCGGGCCGGCCCGCCGGCCAACTGGTCTACCTGCTCGACGTCGCCGCGCTAACCGCTGAGCAGCGGGGCCGGCTGGTTCAATACATCGGCGCAGCCTTCCACGCGCCGCCGACCGAGGTCGAGGCTGAGATCACCGCTCACGGCCTGCCGCTCCTGGCCAACGACGTCTTCGCGGTGCAGGTCCTGCCGCTCAGGCTGCTGCTATGAACGCTACACCCTGGCTCGTGCCCTTCTGCGCCGGCGCGCTGCTGACGGTTATCGTCCAGGGGCTGGCGGCGCTGGCCGTCATCGTGCTCATGGCGCGCGACGCCCCTGAGGCGGCGCTGGCCGTCATCGTGCTCATGGCGCGCGACGCCCCTGAGGCGCCGCCGTCCGAAGAATAGACACCGCTACCGAATATCGAGGAACCCATGCAAATCCAAGCCAATGATCGCACCGTCACGGTGCGCGAGTACACCTTCACCATCACCGACACCGCGCTTGCCGTCTACCTGGACGACCCCGCCGAGTGGGCGGCCGACACGCGCGCGCTGCTCGGGCTGCCGGCCGCGACGGCGCCGGCCCGGCGCCGGAAGACCAGGCGCACCGGCGCCAAGCGGGCGCCGAAGAAAGCCGCGGCCCGCCGGGCCACTAAGGGGGGAACCCCCAAGGGAAAAGCCCAGCGCCGGCGGAAGGCGTCGGCGACGGACAAGCCGGCGAAGGCGTTCCAGTGCCCGCAGTGCCCCCGCAGCTTCAAGGGGCAGGGGCATCTCGACCGTCATATCGTGAAGGTCCACCAGTCGCCCCAGACGCCGAGCCGGGAGACGCCGGCGACGACGGAGCGCTAGACGAGCTGGACCTCGACGAAGACGAGGCTGGGCCCCAGCCCAAGGCGCCGGCGCGCCGGCATCGCACGGGGCCGCCCATGGCGACGCTCATGCGGCCGCGTCGCTACTGCCCGAACTGCGGCATCGAGCAGCCACTGGCCCGGCCCGCCCGCTGCCCGTACTGCAATCGCGTTGTCAACTGAGGGGAGACCGATGTGACGAAAGCTAAGGACCTGCGGCTCGCGCCGTCGCTCCAGCTGAGCGACGACATTGTCACACTGACCATTGCCGTGCTCGGCAACCGCGGCAGCGGCAAGACGAACACGGGCGTGGTGATCACCGAGGACCTGCTCGACCTCGGCTACCAGGTGGTCGTGATTGACCCGCTCGACGTGTGGTGGGGGCTGAAGTCCAGCGCCGACGGCAAGGCCGCGGGGTACCCGGTGATCGTGCTGGGCGGCCCGCATGGCGACGTGCCGCTGGCCGACACCGACGGGCGGGTCGTCGCCGACTTCGTCGTGGACAGCCGCCGGCCGGTGATCATCTCACTCCGCCACGTATCGAAGGCCGGCCAGCGCCGCTTCATGGCCGACTTCGCCGAGCAGATCTACCGCCGCAAGGGCGAGCCCGGGCGCAACACGCCCTGCCTGTTTGTGATCGACGAGGCCTCCAGCTACGTGCCGCAGCGCGTGGGCCCCGACGAGACCCGCATGCTGGGCGCGCTGGAGGACTGGGTCCGCCGCGGCCGCGCCAGCGGGATCGGGGTCACGCTGATCGACCAGCGCGCCGCCTCTGTCAACAAGGACGTGCTGACGCAGATCGAGCTGCTCGTGGCCCACCGCCACACCAGCCCGCAGGACCGCAAGGCCCTGCAGGAGTGGGTGAGGGGGCACGACACCGAAGGGCACGAGGCCGCCTTCATGGAGTCGCTCGCCGCCCTCAAGCAGGGGGAGGCCTGGTTCTGGTCGCCGAACTGGCTCGACCTGTTCCAGCGGGTGCAGGTGCGGCCGCGCCGCACCTATGACTCCAGCCGCACGCCCGAGCGCGGCCAGGCCCTGCCGGCGCCGAAGGCCCAGGCCGAAGTTGACCTGGAGGCCCTCAAGGCCCAGCTGACGCGCACGATCGAGCAGGCGCGCGAGAACGACCCGCGCGAGCTGAAGGCGCAGATCGCCAAGCTGCAGGGCGAGCTCCGCAAGGCGGCCGCCGCCCAGCCCGCGCCCAAGGTCGAGCGCGTCGAGGTGCCGGTGCTGGACGCCGGCGACGTGGCCCGGATGATGGCCGCCGCCGGGCGCCTGGACGAAGCGGCGGCCGCGATCCAGCGCCTGGTGGCGGCCTACCAGGCCAGCGCCAAGGAACTCAGCGAGCTCGTGCGGACCGCCCAGGCCCGCTTGGAGGCCCGGCCGGCGGCCCCCCGGCCACAGATGCCCCAGCGGGCCGGGGCGGCGCCCAGCGCCCCGCGCGTGCCCACCGCTGCGCCGCGCGGGAGACGCCGAGCCACCTGCCGCGGCCGCAGCAGGCCATCCTCAACGCCCTGGCCTGGCTGGAGTCAGTCGGCATCGCACCGGCCAGCCGGCCGCAGGTGGCGCTGCTGGCCGGCGCGTCGCCCAACTCCAGCGCCTACACGAACAACCTGGGCGCGCTGCGCACGGCCGAGCTGATCGACTACCCAACCCCCGGCGCGCTGGCGCTGACTCAGGCGGGCCGCGGCCAGGCCCATGCCCCCGACCGCGCGCCTACGTCGGAAGATCTCCAGGGCCGTATTCTCCAGCACGTGTCGCGGCCGCAAGGCGCCATCCTGCGCGTGCTGCTCGCCGCTTACCCGGACGCCATCAGCCGCGAAGCGCTGGCGCTCGACGCCGAGGCCTCGCCCACGTCGAGCGCGTACACCAACAACCTGGGCGCGCTGCGCACGCTCGGGCTGATCGACTATCCGGCGCCGGGCCAGGTGGTGGCCCTGCCGGTGCTGTTCATCGACTAAGGAGAGCTCTATGTCAGACGGAATTGGCAACGCCCTCATCAAAGCTGAGCGTCGCCGGCAGCTCCAAGTGGAACGCTGGACGGCCGAGCACGATGACGAGCACGAAGACGGCGCGCTGGAGCAGGCGGCCCACTGCTACTGGACGGCCCAAAACGCGCAGGCGGAGCCGCCGGGCGCGGCACCCGGCTGGCCCAGCGAGTGGCCCTGGGACATTGCCTGGTGGAAACCGCGCGACCGGCTGAGCAACCTCATCCGCGCCGGCGCGCTCTACCTGGCTGGGGCTGACCGGGCGTTGCGCCACAACCTGCTCGATCTCCAGGCCGGCGACCTGGCCCACGTGGTGACGATCGGCGACGAGATCGACGAGCTCGTGCGCGGCCGGAGCATCGCCCATCGGTCCGGTATGAACCCATTGGGCTGGGAGAAATATCCCGACGGCGTTATGGACTGGCACGCGGCCGAGCCGCCCAACCTGACCGGCGACCGCCACGAGCGGCGGGCCGGCATGCTGCGGGCCTGCCCGTATTGCGGCTCAATGCACCCAGCCGACCTGGTCGCCGCGATCCGCGCCGGCGCCGTGGGCAGCTGGGCCGACCGCAAGTACGGCTGGCCGCATAAGGCCTACTTCGATCGTATCCCCAACCCGCACGTCGGCATGTTGGAGAGCCGGGCGGCCGCCAACTATGAAGTTCCCGGCTACCGCAAAGTGCAGGATGGTTTCGACCCCCACACCGGCGAACCGACGTATCACTGGCGCGAAGAAGGCCGGCCGGCCGCGGCGCTCACTCAGGGCAAGTTCTACAGCGTGCATCTGCAGGACGCGCTGACCGAAGAGCGCGCGCTGATCGAGCAGCACCTGGGGATCGTGTTCCACTTCGGCCCCGATGGCCGGTCGGTGGCCTGGCAGCGGTGGGAGCCGCCGGCCCCGCTGCCGCAGGATGACGGGAGCGCCTAGCCATGTCCATAGACATGAAGGCCATCACCCTGACGCAACCCTACGCTACGCTGGCTGCCATCAACGCCAAGCGCATCGAAACACGCGGCTGGAAAACCGACTATCGCGGGCCTTTGGCGATCCACGCCGCTAAGGGCTGGACCGAGGAAGTGGTCAAGATGACCATGCGCGGCGAGCCCTTTCGCTCGGTGCTCGTGGCCGCCGGCTACTCGCTCTTCAGCTTGCTGCCGCGCGGCGCTGTGCTCGCGACCTGTACGCTGGTCGATTGCCGCCGCATTGTGGCTGGCGTGAAGGAGTTCGGCGCCAACGGCGTCCTGTGGCCGCTTGATGACCAGGAGCGCGCGTTTGGTGACTACACGCCCGGCCGCTACGCCTGGCTGCTGGCCGACATGCAGCCGCTGCCGACGCCCATGCCGGCGCGTGGTTCGCTCGGGTTGTGGAAATGGAGTGGGGAGGCGGCGCAGTGAACGCCCAGCAGCTCGACAAGCTCGAGCACCAAGCGCGAGCAGCACTCGACCAAACGCGCGGCGAGTGGCGCGTCGAATGGTTCAACGGCAAGGCTTACCTGAAAGACCTGCGGAGCACGCTGGCCAGCTTCACGCTTATGAGCGGCGAAGCGGCGCACCTAGCGGCGCTCTGCTATCCCGCGGCCGTGCTCGACCTGGTCGCCGATGCGCGGCGCGGCCTGGGTGCGCTCGAGCTGCAGGCCGAGGTCGAGCACCTGCAGGCTGAGCTAGGGAAGCTCCAACGCGACTACAACGCGCTCTGCCTGGAGGTGGACCCGGAGAGCGCCGTGGATGGCGAGGACTTCGGTG
Organism: Anaerolineales bacterium; assembly: GCA_020845955.1. Taxonomy (GTDB): domain Bacteria; phylum Chloroflexota; class Anaerolineae; order Anaerolineales; family UBA6663; genus JADLEU01. The sequence goes on from JADLEU010000374.1 coordinate 10,299, forward strand.
CTTGAGATGTCAAAACTCGTCGGACGGTTCTATAGCAAATCGGTCCAGGGCGCGGTACAGGAGCCCAAGATGCTCATGCGCAGCGATGGCCTCAGGGTCGCTCTTTCGCAAGAACTCGTCCGCCGAAGGAAGCTTGCCAGTGTTCAGGTAGTCAATGCAAACCGTCGCATAGTACTGGCTCAACCCATCGGCCATGGCGATGTACGCCTTCAGTTCCTTGAGAACATTGGCGTCCAGAATGCCCGCTAGCTCGGCGATGCCGGTCGTGGCATTGGTGAAGTCCAGTGCCAGTTGGTCTGCCATGACCTGCTTGATAGCAGCGGTGGTTTTCTCGGCATCCTGCTGGGTGATCAGTATGTGTCCCAATCGACGCCCAAGCAGAAGGAGTTCTCTGGTGACGTCGCCTAATAATGACCTTATGGCTGCTTGCCGCTCCAGCCGCAGTTCACGGATAACGGCCATGCGAGCTTCTTCGCGTCGATCTGCCCGGTCGCGCAGTTGGGAGATGCTCTGGAACAGGGATGCGCTTGCACCGCCGACCACGATGCTAAGGACGGCGTTGAGGGTTGCGGCGCTCGGGTCATTTCTGACGGCGAGCAGAAGCACGATAGCCGCCCCCAGGACTGCCGCGTTGATCAGTACAGGCCACACAAAGTACCAGCGTTGTCGTTTCATGGCATCCCCTTAGTCAAAGGTGCCCGACCCCGCGGTTATGACGCGAGGCCGGGCTGCTGGAGCGATCCAGCGCCGGAAGTGTAGCACCAACTGGAGCGAACCATGCGCAGACTCTGCCTGCTCTTACTCAGCATCACCCTGGCCGCGTGCAGCTCACCGGCGCCGGCGGCCGTGACACCCATCATGCGCCAGATCTCCGCGCAGGAGGCCGGGGCCATCATCATCGACGCGACGAACACCGCCGCTGCGGTGGCCACCAGTGCCGCGCTCGCGACCGCGACCGAGATCTCGGCCCGCGCCACGTCGACGGCCGTCTGGCACGCTACGCAAGACTCGCTCACGATGGCCCAGACGATGACGGCGCTCGACCTCACCCGCGCGGCCGGCCAGGCAGCGGCCACCGAAGCCGCCGGCGTGAAGACGCAGGCGGCCGGGCAGACGGCGACCTGGGGGCCGCCCACGCTGCAGGCCGTGGCCACCGCTGCCGCTGCGACCCAGCGCGCCGCCGTCGCCGCGGACGCCGCAGCCACGGCCGAGGCCACGTTCCGCCAGGGCCTGCGCCAGGGTTGGAACAACATGCTCATCTTCGTGAGCGCGATCGGGCTGCTGGCTATTTTGGTCGCCGTGGCCTTTGGCGTGTCGGACATCCTCAAGGGCCGGGCCGAACTGCTGCGGGCGGAAGCCGAGCGCGGCTACGCGCAGGCCCGCCAGCTGCTGGTGATGCAGCACGAGGGCCACCTGCTACAGCGGAAAGGAGAGGGCTGGGTGATGATGGCGCTGCCGCAGCTGGCGGCCCCTGGCCGTGCAACGCTCGGCGCGCCGCCGCCCAGCGACGTGCGCGAGGTGCCGATCAAGGTTCGCCAGGAGATCGTCAGCCACATCCCCGTCGGCGTGCCGGAGACGCCCGAGCGCGAGAAGGTGCTGCGCCTCCTGCGGGCTGCCCGCGACCTGGTGGGCGGCAACGCCCGGCACGTGCCCTCGGCCGTGCAGCTCAACATGCACCCCGAAGATTGGCAGGCCGGGGTGGACCTGCTCAAGCCGAAGGACGGGCGGGAAGGCTACATCGCCACCAAGACCGGCCGGCCCAAAGCGGGTGAGGACGGCCGCACGAAGCTGGTGCACCCCCAGTACCGGACCCTGGCCGCGCTCCTGGAAGGGGTCCAACGCGGGGATGTGCTGCCGCCTCCCCCCGACGTGGCCGTCACGGTGAGCGCGTGAAAACATTCAAAACCTTATTTTCGAGTGTTTCTGAATGTTTCCGAATAAATTCTGAAGGTTTTTCGGCAGGCGAGCGGGCCGCCATGTCCGTAGACATAACGCTCTGACTCGCCTTATGCTAGCACCCAGGAGGGACCCCCATGCGTAAAAACCTTATGTTGAGGCTGGCCGGCCTGTTGGCGGTGGTGGCGGTGTTGAGTGCTCGGGTGGCGCTGGCCCGCTGCCTCGATGAGGGCGACGATTGCCGCCCGCCCGCGACGGTGACGCCGGCCAAGGCGCTGATTGTGCTCGACGGGGCGCCGGACACCCCAGCACCTGCGGTGGGGGCGGGCATGTCTACGGACATACCGGCTCCGCCGGCTACGGACGCGCCCGCCGGCTACCCCGGAGCCGCCGCCAGCCCGACGTCGCCCCCCAGCCCCACCCCATGCGCGCTGGACTGGGGTCAGCCGTTCAGCCCCGAGGCGCTGATCACGCTCACAAGCTGCTTCCATGCCCAGGCGCGCGCCGGCCGGCCGCTGGCCGAGATCTGTCCGCCGGCCGGGTCGGCCTGGTGGCCGTACATCGTCATGATCACCGGCGGCAATCGGGTCTGCCCGCAACCCTAAGCCGACAGCACTCAAACACAAAGCGCCTCCGAGCGGAGGCGCTTTGTGTTTTGCCCGGCAGCCCCTCACGCCGCCGGGCCGCGGTGAGCTCAATCGCCCAGCGCAAACACCCGCACCTGCACCGGCCCGGGCTGGCCGTCAATGACTTCCTGAACGGTCCCCAGCCGGCAGCGGTGACGCTCGAGGATCGGCCCGAGCGCGGCGAGCACTTCCTTCTCACACTGCGCGATGCGGTTGGCGCGCGCCGCGCGCGCCAGGGCCTCCACGTCCGGCGCCGGGCCGGGCGGCGGCACCGGCGGCGCGGGCGGCAGCTGGCGTTTGACGGGCGCGCTCACGCGCGCGGGGCGGCGGCTGCTCTTACCCATTGGCGGACCTCCCTGGCTTGACGGGCACGGTGGCGCCCAGATCGGCGATTACTTTCTGCGCGATGCGGGCAGCGCGGTTCTCCTCCCGCGTCTCTTCCTGGGCCGTCAGGTAGTCGCGCAGGTTTTCCGTGGTGGCGTTGAAGCCCGGCTCGCCGTCGAGTTGGACCGTGACGGCCATCTCGGTTTTGAGCGTGCCGTCGTCGTTGGCCGTGATCGTGGTCAGCAGCGCCACGGACTTGAAGACGGGCGGCGGAAGTTGCGGGCGGGTGAAGGTGCGGGAGCCGGGCATGGGTCTCTCCAGTTAGGGCGCAGAGGTGGTGTGGGTCCAGGTCACGCCTGTGCCCGTGAGGTCGAGGTACTTATAGCGGATCGTGCCCGCGTTGTTGAAGCGGATCACCAGCTTGTCGGCCTTCATGTATATGTCGCATTGGGTATCTTGCGTGATGGCGGCCGGGGTGCTGCCCTGCTCTTGGAGCAGGAGGTTGGTGTTGGTGTAGATCGTCCCGCGCACATCGAGCGTATAGCTCGGGCTGAGGTTGTTGTTGATGCCGACCCGATGGTTGGTGAAGTCCACCGACAGCTCATCCTGGCCGGCGGCGAAGCTCGCCTTGAAGGCCGAGGCGGGCATGTAGAGTTGCCAGGTGCCGACCGAGTTCTGCCCGTACTGGATGCTGAGGATATTGCCGCTGGCCCGGCTCAGGTCAATCATCACGTTGGATGTGGCCCCCGAGACCGCCAGCTTGCTCGTCGTGATCGTCGCGCCGCCCGCCGTCAGCGCCCCGCCGTTGAGATCGAGCGGCGTGGCCCCGCCCGAGGTGTAGAGGCCCAGGTTGATAAGCGCCTGGCGCAGGTCCGTCGTGCTCGAGGGCCTGACCACCGCCGTCGCGCCCAGGAAGCCGATCATCGGGTTGGCGCCATCCGACTCCAGCCGGAAGCCTTCGCGCACGGCCGTCACGTCGTAGATGCCGAAGAAGGCCCGCGCCTTGAAGGTGGCATCGGTGACGTTGGTCGCGGTCACGTCCAGCCGGAAGGCGTCCCGCACCTGTGTGTCGTCCTCAACCCCGAAGATGATGCGGGCACCGATGCCAGCGGCGGGTGAGCTCGTCGAGTAGCGGTCAATCCGCAACCCGGTGACGGTGTTGCTCGCGCCGGCATCGGTCCGGTTGACCTGGATGGCGGTGCCGGCGCCGTTGGCCGCGCCGATCTGCAAGCCGTCGAACTGCGGCGACTGGTTGGTGCCCAGGTAGGAGACGGGCAACACGCCCGTGATGGCGTTGGCGTTCGCCAGGTCGAGCGCGCCGAAAGCAAAGCTGGTCGCGCCGGTGGCGCGCAGCGGCTGGCCAGTCGTGAGCCCGCTGGCCGTGTGTGCGGCGCCCACCAGGGCGTGGGCAGCCACACTGCCGGCGGCCGGCTGCTCGATCCGCTGAAGCTCACCGAAGAGCCGGCGCAGATCGGCGACGTCCGCGGCCAGGTGGTCAAGCGTCAGGTCACGCATCGGCCAACTCCACCTCGACTGTCTGGAGGGTGGGCGCTTCCGGCGTGTAGGCGATGTTGACGCCGTCGATCACCTGGGCCGCGACGTGGTCGCGGAAGCGCGCATTGACCTTATCACCCAGCACGCCGCCGGCGGCGTAGTGCAGGCCGTAGGCGCAGGCCGGCGTCTGCCGCACCTTGAAGCCGTACTGCTGGCGCGCGCGCACGCGGTCCAGCGCGGCGTCGCCGGCGGCATCGAGCACGTTGTTGGCGCTGTCGCTGCGCTTATCGACGAAGAGCTCGCTCTTGCGGCTGGCCGTGTAGTCGGCGCCTGTGCGGGTCCGGATCAGCCGCCCTGATCCTTCGCCGGCGCCGCCTACTATCGCCACGGTCGCCTCTTCGGACCGCACCAGGTCATAGGTCGGCTCGACCATGTTGCCGAACGCGGTGGAGAACGTGACGGCGTTAGCGCCCGCGGTCAGGTCGCTGCCGCGCTGCCCGGTGTACCAGCGGAACTGCCAGGTCGTCGGGCCGGTCTTGACCAGGTCGTAGTCCCCGCCGGCAATGCGCGCCAGCTGCTCGAGCGTGTCCAGCAGTGGGTCCCAGGCGCAGCTCCAATCCTTGACGTTCCCGCCACCGCCGTCCGCCTGGAGGGTGATCGTCTTGTCCGGCCAGGTGCCATCGAACTGTCGCCCCGCGCCCGTCGTGGCCGAAGCCGTGGCGTTGTACTGCACCAGGGTCTTCATGATGGTCTCGGCTGCGACGGCGGTGAAAGCACTGCGGTTGGCGGTGGCGGCCTTCCAAGCGACGATCCGGCGCGCCAGCAGGGAGAGCTGGCCCGGGCCGCCGCCTTCGAAGCCGGGCAGGAGCGGGTGCTCCTCGTGCTGGTCTTTGAAGAAGATCTCGAAGTCCTTATACCAACCCAGCCCCAGCGCGACGTCGCGCCGGTGCACCTCGAGCTGCCAATCGTCGGCGAGCTCGGCGACCAGGGGGTGATCACCCGGCAGCCCGAAGCGTAGCAGGCCGGGCCGGCGCCGGCGCTTGGAGTACGCCAGCCAGAGGAAATCGAAGACGTGAAATTGCTTCACGCCGCTCGCATTGCGGGCAATAAGCTTGTACTCGGCCGCCATCGTCAGTCTTCCCAGCGCATAGAGCTCTCTGCCGCGGCCGCCTAGCTATCGGCCGTGTAGGAGACGATCCAGCCGACGCCGTACACGTTACCGGCAAAGGTGTCGGAAGCATTGCCGCCGACCCGGTCGAGCTGCAGTTGCACCTGCTCGCCCACCGCGGCGTTGGTGAGCGTTTGGGCCAGGGTGCTCAGGTGCTTGGTCGTGTTGTTGGCCGGGCAGGCCACTGTGACGTTGCCGGTGTCATACTCATCAACGTTGTAGGCTTCCCCATCGGTGAAGGCCCGCGCGTCGTTGCGGAAGACACAGTTATTGGCGCTGGCACCGGTGGGGCCAACGATCACCGGGGTTACGACCAGGGTTGAGACGAAATCCTGCGGGACCAGGAAGGCGCCGTAGATACTGTCAGTGGTGGAGGGCCCGAGCGTGAAGCCTTGGGCAAACCAGCCGCTCCCCATCAGGCCTTGGACAAAGAACTTGCGGGTCCGGTTGGCGATTTTGGCCGCGGTTACGCCGCCATCCTTGAGCTGGAGCGTGTCGGCCGCGATCTCGATCCCGACGCCGTCCACATTCACGCTCAGCGCGGCGCCGCCGCCGCCGGCCAGGCCGTTGCCGGCCACCGCCGCGGCGATCTTGGCCGCCGTGACGGCGTTATCGGCCAGCTTGGCGGTGGTGACGATGGCGTCGGCCAGGCCGTCGCTCGCGCCCACGCGCGCGAACACACGCTCGTCGGTCAGAGTCACCGTGCCGCTGGTGTTCACCAGGGCCTGGTAGAGCATGAGGTCGTAGGTGGTGCCCGGCGTCTGCGTGATGGCCGGCGCCGTGGGGCTGGCCGCGTCGGTGCCGGCGATGCGGGTAAGGCGCACGGTGCGCGTCGCGCCCCAGCTGGCCCGTAGCACAATCCGGTCAATGCGCGTGTTACCCCCGCCGACGGCGCTGGGGATATTGACGTCGACGTTGGCGTCGTTGCTGTAGGGCTTGCCGTCCACGAGCGCGCCGCCCGTGGCGATCCGGGCCGTGTTGGCGCCCGGCACGCTGCCGGCGAGCTGGTTGAGGTAGGCCGGCGCGACGCCCTCGTCATCCAAGCAGGCGGCCAGGACTTTGGCAACGACCGACAGATCGGCCTCGGTATAGGTGGCGCTGCCGTCGCCGGCGACGCCCGTATTCCACCAATAACTCTTCTGCGTCATCTCTGACCTCCTGCCGGGCCTACTGGCCCAGGTAGCGCCTGTAGTACTGGATAAAGACCTGCGTGTTGGTGTTCACGCCGCTGCCGGTGACGCGGATCTCGTTGACCCCGCTCGGCGCGTCCGGGTGGGCGGCCAGGTGAAAGGTCTCGATATCGCTGTCATCGCTCAGGTTGGCGATCTGTCGCGCGCCGGCCAGGTCCACCACCGTGTGCGCGCCGTAACTGGTATCGATGATGTACTCGTCGCCCCCCGCGATGCTGGCGCCGCTCACTGCCTGGAGCACTTCGGCGGTAGTGACGTTCTCGATACGCCAGTCCGTGATCGGGCCGCGCACGATAACGACGGGGCTTGACCCGAACGTGCCCAAGTAGGGGATGAGAGCCGTCTGGTCGATGGTGCTGCCGCCCACCCCCAGCGGCACGGACATCGGCACGCTGAAGGCGTCAGCGCCGCCGGCCAGGCCGAACGTCACGCTCTGGAGCGTCGGGTCGTAGAGCAGCGGGTCGGGCGCCAGCAGCTGGATCACATTGCGCTGGGCGTTGCCGAACTTCTCGGCCGTGCTCATCCCCAGGCCGTCGAGATAATGCACGTCGAGCTGTCGTACCCGGCCGCCGGCATACGTTCGCCGCAGGCGCACCGGCTCGGCGCGCGGCGCGAAGAGCGCGATCAGGCGCTCGCGGGCGGTCCAATAGGCGGCCAGGTCCGTGCCAAAGCCGGCAATGCGCAGGTGCAGCACGCGGGGCTGCAGGCGATAGCCGCGGTCGCTGACGCCGTGTTGGTTGGGGCCACGCTCGGTCAGGCGCTCGACGGGGGCCATGCCCCAGCCTTCGTCGCCTTCGTGCACGAAATCAATCAGGTCGCTCAGGTCGACCGGGTCGTCGGTGCCGATTAGGGCTTCGAGCTTATCGTCGGTGCTCACTCTGGCGTCCTCTGGGGGGCCTAGGCGCGCGTGTGCATCAGCCGCAGCCGGCGCATGTCATCCGTCAGCCGCTTCTCCGGCTGATAGCGGTAGGCCGCGTTCACGATGGTCGTGTTGTTCGTGGTCGGCCCGGCGCCGCCGGCGGTTAGCATCTGGAGCGGCCCGGCCGAGAGCTGCAAGCCCGCGTCGAGCCCAGGCAGCGAGTCGCTGATCGTGCCGATGGCGTCGGCGATGCCAAGCAGGCCCAGCTCGAAGGGCGTGGGGCTGCCGGGCGTGTAGAGCGGCGGCGGGCTAGGCAGCCCCCGGATCGCGTCCGCCAGCGTGCCGAAGAACGTGGTCAGGTTCTGAATACCCTGGCTGATGCTGTCGATCGCGCCCTGCAGCAGCTTGAAGGCGCCATCCAGCAGGCCGTCGACCACGGTGCCCAGGGTGGTGAAGGCCGGCCCAAAGGTCTGCCCGAGGTACTCGGCGATGTCCTGGAAGATCGGGAAGACCTTATCGTTGAGGAAGGTCCACACGTCGGTGATTGCCGGCAGGAGCGTGTCCGTCCAATACGAGGCCAGCACCTCCAGCGCTCGGCCAAAGACGGCGTCGAGCAGATCGATGAGCGACTCGACGAAGGGGAAGAGCGTGCCGTCCAGCCAGGACCAGACGCCCTCAATCGCCGGCTGCAGGGTGCCGGTCCAGTAGTCGCTCAGCGACTGCAGCGCGGCCGTGAGGGTGGCGCTCAGCCAGGTCCACAGGTCGGACAGCGTCGGCAGGAGCGTGCCCGTTACCCAGGCCCAGACGCTCGTGATCGCGGGCTGGAGCGTGCCGGTCCAGAAGTCCGACAGCGCCTGAATGGCAAGCGGCAGGTTGACCTTCAGCCAGTCCCACAGACTCGCCAGCAGCGGGCCGAGGTTGTCGCGGTACCAGTTGCTGAAGGTGATCAGGGCCGGCAGCAGGACGTTATTCCAGAAGTCAACCTCTGCCTGGATGGCTTCGGGGATGAAGACCTTCAGCCAGTCCCACAGGTCGCTCAGCAGCGGCAGCAAGTTCGCCTGCGCCCAGGTCCAAGCGGCTTGCAGATCGGGCAGCAGTTGCGTGGTCCAGGCAGTGCCCAGCTGGGCGGCGCTATCCTGGATACCCTTGAGGTAGACGTCTGCCAGGGCCGATAGAAATGGCAGGAGCTCGGCCTGCGCCCAGGCCCACGCGGTTTGCAGCGCCGGCAGCAGCGTGCCATTCCAGAAGCCAACCAGGGTGTCAATCGCGACAGGGATGTTTGTGCCGAGCCAGGCCGAGATATCGGCAAAGACTTGCTGAGCGAAATGGATCTGTTCGTTCAGCCCAGGAAAGGCGTTCGCGAGGATGTCGAAGCCTTCGTAAGCTGCTTCGAGGGCGCCGCTGGTGTCGCCGCTTATCAGCGCCTCGAAGATGTAGCCAACTTGCTCCCCAACTTCTTCCGCCACGGGCAGCAGCGGCATGAGCACGTTATCGACGAGCGTGCTGAGCGGCGGGATCAGGACACTCATGACGCCCTCGCCCACGTCGGCGAAGCGCTCCTTGAGGATGTCCATCTTGCCGGCCAGGGTGCCGGCCTGCGCGGCCGCGGCGCCGCCGATCGTCTGCGCCAGCTGGTCGAGGATCATCTGCTGGGCGCCGGCCGCGTCGCCGGCGTCCACCATCGCCTGAATTTGCTCGATCTCGGCGTCGGTGAAGGCGCCCGTCTGCTTGTTCAGGCGCATGAGCGACTCGCCCGGGTTGTCCAGGGCGAAGCCCAGCGTCTGCGCGGCCGTGGCCACGTCGGTCCCCAGGAAGGCGGCCAGGTCGGTGGCCGCGCCCAGGGCGTCGGGGAACGTCTCCCGGCCGATGGTCTGGAACTTCAGCAGCACCGACTCGGCCGCGATCACGGCATCGTCACTGCCGCCGGCGAGGTCCTTGTACTGGTCGGCCAACGCCAGCAGCTCGTCGCGGGTCAGGCGCGCCACCGGCGCCACCAGGCCGAGCTTGTCGGCCATGGTGGTCGTGATCGTCGCTGAGCCGGCTTCGATCTGCGCGGCCAGCTCGGCCACAGCCTCGCGCTGGTTCTTCAGCGCCACGGTCTGGGCGGCCGTCGGCTCGGCCGTGTCGGCGTAAGCCTGCTCCAGCTTGGCGAGCTTCTCGGCCGCAACCGCGTATTTGTCCTGGAGGTCGTCGAGGGCCTCGGCCGACAGGGCCGCATAGGTGACCTGCTGCCCGGCCGCCTCGGCATAGGCGGCCGCCTGCTCCTCGGCCGAGACGGTCGTGGCGCGCAGCACGGCGTCAAAGCGCGCCATGTTCTGCTCGGCGTCGAGCGCGCCGGTGAAGGAGTCGGTAAAGAAGCTCCCGACCTTGCCGGCCAGGTCCAGGAGGCCGCCGCCGATGGCGCTGAGAATCTGGCCGCCGACGACGCCCAGGGCCGTGCCCAGGGCGGTCTGCAGCACCCCGCCGATGGCGTCGCCGCCGGCGCCGGCCGCCCCCTTGGCTTCGTCCAGGCCTTTGTTGAGGCCGCTGAGGTCGATCCCGGTCCCCAGCAGCGCTTCACCAAGCGCAAAGTCGCCCACGTGGCCGCCTGACTGCGTTCCCCGCGAGGGGGAACAAAAACGGCGACGCCACCCCTTGAGCGGGATGTGCGTCGCCGTAGCGAGAGTGATGGTGTTGGGCTTAGGCCCCGACGACCTTGATGCCCTGGGCCTCGAACCAGTCCCGGGCCGCCGCCGGGTCCTGGACGGCCGGCCGGTCGTCGGCCGGCATGTCTGCGGACATGCGCGGCTGGGCGGCCGTGCGCAGCTTACGCAGCTGCCGGCGCTGCTCGGCCGGCTTGAGATTGGGCATCAGCGCGGCGATGGCCGCCTGGTGCAGCTCGCGCGCCTCCAGCCGCGGCAGGTGCTCCCACAGCACGCCCAGCAGCCAGCCCGGCGTCTCCAGCAGGCCCCGCGGCTCCAGGTGATAGAAGCGGACCAACCGGGCGAGGGCTAAGCCGGTTGGCCCGCCGTGGCTTCCCCCGCCGCCGGCGCGGGCGCCTCCTGCTGATCCCTCCACCAGGTGACGATGGCGTTCTTCTCGCCAAAGCTGTAGGCCTGGCGCACCGGGGCGGGCAGCTCGGGCAAGATGATGCCGACCAGCTCGTCGACGGCGCGCTCGAAGGTCTGCGCCGCGGTCACGTCGGCGACATTGAGCTTCAGGGCCGCCAGGGCCGCCTGCACGTCCTGCTGCAGGGCGTGCAGGCGGGCGGCATCGGTCACCCCCAGATCGGCGCGGTTGCGGAACTCGTAGCGCTGGCCGTCGCGCGTGGTGAAGGTATCCCGCTCGGGGATCAGGGCCGAGAAGTCGAGATTATGGCGCGGCATGGGGCCTCTTAGGCGGTCTGGGCGATCAGCCAGCCCATCCGGTCGGCGTCGGCCTGGCTGTCGTCTTCGAGCACGTAGAAGTCGCACTCGAGGGCCGGCCGGCCGTCCTTCGCGAAGGTCGGCTGGGGCTGGCCGTCAAACACCCCGCGCGGGATGACGTACATGGCCGGGAAGATGCCGTAAGGCGACATGGCCTCGCCCCGCAACAGCAGGGCATACTCGGTCAGCGTCGCGCCGCGCTTGAGCGGGATCTTCTTGGTCGCCGGAGGCCCACCGGCCGCGGTGACCTGGCTCACCTGGTGCAGGATGCGCGCGTAATTCTCCAGCGTCAGCCCGACCACGGTGAAGTGCGCGATCACGTCCTCCTCCGGGCGCACGCCTTTGACCGGCCCCTGGTGGGCATTGTCGCGGAAGTAGGTGTTCTCGCCGGCATGCTCGAGGCTCTGCTCGCCGTCGGTGGCGCCGAGCTCGACCCAGTTGCCCGCGGGCGTCGTGTTCACCGCGGGGATCGCCTCCCCCTGCGGGGCGATATAGATTTTGAGCGTGCCGGTCAGCTGGTCAAACGGTTCGGTCGAAGCCATTGGGTCCTCCTAGGCAGCGGCCTGCTCGGCCACCGCGGTCTTAAGAAAAACGAGCACGGCATCCACGCCGGCCGCCGGGTCCTGGATAAAGCTCGGCCCCGAGTCCGGGAGGAGATAGTCGATCAGCGCCGCCACGCCGCCGGTTTCGGCCAGCACGCGGGTGCTGCGGCGAGTGAGGGCGATCAGCCGGGCGTAGACCTGGAAGGCGGCCGCCTGGCTCTCGCCATAGCAGCGCGCCTCCAGGCGCAGGCGGCTGCGGCGTGTGTAAGTGTCGGGGGTGCCGCCGCCATCGTAGCGCAGCTGGAGCGCGGCGCTGGGCACCGGCCAGCCGGTCGCGCCCTTCACCCCGAACTTATGCCGGGCGGCGATGCGCTGCTCGACCAGGGCGTTCAGGTCGGCGTCCTGGCGCGCGAGGTTGATCACGGCTTCCAACGGGTCGATCACCGCTTACCCCCGGTGTGCTTGCGGACGATGTCCAGGGCCTGCGGCGCCACCCGATCGAGGGCATTTGTCAGGTAGTGATAGCCCGCGAAGTCGCCATGGCCCTGGTGCACCGGCAGCGCGTAGACCAGCCCGGAGCCGACGGCGATCATGAGCCGGTCGCCCAGCAGTTCGGCCTCCGGGGCCTGATTGCCCCGCTCTGGCGAAGACTCAGACGGCGTGACGTCGTCGCCGGCGAAGTCATAGGACGGCGCCGCGGCATGCAGCGAGCGGCGCAGCGTACCGGTCAGCACGCCATGCCCGGGCTGCAGTTCCTTCTTGGCCTCGCCCTCGACGCGCAGGCCGATCTCGCCGAGCGCGCTTTTGAGCTGCTCGATGAGCTGCGCCTTCAGCTCATCCCCTTGCCAGTTCAGGCCTGCTTTGCTCATGGCCCAGACTCCAGCTCGACCGTCACATGGTGCACGGTCCGTGCGCGCCGCGGCAGCACCGCCGCGATCCCGAACGGCCCGGCCAGCACCTGACCCCCTTCGATGACGATGTTGACTACCTGACAATCCTCGGCCGCCACGTCAGTGCCGGCCGGCAGCAGCAGCTTACTGCTGGTCAGCACCGCCAGCTGCGTCCGGTCGTCGCTCGCCACGCGCTGGGCCTTGGTCACCAGCCGGCAGGGCACGTCCGTGAGCCAGTCGGCCCATTGGACCTGGTCGGCCTGGTAACCGTCCGGGACCGGGTTCCGCAGGCGCTGGATGGTGCAGCGGTGCACCAGGTGGGCGGCGAGGCTCATGGTCGGCGCCGGCCTAGCCGCGGACCACGACGATATCGACCGTCTGGTCGAAGGTGACTTTGACCTTGCCGTTGCCGTCGTTGTAGTCGCCCGGCGGGAACGGGCCGATCTCAAACTCCTTGGCCGTCGCCACCGAGACGGTGCGATTGGCGATGGCCTGGCCGTCCACGGTGTTCGGCGTGTCAATCGTCACCACGCAGGTCGAGCCGGTGGCGTTCTTGACATACAGCTTCGTGCGGCCGTCGTTGGGGAAGAAGTAGTTGTTGGCGGTGACGACCGTCGTCTTGCTGGCCGTCAGGTCGAGCCCGCCCCGCGCGACCTCGTACACCGTCTGCGTAATGTCAGCCATGATCCACAAACTCCTCTGCGGGGCCACAGTGGCCCCGCTGCTAGTGAGCGCCGCGTGGAGGCGCCCCACTTACACCCGCGGAAAGCCCAGGTTGGCGAGTAGCTGCCCGCGGGCCTGGTCCCAATCGGGCGCCTGGTAGCTGTACTCGCCGGCGACCGACTCGCTCTTCATTGCCGTCCGCTCCAGCGCCAGGCGCACCAGCTCGATCAGCGCGGCCGCGCGCCGCAGGTTGTCATTGGCGGGCACGTAGCTGATCACCACGAGCTCGCCCCAGCGCGCGCCGACCGGCAGCCGTGTCAGTCGGCCCTCGTCGAGCCAGGCATAGTAGTCGGCCGCCTCCAGCGTCAGCGGATCGTCGCTGAGCGCGGCGCGCTCGGTGACCGTAGCCACCGAGGTCAGTGCCCGGCGGAGGTAGACGCTCACGCCTCCGCCGGGCACGGTTTCACTCACCGTGGTCGCACCGTCGACGTAATGGGCGCCCAGCCGGCGCACCAGCGCGTCGTCCTCGCGATCGATCACCGCCTGCAGCTGCGGGTCAGTGAGCGCCGTTTGGACCAGCGCGCGCACGTCGGCGATGGTGACCAGGGCGGCCATGGCTTAGGCCGTGCCTTCGGCCGGCGAGATGTGGCGCTCGAAGGTGACCGCGTCAGCCAGAGTCTGCGTGACGGGCAGCTCGCGGGCGCCATAGCCGATGTAAGTCAGTGTCTCGGCCGTGGCGTTGACGGCGTCCTTGTCGACCACGCCGCGCACGTAGCGCTCGGTCGGCCGGTACAGATCGATGATGAAGATCTGATTGTCGTCATCATCCGCGACGGTTTGGGCGGTGCCGGCGAGGTCGGCGGCGTCGCTGAGGTTGGAGGCCTGGCCCTGCTGGGCCTTGATGCTGGTGACGGCGCCGGCCGCGATCGCGGCCATCTTGAAGATCATCAGGACGCCCTCAAAGCCCGCCATGTCAAAGACGGCGCCATTTCGGTCGGCCGAGCCGGAGGCGTAATCCAGGCCCGTGCGCACCTGCGCGCCGGCGGAGAGATTGTTGGGATACATGCTGCAGCTCCTTGGTGGCAGTTAGCCGGTAGGCGGCGCCGGGCTCCCCCTGGTGCCCGGCGCCGAGATTTAGTCAGTGCGCCTTAGCTCTTCACCTTCAGCGCGTAGAAGGCCTCGGCGAGCACGGCCTGGCCGTCTACTTCCTTGCGCCCGATAAAGCCGGTCTGGTTGGTCTCCGCGTACAGCTCAACCAGGCGCTGGATGGACAGGTTCAGGCTGTCGACGATCCAGTAGTAGCTGAAGTCGCCGATGACGGCGATGACGGCGTTGGCTTCCCACGCGTCGCTGGCATCGAGCCCATCGTCGAAGCGGTCACTCAGCTCGTAGGGCCAGTCCAGAATCTGGTTCGGCTTGCCGCTGGCGAGCCCGGGCTGCCACAGGTACTGGCTGGCGGCCGCGCCGCTGGCGAAGGTGTGCAGCGCGCGCACCTTGCGGATGAAGGCGCGGTTGCACAGGATGCGGGCGTTCGGCGAATAGCGCGCCGGCAGCGCGTAGGCCCAGTTGATGATGTCATCCCCGTAGACCTGCGTGCTGGTGGCCGTGGTGAAGGTCGGCAGGCTGGGCGTGTTCTTCAGCCCCAGCGGCTGCTGGGCGCCGTTGCCGTTGATGAAGCCATTCTCCTCCGGCACCGCGAACTTGTAGGCCAGGCCGTCGCGGACCCAAGCCTCCACGTCGAGCGTGGGCGTGCGCAGCAGGGTGTTGCTCACCTTGATCCGCTTGGCGAGGGCATGGGGCGTCAGCACGCGGCCGCCAAAGGGCTTGACGGTGTCGTCGCTGCCGGTCTTGATCTCGGGTGTCCATTCCGCGTCGCTCAGATCGCTGTCCTGCGAGGGGGTGATTACCGAGCCGGGCGCCACGGGCGGCAGCACGCGGCCGATCCGGCGCATGGCCTGCACCTCGCGCTGCTTGGTGAGCAGCTCGGTGCGGTTGGTGTTGACCAGCAGCGCACCGCCGGCGGTGTACTCGTCGGCCGCCAGGGCCTTCAGCTCCGTGCCCTGCAGGCTATAGCCGCCCTGGGCGACGGCCTTGAGCTCATCGTTGGTCAGCGCGGCCGGGCCGTGGCGGTAGAACTTGGCGAGCGCGGACTTGGCCGACTTCTGCTGCTCGTCGCTGGGCGCGGTGTTGGCCGCCGGCGCCGGCAGGCTGTTGGCGGGCGCATTGAGCTGCGTATCCATCTCCGCCATGCGCTCGAGCCGCTTGGCCTCGGCCGTCTTGGCCTCGACCTGGTCCAGCAGCTGGTCGAGCTCGGCCGACTTCTCCGCCGGCATGGCCTTGCCCTGGTACTCGGTCATGAGGCCCTTGGCGCGCTCGTAGAGCTGGCCGGCCTCCGCGTACAACTCCTTGATCTTGGCTTTCATCGGACAGGCTCCTTAAGGGGTGCGAATGGCGAGTGCCAGGCCAGCGGCTCGCAGGCGTTTCTGGAGCAGTGCCGAGTGGAAGCCTTTTTCCGGCTCAGCGGCTGCGAGGAGATTATTGAGCGCCTCCAGCGCGCCTTCCAGCGCGCCGATGGCGGACTGCACTTTTTCTTTGTTGCCGGCCGAGAGCACGCGGCCTTCCTTCAGGCCGGCCGCCACCTGGGCCAGCGCCGCGGCGCGCTCGGCGAGCACGTCGGCGGGATCGCCGCGCTCAGCGGCGCTCTTCACGGCCCGGATGGCGGTCAGGCCGTTCATGCCCAGCGGCACGGGCGAGATCTCGTATAGCTTCAGCTCGCGCAGGTTGCGGACCATGCCGTACTGGTCGTTCTGCTCGAAGTCGAACTTCACGGCGCCGTAGCCAAAGCTGCCTTCGGTCAGCGCCCCGTCCTTCATCAGCGACCAGGCCTCCTTGCCGTAGAAGGAGTCGAGCGTCAGGCGGCCGGCGGCAAACAGGCCGACTGAGTCCTCGCGCAGGGTGTGCGGCGGCGGCCCGATCAGCTTCATGAAGTCATGCGCGAAGAAGACCTTCACGCGGTTGGCGCGCTCGGCGATGGTCTTGAGGAAGGCGCCGGGGTGCACGACGTCGGCGCCGTCGTCGACATTGCCGAAGACGCTGAAATGCCCCTCGTACTCCCCCTTGTCGCCGGCGGCCTTGAACTCGGTGCGGACTGCCTTGAACTCCATCTCGTCGGCCATGGTCAACTCCCCAAACACAAACGGCGACGCACCCCCTTGACCGGGGATTGCGTCGCCGTAGCGAGAACGTCTGTAATTCGGTGGCGCTAGCCGGGCAGGCTAGCCCGGCGGGTTAAGCGGCCCCGCCCAGCACCCAGCCCAGCCAAAAGAGCTTGTACCAGATGCCGGCCGCCGTCGCCAGCACCAGCAGCACAATAAACCACAGGATGACCGAGGCGAACAGGCGCGCCTCAGGCGAGGGCGGGCGCCGGGCCGGGGCCGTGAGCGGCGCGCGCGGGTAGCCAGAGCGGGGCTGATTCATGTGGTGACCCTCCCACTGGGCAAGCACCGGTTGAAATTGAGTGTCGGGCCGTCGAACAACACCAGAATACCACGGTCGCCGCCGGCTTCCGCCGTCTCGACCGCCAGAATCAGGCGCACGCGGCGCTCGGAGAGCCCGAGCGCGAGCAGCCGCTGGTGCTCAAGCTGCCGCTGCTGGGCGGCCGCCGCCCGGACGGCCTGGGGGTTGGGGATGATGTCTGTGGACATGTTGGCCCTCAGTCGAATACCGGTGCAAAGCAGCGCACGCAGTTCGGGTGCTGGAGCGGGTTCGCCTTCGCCCATTCCAGCGACTTGACGGTGCCGGCGCCGCCGGCGCCGAGCTCCTGACAGACCGGGTCCGAGTCGTCGAAGCCGTTGTCGAGCACCAGCACCTCCTTGACGCCGGCGCCGGCGTAGCGCTCCACCGCCGCGGTCTGCTGCGCTTCGCCCAGCTCCGTGCGGGCGATGGTGCGCGCCCGATCCTTGTAAGTCTCTTCGATCAGGCGGCGCAGGCCGGCGCGCTCGTCGGTGCCGCGCACGAGCTGGTCGATGGACCAGCCCTGCTCATTACCGTATTGCAGCAGGTCGCTCAGCGCCTGGCGCGTGGTTTCGGTGATCCCCTTCACCTTCTTGCCGGCCAGCTTCAAGACTTCGGTCACCGCTGGATCACTGAGGTCGAAGGCGACGTCGACGCCCAGGGCGGTGTTCCAGGTTTCCCAGCTGGCCGACAGCACCTCAACATAGAAGCGCTTGACCACGTCGACCAGGTCGGCGCCGTCGCCGGGCTCGAGCAGGTCATCCACGCTGGGCAGCTCTTTGCGCTCGACCGGCCGGGCCGGCCAGGCCTTCTGCGCGCGCGCGACGACGCGCTTCGCCAGCTCACCGAAGTAATCGTCGACCGCTGACTCCATCCGCTTCGCCACATTGGTGCGCACCCGCTGCAGGGCCTTCGCCATGGTCAGCGCCGTCTTGCGGCGGTCGCGCCGGGCCTTGGCGGCCGCGGCGCCGGCGCCCAGCCGCTTGGTGCTCAGGCCGGCCGGCACTAGGTACTTCACGCCGGCCGGGACTTCCTCAACCGCCATGCCGCGCAGGTAGACGTCGCCGGCCGGGTCGGTCTCGAAGCCGGTTTCGGTGAGCGCCTGGTTGACCGTCAGCCAGCCGGCCGTCACCGCGGCCGTGACCCGCGTCCACTTGGCTGTTTCCTTGTCCGCCAGCGCGCGCACGTTGCCGAGGTCATAGGCCACCAGGGCGCTGCCGCCAAAGTCCGGGCCGAGCGCCGACTCGATCTCCCCCGCGTCCATCTGCCACAGGGGCACCAGCGTCTGCTCGGTGAAGGCCTGGCGGGCCTCGGCAAAGTTGGCAAAGGTCGAGCGCGATAGGCCAATGTTGAGGCCGGCCACGATCGCGGGCACCCGGAACGCGCCCGCGATGCGCGCCTCGGGCACGCCGTGCAGCGCGTCGAAGGCCAGCTCCTTGAGGTCCAGGCCCACGCGCTGCATGGTGGCGCCTTCGGGCAGGATCGCCACGTCGCCGCGGTTGTCGCCGCCGTACTTTTCGCGCCACTGGGACTTCAGCCGGCGCTCGGTCGGATCGTCGAGCACGGCCGTCGCCGGCAGGGTGATCGCCATGCGCGGGATCGCGTCGTTCTTCAGGAGGGCAAACAGGTAGCGCGTGAGCTCGTTGTCCGTGTCGGCGTCGCGCGCCACGGGCCGCAGCGGCGGGATTGCTTGCCAGGGCTGTTCGGGGTCCGGCGCGGGCCACTTGAAGTGGACGATGTCCTCGACCGGCACGTCCAGGCCGCGGCCGTCGCCGTAGGGGTCATAGTTGTACTTGGCGATCCAGTTCGGGCCGCCGGGCACCGGCTTGATCTGGCCGGCGTGATAGGGCCAGAGCTCGATCACGCGATTGGCCTTCGAGCGCACTTTGTGCCAGTAACAGTTGCCACCGATGGCCTTATAGACCATGGTGTAGACCTTCAGCTCGGCCTCCCCCATGAGCGGGTTGGGCCGGCGCAGCAGCTGGCGCAGTGGATGCTTGGGCTGTGGATTCTCGTCTTCATCCAGCACCATCAGCGGCGGCTCGGGGTAGGCGAAGGCGAGCGCGCTGATGCAGGCGAAGACCGCGCCGTTCTTGAAATAGCCCTCGCGCACGAGCACGCGGTGCACTGGCTCGATGAAGGACGCGTTGACCCAGGGCGCGACCACGGGCAGTGCCGCGGCCTTCACCAGGCCCTGAGCCAGCCACAGGCGGAAGCGGTCGAGGGGTCCCAGGCTCATCGGATGGATACTCCGGCCGTGCGCTTTTCCCAGGCGACGATGTAGCGCTCGGCATCCATGAAGTGATAGGTGGCCTTGTCGGCGATGGCCTCGGTCGGCTCGCCGCGCTCGTCGAGCTCGCGGCTGTAGCTGCCCTTCTGCTCGAGGTACTCCGTCAAGTCGTCAAAGACGATGATCTCGTTGCGCTTGTGGGCGCCATAGACGCGGTCGATGCCGATCTCGACGTCGCTCCACAGCGGCGGCCGCACCAGCAGCCCGCCAGCGCCGAATTCCTGGCGCCACTGGCCCTCGGACTTCGAGCCGCCGAAGCAAATGAGCTCTAGGGGCTCGCCCTCGCGTAGCTTGGCGGCGTGCTCCGCGGCAGTGCGGCCGCCGGCCTTGTAGCTGCGGTACAGGATCAGGCGGCCGGTCGGGTCGCCCCACTCGATCTCGCCGGCAGCCGTGCGGCCGGCTTCCTTCAGCTCGCGCGCGTAGAACAGTGCCGCCGTGTTGACCCCGCCGAAGTCCAGGCCCAGCAGCCGCGGCCAGGCGACCGGGATCGGGAAGCGCTTGACCTTGCACAGCGCCTCGTTGAAGCTGTCGTAGATCATGCCGGCCGGCCGCGTGAAAATCGCGCGGTAGAAGAGGTCGACCTTCCACTGGGGGAGGTCGCGCAGCACGCGCGCCATCTCGGCCGGCGGGAAGGCCGGGTTCTCGGTCGAGTCGAAGCGGATGACGTCGATGTCGGGATCGCCGGCCTTGAAGCGGTCGTAGAGCTGCTGCTTGAGCCAGCCGAGGTCGTAGGGGGTCGTCGTCACCAGCACGCGGCCGAGGTGAATGGACAGCCGGCGCAGGATCGCTTCCCAGCTGCCCAGGCGGAACTTCTTCTGCCCGGCCTCGTCGAGCCAGGCCGCTTTGGCCGTGGCCGACTCGAGGCTCTCGGGGTCCTGCGCGTGGCCGAAGAAGACCGTGGTCGGCTCACCGTTCCAGGCGGCGCCGAACGTGCGCCGGCTGCCGTTCTCGCTGAAGACGAACTTGCGCACCGGCGAGCCCTGGTAGGCGCCGACGCCCAGCAGCTTCTCAAACAAGCGCAGGAAGGTGGGCAGCGCCTTGACTTCCAGCAGCGGAAAGGTCGGTGTTACAACCATGTAATCACCGGGGCCGCGCCCCTGGATTTCGCGGTAGAGCCAGTGCGGCCCGAAGGAAGTCTTCCCGCCCTGGGTGCCGGCGAGGACGCAGACGAAGCGGCGTCGGCTTCGCCAGGCGCGCCATTGGCCGGGGTGGAAGTGCAGCCGCAAACGGCCCTGCGGAGTAACGTCATACAAGTCATGCAGCACTACCTGCCCCTGTCGGGTCGGCGGCCGGCTGCTCGCCGGCAGCGTCGCTCAGCGCGGGCGCGACGACCTCGATATAGGACACCTGCACCGGCCCGCCGCCCTTGCCGCTGACCTCCACGCCGCGCACCCGGCCGCCCAGTTCGAGCGCAATGTCATCGAGCGCGCCGCGGAACTGCTCCAGCAGCGTGCCGTTGGGCCGCCAGATATCGACCTCACGCGCCGCGTCACCACCGCCGATCTGCTTGACGTCATGCACCCACAGCCCGCCCGGATCGCCGGGCGTGCCGGGCTCATCGCCGCTGGGCGGGGTGCCCAGGCTGGGCGGCCGCTCCAGCTCCTCCAGCATCCGGCGGGCCAGGCGGTTGAGGGCTTCCACCCGCTGGTGCATCTGGGCGAAGCCCTCGTTGAAGACCCGCAGGCGCTCGGCTTCCAGCCGGGCGGCGGCCGCGGCGGCCAGCGCCTCGTCGCGCTGGGCGACACGCGCCTGCCAGCCGAAGGTGGCCGACCAGGCCTTGAGGCTCCCTAAACGCCGCGTGGGCGGACTCGGTTTGGACTCGCTTTGGACTCGGTATTGGTCTAACAGGTCCGCCAGCGAGCGGCCCGGCCCGAGCGCGTAGTAATCTTCAAAGGCCTGGCGGGCGCGGTTACTCTCACGCATGGGCCAGTCCTTTGCGGCGGCCGCGGCCGGCCAGGTGCGCCCGGCGCCGGGTGACGACGCGGCGGATGGGCAGCCCGTCCTCACCGGTCTCCTCGATCAAGACCAGCAGCACGCCGCAGGTGCAGCGCTGCATGGGGGGCGTGCCGTCGGCCGAGGCCGCGATGGGCACGCGGCGCTGGCAGGCCGCGCAGGTGATGGTGACGGGCTGGCTGATGTCTGTGGACATGATCAGGCGCGAGCCTCTGCGGCGCGGAGCGCGGGCGCTCGCCGCGCCCGGGCGCGCGCGGGGGCCGGGATCAGCTGGGGCACCTGGCCGGTCAGGTCGGCCCAGCGCTGCAGCTCGACCGCCACGAACTCGGGCGCCTGCTCGATCCCGATGCAGGTCCGCCCGGCGGCTTCGGCCGCCAGGAGCGACCCGCCCGAGCCGAGGAAGGGGTCATAGACCAGGCCCGCGGCCGGGCAGGTATTGGCGATCGCCCGGGCCGGCAGCTCGACCGGCTTCTCGGTGGGGTGGTGGCGCTTGCCCGTGGGTGGGCGCATGACGCGCCACAGATCGGTGGCGGCCTCTCCGCCGCGGCTCCCCAGCCAGCGATTGCCGGCGCCGCCGACGTATCCGAAGTAGACGAACTCGTAGCGCGAGTGGTAGCCGTTGCGCCGCAGCGTCATCGCCAGCTTGTCCCACACGATCACGCGCGGCAGCAGGCGCAGGTGGTGCTCGAAGAGCCGGGAGTAGAGGACCATGTTGGCCCAGCCGCCGCAGACGTAGACCCAGGCCTTGGGCGCCAGCACGTCAGGCAGCAGCGCAAAGAAAAGGGCCACGGCCGCGAGGGTCAGGTCGCCGTCGATGGCGTCGCCGGTCGTCGAGGTGTAATTGACGCCGTAGGGCGGATCAGTCCAGACGAGATCTGCCTGGCGGCCGTCCAGCGCGCGGGCCACGTGCTCGCGCCGGGTGCCGTCCCCGCAGAGCACGCGGTGCCGGCCTAGCTGCCACAGCTGGCCGAACTCGACGCGCCATTGTCGGCGCAGTTCGCCGGCGCGGGCCATCAGGTTAGAGCGGGGTGTGGTGAGCGCAGCCGAAGCCATCAGGGAATTGCCTTCGCGGCCTGGGCCGCCTGGACGATGAGATACACGGTGCCGGCCAGGCTGACCAGGGTCGCCACGAGTTGGAGCCAGAAGCGGCGGTCGCTGCGCAGGGCGCGGATCGCCGCGGTCAACTGGTCGAAGCGCTTCGCTACGTCCGTTTTGAAGTCGCTCAGCCGGTCCTCGGCCGCCTGAAAGCCTTCCGAGACATCCACGCTCAGGGCATTGAGGCCGTCCTGCACCTTGTCCACGCGCTCGATCAGCCCGGCGATGCGATGCAGGGGCGAGCCAAACACCGCTAGCTCCAGGTTGCTGACCCGGTCGTCAAGGGTGGGCGGCCGCGGGCCGGCTGGCGGGGCGTAGGCAGTGGCGCCATCGTCGACGGGCGCAGCCGGGTTACTCGCCATTCCGCGGACGCGCCGGCAGGATGAGGAAGGTGGCCTGGTTGGCGATCAGCGCGGAGATGAAGGCGGTCCCCATGCCGACGGCGCCGCTGCGGGTGCAGCTGACGGCCGTCAACAGCGGCAGGTCGGCGCCCAGGCCGGCGCAGGCGCCGAGGTAGATGGCGGCCGTCACGATGAGCAGCAGCCCCAGCATGACCAGCCGCTTGTAGTCGGCGCTGAGCGCGTCGTATTTGGCGCGCAGGCCCGGGGTGTAGGCCATCACCACCGAGAGCGCCACGCCGGCGAAGAGCGTGAGCGTTTCGGGCGGGATGGGGGTGCCGGCTGCCTGGAGCAGCCAGCGCGCAGCGAAAGCCAGCGGCAGGATAAGGGCGAGCGGTGCAGCGGCGAGCAGCAGCATGAGGGGCTCCTTTGCGGCAGCGCCGCGGTGGGAAATAAAAAAACCGGCGCACTTCGCAGGGAGGAGCATCTGCGAAGCGCGCCGGGGGGCACCGCGGCGGGCGGGTCAGTCGTCAATGGCTGGCCCGCGTGTTATGGGTGGGGTATGCCGGGATCATACACCTACACCGCCGGCGCTGGCAAGCCCCCGTTCGGCGAGAGCCGGATGGACGTAAAAATGCGGGTTTGCTTGCAGTGCTGGCACTCGATGCCGATCGTGAAGACGCGGCCGCCGCCGATCTGCGGCAGATAGGTGTGGTTGTCTTCGTCGACAAAGACCTCGGCCAGCACCGTGTGGCAGCCCGGGCTTTGGCAATAAAACGTGCCAGTCCAGCGGTGGCCGGGAGAGTCCGGGCGAGGCGGGCGCACCGATTGCGCCGGCGGCACAACCCGGGCGGGACGCGCTGCCGGCGGGCGCCGGCGGCGGGGAGCGAGATCGATTGTCTGCGATTGGAACATGCGGGCCTGCGCCTTTAGCAGAACAATTGTCCGCGATGTCGACTCGACGCGCAAGTGAGCGATGGCCTGCCGTGGGGGTGCCGCTAGCCACAAACGCAGTCCAGCGGCTGGGGAGGGTGAGGGGGGGCACCGACCAGCCGCTGGACTGGCATGGAGTCTAGCATGGATTGATGGGCGGGGCCAAATGGGCCAAACGCAAGCCCGCCGGCAGCGCTCGGAAGCACTGCCGGCGGGTGGGGCAAGGAGTGGTAGGCGGTATTCTACGCCCGACCCGGGCGCGGCGCTACTTCGGCGGCTTGTACGGGCACCAGGAGCCGTCGTCGAGCTTCTGTGGGCAGGACCAGAAAGAGCCGTTCTGGCCTTTGCGCTTCTTCATCGGCGTCTTGTGGATGGCACACATGGGCGCCTCTTCGTCGTCCGCTCCAGCGCCAGCGGCCGCACCGGCCGGCGCGGCGGGCTGGTGCAGGTGCACCTCCGCCGTCGGCGCGGGTGGCACCGGCTTCGCGCCCTGCTCAACGAGCTTCTTACGGGCTGCCGCGCCGGCTTCCAGGACCTGCACGCCCGTGGGTGCCACCAGCTGGAGCAGGCACTCGAAGCCCTCGGACGACAGGAAGCGCACATCGAGCCGGGCCGGTGGTGGCGGCGTGATCCCGCGCACCTCGGCCGGCGGGGGAGCTGCCGGCGCCGGCGTCTCACGTGGGGACGCCGGCGCCGGGCTGGGAGTGGAAGCCTGGGCCGCGGGCGGCGCAGCTGGAGTCGCTCCAGCAGCCCGTTCGGGTTTCACCGGCTGCGCCGCAGCCTTGGCTTGCTCTTCGCGCTCCCGGATGGGATTGGGCGGCGCCTGGCGGGGTTCACCAGCCAGACGCGCGCCATGCTTGGCAAAGAAGCTCTTAGCGTCCGCGATCTGCTCGGGCGTCAGGGGCGAGAACGGCTCTTGCCCGCTCTTCTCTTGCAGGTAGTAGTCCAGCCGCCAGTCCTTCAGCTTAGTCAGCGCGTCGAGCCGGGCGCTGGCTAGAGAGTACTTGCGGCGGAGCTCGTCGGCTTCGCTCGGGTGAATCAGCGCCGGCGTGGTGTCGGTGGCCTTGGCGAAGAGCACGGCGTTCTGCTCAAAGAGCTTATGGGCCGAGGCCTCGGCCTGCTGCGCCTTCTCGCTCAGCGAAGGCGGCGGCGGACCAGCCGGGCGCGCGGGGGGCGGCGTGGGGCGATTGCTTGGACGGTTGCCAGTGAAGCCGGCGCGGCGGTCGATCCCCTGCGAGGACTGCGTGCCTGCGGACATGGTTAGGCCTCCTGCGTCCAAAAGAGCTGCGCCTGCTTGTCGTACTTCAGAAATTCCGGCCAGCCGTCGAGCAGCCGCAGCCGATCCGGGGGCGGCGTAGCAACCACCGCTTCATGCCAATGCAGGTCGGCCGCCTTGAGCCAGGCCTGGACATGCCGCCAGGCCTCGTCGTGCAATTCGATGCGCCGCTCACTGTCACGGCTGATCGGCTGATCAAGCAGCCAGGTCACGTTTGCCACGGTCATCCGGAAGTAATGCACATCGCCGGCAGCGTCAGGCTGGGCCACCATGAGCCGCAGGTATTGCGTGCGCAGACCGCGCTCACCTTCGCTCTCGTCAACGACCTTGCTGGCGTAGACCGGGCGACTCGAGTCAATCGCCGCCTCCCAGGCTTCTAGGGAGGCATAGCCGATGTAGTTGCTGGCGCGGACGGGTGCGGTGCTCATAACAAACTCCTTATGTTCCAGTGTTTCAAATTCGAGTCCCGCTGTCAAGCGGAGTCTTTAAGATTGCGCGCTCGGCCGCGGCCGGGTCGCACAACGGACAGAACTGCGCGCTCCCGTGCCAGCGCTTCAGCCGGCGCTCGAAGGTGCGCGTGGCGCCGGGCCAGACGCGGGCCAGCTGCACGTCGATGCCGGCGGCGGCCACCGCGGCCACCAGGCGCGCGCCTCGGCCGGCCAGGTGGTGCTCGATCCGCTGCTCCAGGTCGTACTCCACAAAGCCGACATAATGTCGGGCGTGGTGCAGCGGCCGGCTAAAGTGTAGGAGATACACCTGCGGCTGGCCGGGCTGGATGCCGCGGGCCAGCTGCCGAACCGGTCGGTCAGTCGTCTTCACCGCTAGCTCCCCGCCTGGCGCATGCGCCGCGCCGACTCGTCGGCGGCCGCGCTGAAGAACTCACCGATCAGGTGCCAGCCTTCTTCGGGGTACACGTCGGCCTGATGCGTGCCGTCCACGTGGACGCCGCCCTTGGTCAGCGTCATAGCGCCGGCGCCGTCGTTGGTGAGGACGTAGTCAAAGGCGCACGCGCGCCAGGCGCTGTCGAGCTGGATGAAGCGGAAGTCGATGGTGATCACGCCTGGCCCCCTTGCCGTAACCCGGCGCGCCCCAGGCTGCGCTCGAGGAGCTCGGCGACGTGGCGCTGCGCCGAGGCCCAGCCCTGGTAATGGCCCCGACCCCAGGCATCGCCCTCGCGCGCCGCGGCTGTGGCGTCGTGCTCGGCGGCCATGGTGCGCAGGTGGGCCGTCAGCCAGTTCAGATCGGCGGCCAGGGCGGCCAGCTTCTGGTCGGCGGTGGTGGGTGTCGGCGCGGGGATGTCTGTGGACATGGCCTAGCTCTCCTGGCGCTCGCGGTGGCGCGCGTCTTCGAGCTTGATAACGGCCTGCGCCAGGGCGATGACGGCCCGGATCAGGCGCAGCAGGATCAGGCGCAGCGGCAGCGGCTCGCCTTCGACGAGGCTCTCGGCCTCGCGGGCGTTGAACAATGCGCGTTGGGCGGGATCGGCGGCCATGGCCTACCCCTCCCCTGCGTGGGAGTCGGCCTGGTCACCGTGGCGGTCAGTGTAGTAGCTGCCGTTGGCGACCGGAAAGCTGGCGGCCAGCGTGGCGCGCTCCAGCACGCCGGCGGCGCCACCGCGCGAGCGGAAGCTGCTGGAATGTGAGCTGCGGCGGGCCTTGGGGCGCTTGGCGCAGTGGGCGCAGATGCGCTTACCGGTCTGGGCTTCGCGTTTGTGGCAACGGCGACATTTAAGATTCATAGAGGGCCTCCTGAGCAGCCTTACGGATGGCGGCGCGGGCGGCACGCCGGGCGCGCTGCCGGTCGTTGATGCAGGTGCGGCATTGGCGCCGGCCGCGGCTGTCGACGACCAGGTTGGCGCCGGCCAGCGCGTGGCCGCGCTTGCAGTGGGTCTTGTGGATGTTGCGTGTGAGGGGGTTCTCGGCTAGCGCCGAATGCTCGGGGTGGCGCTGCAGCTCCAGGTGCGCCGGGTTGACGCAGCGCCGGTTGCGGCACGTGTGATGCACGTCATAGCCGGCCGGGATCGCGCCGACGCTTAGCTGGTAGCTGAGGCGGTGCGCCAGATGCGAGCGGCCCTGGCGCCAGACCGAGCCGTAGCCGCGCGACTGAATGGCGCGCTGCCACACCCAGCAGCCATTGGGCTGGACGCTGTATTTGCCTGCGAACGGATCGGGCCGAGACGACAAAGCCGGCGCTCCTGTCCAAGGGTGGAGGGGAGCGCCGGCTGTAGTAAAATCCGGGGCAGCCCTGCCACGCTGATACCGTGGTTTGGGTCAGCCCCCGCTTGGAGTTAACGGCTCCAGGCGGGGGCGTTTTCAAACTTATAAAGCTAGTATAAGTGAATTGGCGCGGTTGTCAAGCAGCAGAATCGAGCGGGGCAGGAAAAGGAACTGCTAGAGAAGGCCCTGGCGCCGCAGGAGTTCATTGACTTCGGCGAGCGCCAGGTTGGTGAGCACGTTTTTCAAGACTTCCAGGGCCAGACCGCCAGTACCCTTCACCAAATTCAAAGCCTGGTTCCAGCGCTTGTCGCTGCGGGCGTTATCTAGAAACTCATGACCATCCCAAGTCAGAGCCGTCGGCAGAAGAAGATTGGCGGTGTTGCTCGACTTGTCAAACACCTCGATAAAGCCGGCCTTCTGCAGCAGGCGTAGATGCTGGTAAATCTCGGCCGCGGTGTAGCCGTCAAACGCCAGTGGCGCCATTGGCTCAAGCGTTGGGTGCGCTTCAATCGCCAGCAAGATCTTGCGGATGAGGTCCATGCTGCGAATCATACTTCTTCTCCGACTCTCTGTGGACGGCGACGACTAGCGCCTGCTGATACGACCGAGCATGGTGTAGCTCAAGCGATGCGCCAGCCAGGTCACCCCCTAGTAGCCGACCGAGCCGTACCCCTTACTCTGCTTGGCGCGTTTCCACACCCAGCAGCCATTCTTCCAAACGTTGAATTTGCCATCAAGGGGATCGGGCACTTGGATTATGGTCATTGGTCTGCCTGTTATAGCTACGGACAATTACCCGCTTTTGTCCAGCCAGCCCCTTGGGCCTCTGCTTCGCTTACAAACCAGCGCTCACCAGCGCTGGTGTCGATTTTTGTGTTGTTGTAGCTGGTGCAGCCGGGAAAGTGATACAGGTGGCGCCCGTCGCTACTGATATTCCCCTTGATACAAGCTTCGCCTCCGGCGCAGACGTAACCGGCCGGCGCAGCCGGAGGCGGTTGGGTTGCAGCTACTTCGATAGTGGCAGTGGCGGCTTCGACAACCGCGTTGCTCGTGGCCGTCCAGAGCGGAGCCAGGGTGCGCGTTGGCGCCGCCACGACCGTCTGGCTTGGCAAGGGACTAGGGATTGACGTGTTGGACGGCGAAGACGATGGCCTGGGTGAGCTGGTTGGCCGTGGCGTCACAGTGGGGCGAGGGGTATTGCTTGGGCGCGGTGTATTACTGGGCTTTGGCGTCAGCCGCGTCGCAGCCTCGGTGGTTCGTTCAATCGCCTGGCTCGCGATTGCGGCCCGGCCATCTGGCGTGTTTGCCCAAATCTGCGACACGATGAGTAAGAACGCACACGCAAGTAGGCAGACAGCGACAAGGATCGCGGCGACGAGCGAAATCCGGCCCCGGCTCGATTTTGCTTGAGGTGTAGCGCCCATTTCCCCCTCCTAGTTGACTCTTCCCCAAAGCCGGTGTATTCTGCTTTCAAACTTTCAAAGGTTGCGCCAATGCCAGAAGTGCCGGACAAGCTGATGACAGCCGAAGATGTCGCTGCCGCCTTGCAGGTGACCGTTCAGACAGTAGCCAACTACTGCAAGGCGGGAGTCTTCCCTGGCGCCTTCAAAACTGGGCCGGGCCGTACATCGGCTTGGCGCATTCCCCATGAGGACTTCAGCGCCTACATGGAAGAACAAAAAAAGCGCGCCCAGGCCACAAAGGCCTGAGCGCGCTTTCCGTAACACAATCCGGTGTCCATCACCGGGTCGCGCTCCCCGACTCTTGGCAGGGGCTGGAAGCGACGACCACGGATACTTACCAACCGAATAGTATTACGGTTTACGCGGGCTATCAAGCCCGTCGGTTAGAACTCCCCGTTCGTACTACGTAGCACAAACGGTCTGCTCCAACCTAGGAGCGGGTGAAGGGATTCGGACCCTCGACATTTTGCTTGGGAAGCA
>JADLEU010000375.1 GCA_020845955.1 Anaerolineales bacterium
CGGGGCTACAGCAACCTGCGCTACCTGCTCTTGAAGGCGCAGCGCATGGCGTCGTTGAAGACCGAAATCGTCGTTTTCCGGAAAGCCGCATGAAATGGACACTTTGTCAGATTCTCGCGCAGAGCCAAGTAGCCGAACTCATCAATCAGCAGAACGTCGAGGCGCGCCAGATGGTTGATGAGCTTCCGCGTGGAACGATCGGCGAGGGAAGCGTACATCTCGTCGAACAGGTCCTGGGCGCGAACGAACTGGCAGCGCAGCCCGTTCTGCAGCGCTTTCAGCAGGATGCCGCAGGCCAGTCCGGTCTTGCCCACGCCGGTGGGGCCGACGAAGACCAGATTCTCGTGTTTGGCCACAAAGTCCAGTTCGGCGAAGCCCTGGATCTGCTTGCGCTTCACGCCGGGCTGGCGGCTGTAGGGGAAGGTTTCCAACGACCAGCGCTCGGGCAGATTGGCGCGGCCAATGCGCCACTCCAGGGCGGTCTCCTGGCGGTGATGCCACTGGGCGCGCAGCAGCGCGGCCACGAACTCCGAGTAGGAGACCTGCTGCTTTTCGGCGGCGCGCAGCTGCTCGTCGTAGATGGCGCGCATGCGGCCCGAGCTTCAGGTTCTTCAGCAGCTGTTCGATCTCGTCACTCATCGGCATCCTCCAAACAGAAGTATTCGCGCCTGACGCGGCGCAAGATCATGCGTTCGACGCGGTCCAGATCGTACAGGCCATAGCGGCCCGCTTCTTCGATGGCGCCCAGGAATGCTTCGCGTGGATAGTCGCGCAGCATGCGCAGCAGTTGCCGCAACAGCAGCGTGATCACCTTGCGGCCGCGGCGCTTCAGGTTCTCGACATAGGAAGCGATCTCGGGCGCGGCGGCCAGCAGCGCGGTTTCCTCCGGATGTGGATCGCGCTTACAAGGCCCCCGGCGGCCGGTGCTCGGGCAAGGTCACGCGCACCTGGTCGGGGGTGGGAATGCGCTTGTGCTGGACGATGTGGCGGGCGTCGAGTTCGATCTCCACGTGGTCGCGGGTTTCGCGTACTTCGACCTGGCGGCCGATGAACGACGGCGGCACGGAGTAGCGGTTGGTGTGCAGCGAGACGTAGCCCTCGACATCC
Source organism: Anaerolineales bacterium (assembly GCA_020845955.1). GTDB lineage: Bacteria > Chloroflexota > Anaerolineae > Anaerolineales > UBA6663 > JADLEU01. Next base: position 1,108 of record JADLEU010000375.1, read on the forward strand.
ACCAGCCGGTGATGCAGCCGGTAGACCTCGGGCAGCCAGGCCGGCAGTGTCTTCAGATACGGGCGCTCGACGGCGTAGAGCTCGCGCGGCACGGCGCGGATATGTTTCTTGTAGGTCGCGTTGACGCGGTCGCACCATTGGCGCGCCTGGTGGTTCAGATCCTGCCAATCGGCGAACGTGCGTCCAGCCAGGAAGTTGTTTTCGATGAAGTGGAACGGCCGTTCGACGCGGGCCGAACGGTTCGCATCGCCGATCTCGTGGGCCACGAAACGGAAGCCGAGGCGTTCGGCGAAGGCGGCCATCTCCGGCACCGGCTCCATCGAGCGGCCGCTGCCGCGCAACACGACCACGTGCGTGTTGTCGATCATGACCCGTTCGGTCGTGCCGTTCAGGTAGCGGGCCGCATCGCTGAGAAAGACCTTGCAGTCGAAACGCTGGAAGGTGGGCAGGATCTCAAAGAACAGCATGCGTGAGTAACACAGCGTCACCGCGGCGGTCTGGGCCTTGAACTTGCGGCCGCCGACGGTCACCGCATGCGGCGAGGTGTCATGCTGCGTTTCCACGCCGGGGGCAAACTCGTAGCGGCCCGCGGGCACGATGGGGGATTGCCCGATTCCTTCCCGGCGGCAAAAGGCGGTGAACGCCGGGTAGGAGAAGGTCGCGCCGCTGGCCAGCAACTCCTCATGGACTCGCACGAGATTGTCCTTGCACTCGGGCAATAAGTCGAGGATCTGTTGGCGGAACGGCGTGGCTTTTTCGATCCGCTCGATCTTCGGTACGGCGCTGGAGTTGGCCTGCAGCACGCGGCGGACGCTGGGTCGCGAGACTTTCAGCAGCCGTGCGATCTCGCGTTTGCCCACTCCCTGCGTATGCAGTTCGAGAATCGTCGCTCGTTGCGCTTGACTCAACATGGGTCGTTTCTGGCTCCTCGATTCGTTGTTGGAGTTCGGTCAACAGCTCGATGGCGCGCTCGATCTTCCGCCGCACGCCCGCGCGGTTGGGCGGCGGCGATGGAAGCTGTTCCAGCGCTCGTTGGGCGATCGCCGTGATCTGGCTCAGTTGTTTGTCGAGCGTACCCGGTGGCTGCGGTTGCGTTTTGCCGAACAACTTCGGCGCGGCCAGCAGGCGTTCGCGCACCATGCCGTCGCCGCACCGCCAGGCTTCATAGAACGCACCGGCTTGTCGCGTCGTCCACCCTTGTTCGGCGAAAATGGCCCCCATGCGCTGGCAATGCTCCACGCTGAGACGCGCCACGGGAACCAGGTAACGCATCGCCAGCGAGGCGGAGAGCTGGCCTTCCCGCACCAGTTGCTGCACCGATTCCGGCAGCGTCTCCACCAACGCCAGGCGAGTGGCGACCCAGGTCTTGCCGCGGTCGAAGCGCCGGGCCAGCTCTTCCACCGAGCAACCCAAACGGATTTCCATCTCCTGAAGCAGCCAGCCTTGTTCCAGCGCGCTCTCCGGCTCGCTCATCCGCAGCGACCGCTCCAGCACCAGCGCGTCGGCTTCGCTCATCTCCCACACCACGGCCTCAACCGTGTCGCGGCCCAGTTGCTGGAGCGCGGCGATGCGTTTGTGGCCGTCGATGACCAGATAGCGGCCCTCGGTGGGGATAACGATGATCGGCGTCTGCTGTCCACTTTCAGCCAGTGAGGCGATCAGCCGCCGCTGGCGCGCCGGATGACGAACCCGGAGAGTTTCCAGGCGGCGGTCCAGTTGATGAAACTCCAGACGCATCGGCTCGGGTTCCAGTATGCGCCGGCGCCGATCTGGTCTTTTCCGGCCGGCGGGGAAGTGTGCCAGGAAGACCTTTCGAGTCAAGGAGATAAGCTGCGAACTGGTCTTTCGCCGAGCGGAGGATTAGTGTGCCCAGAACCCCAATGAAATCAGCGCCTTGACCTCCGAACTGGTCTTTCGCAAGATCCCAGGGAAGTCGGTTCAATGGCGGCCGGGTGCGGACCGGTTCGGCGGCCTTGTCCTGATTGCGCTGCGTGATTCGATGGGCGGTGGCGTAGCCAGGGTTGCGGGCGCGCCAACTGGCCTGTGTCTTCTGCCGCCGGGCCTTTTGGCAATCTGCTCTTCCGCAGGCGCGCTGGCGCACGCCCACTCGGTTGTCGGGTCGGAACCATCGCCGGCAGATCCGGCACGGCCTCTTCCGGGCATCGGGCATGCCCGTTCATCGTCACCCTCAACGGTGGTCAACTTCTGGTGAGTAGGGGTGGGTCAGTTTTTCGCCAGCGCCGAAGCCGTATTTGTTTTACCGCCCAGTCGCCGACGAATTGCCGGGCGCAACGGCCCAGCACCAAATGCTGGCCAGTGCCGGCACGCGCACCCAGGGCTCACGCCGCGCTCACGACGCCGCTCGTCACTCCAGCCGATTCACTCGTCACGCGCCTTCATGTGCCAAGTCGGCGAGGTCACATAGCAGGCAGTCCAACGCGCGGCCTTGATGCCGCACACGGTAGCGCAATTGCCCCCCGTAAGGCGTCGGACAGGCCAGATAGTGATGCTGTACGACGCATTCCCGCAGCCCCAGCCGGTGGGCTCCCACCGCGGGCAGCTCCACGCGGCGCAAACCGCGCCCGCTTAGTCCTAGTCGCGTGCGATTATCCCGCATCAGCCCAATCCGATCTGGTCTACCGTGATTGTCCACCCGCAAAAAGTGACCGGACCTCATGAGGAATCCGCCAGCCAGCTCAGCGCGCCGGGCTCCCGGTGATGCAGCAGTCCAACAGCGGCACATTCTCACGCTGCTGCTGGCCCCGTGCTGCATCATGCTCAGCAAAGACCGCCCAGTGCCGGGCCGCCGTCCGGTTGCCTCCCCACGCCTTGCGGGCAGCGCAGAAACGTCAGTAGGACCAGTTTCCGGTTTCTCGCGCGCCCGCGCGGCAGCTCGGCCAGCAGCCGGTCCAGGTTCTTATCCAGCCGCCCGCTGGCGATGGCCAGCCAGCCCTTTCCCGCTCACTTTTCCTTGCTGATGCTTGGTCCCGCAACCGCAACGCCAGCCGCCCCATCGCCCGGCTCAACGTACCAGTGCAACCGTCAACCCGAATCCCTTCCGTCAACAGTTGCGCGGCCCGGGCCGCCGCCGCACCGTCCGGCTCTCGATGTCTTTCTGATATTGGACTGCGCAGCCCTCCCACTGGAGATCTCTCCTGTCGCAGGCGAGCATTCTCGACATGATGTCCGTGGGTCTTAACCTAAAGCCCACGGTGGGTTTTTGCCTAAAGCACACAGTGGGCTTTCGTCGCCACTTGTCAGTTATCCCGTATCCGGTATGGTTGGGCGTATAGCACTCCATGACCACTGCGCACCACCCATTGCCACCCTCTTCTCGTCAATTCGCGCTCCACTTCCTCCCAATCCGGCACACGGTACTGGGTTCCCTGCCGACGATGTGGGTCCGCAGGAGCCATCACGCTCAGGAATCCCTTCTCTATCAGGCGCGCCAGGAGTTTGCGGACACTTTTCTCATTCAGTTGGCTTAAGGCTGCCAGACGATCATAACCAATCCCAACCAGGCGCGCGCGCCCAAGAGGCTCGTCCGAACCCAATTCCCACAGAAGATCCCGGACACGAATCTCAACAGCCGATAAGGCGTCCTTGGGATAGCGAATGGGCCGCGCCCGGGAAGCGGGATGCAGTTTGCCATCCTCGGTGGCAAAGAAAGGGACGGAGGAGTCTCCAGCAAGACCCACCGTGGGTTTTGCACTATAGCCCTCCGTGGGCACTTGCCCAAAGCCCTCCGTGGGTTTTATCTCATCGCCCACCGTGGGGCTTTGTGCAATAGCCGATTTTCGAATGGCTTCCCGGATATGAGGGAGAGGGTCTGCCGTGGCTGGTATACGGAACAGTGACGTAAACCCGGTCATCGCCGGGTCAGATGCCAACTCTTCCAGGCTGATGGGCTCCAGTTTCGCCTTACGCCGCGCTGCCCTCCCGGGTGATTCTGCCATCCCCCTGTCCTTTCATGTATTCGAGCAGTTCCTCACAGGCGATACGGTAATCCTCGGCCGCCTTCGATCGCGGATCGTAGTCCAC
>JADLEU010000376.1 GCA_020845955.1 Anaerolineales bacterium
CCTTCCTGGCGCCGGTCGCGGTAGCGACGACCGTGCCGCTGCAGGCGCTGCGCGGCGACCTGGCCGGGTGGCAGGTGTCCGCGTGCCTAGGCGTCGGGGCGGCCAGCGTGGTGGTGGCCTTGCGGGTCTGGCGCGCGGGGATCTCGGGATTGGCGTAGGCCAGACGGATTGGCCGGCCTGTCCTGCCCGCTACCCGGCCAGCGGGGAAGTCGGCGGACGGCTGCGCCTGTGGCGGCCGGATACCGGGATGCGCCGCGCCGGGGCCTAGCCCGGCTTGCGAGCCGCAAAGGTGACGCCTTGGGCCCCATAGTCCAACGCGCTGGAGGGGTTGGGGACGTCCCGATACAGGTGCGCCGTCTTGTGCACGATCTGGGCGTCTTCGAAACCGGCGGCGCGCACGGCGCGGATGAGCTCTGCTTCCAGCAGAGCTCCGGCAATTCAACCCGTCCAGAGCGAGAGGTCGTCCAGCGCGTCCGGCGGCAGCGGCCGCTCGACCAGGATATCGCCGGCCATCAGCCGGCCGCCCGGTTTCAGGACCCGGAACCACTCGCGCAGAGTGCCTTGCTTGTCGGCCGTCAGGTTCAGGACGCCGTTGCTGATCACCACGTCGGCTGCCGCATCCGGCAGGGGCAGCGCTTCGGCGTACCCTTCACGGAACTCGACGTTTTGAAAGCCCATGGCCGCCGCGCCGGCCCGCGCCTTGGTCAGCATCTGGGGCGTCATATCCACGCCGATGACCTGACCGCGCGGACCCACCATCTGCGCCGCGATCAGCGCGTCGAAACCCGCGCCGGAACCCACGTCCACCACCGTCTCGCCGCGATGAACCGGTCCCGCCGCAAATGGATTGCCGGTGCCCGCGAAGGAGGCCAGGTTGGCCTCAGGCAAGGCGGCGTACCAGCGCTCGGCGTAGCCAAGCCGTTGGACCAGCCGCCGCCCGGTGTGGAAGTGATAGCCCCGCCCCGGGTCCTGCGCGACGTTGGCATACTCCTGGCGGATCGCGCCCCGCAGATCGTTTAGCGCGCCTCGCGGCTGGGCGTGTGTGGTCGTCATCCCAAATTCCTTCCTTCCCCCCTTCCCCGCCGCGCCGGCCGGCACAGCGCGCAGAGCGCCCCGGGCATGCTCGCGGCCGCCTCAACCGGCCAGGGTGATCGACACCGGCGCCGAGTTGCGGAGGATGTCCAGCACCGGCAAGGTCTTCCGCGCGTCGTCGCGCAAGGTTTTCAGCTTCGCGCGCGGCGCGCCGGCCTTGATGGCGTTCAGCGTGCCAATCCGTTGTCCGCGGCCAGCCGCCGCGCTCGACGTTGTCGCCGATCGTGGACTCGCGATTGTCGCCCTCCGGCAGGTAGGGGCCATTGAGCGTCAGCGGCGCGCGCAGCGCCTCGCCGCCGCATACAAACGCGCGGCCGCGGTCGTGGGGCATGTCCAGCCGTTGGCGCGCGCCGGCACAGGCCTCGGCCTTGGGACTTGCCAGGCACGCAACCTCGGCTAAACTGGCCTCAGCTTAGGTCAAGTAGGCCAGCGTGTCGCCACTCGAAAGAATGGACGCAGGGATGGAAGCGCCCCGGGAGCCGCTCACCGAGCGTGAACTCGGCATCCTGGCGCGGATGGCGAACGGGCTGTCGGATCAGCAGATCGCCGGCGAGCTGTTCCTGAGCCTCAATACCGTCAAGTGGCACAACCGCCACATTTACGCCAAGTTGGGGGTCCGCAACCGCCTCCAGGCCGTTGTCCAGGCCCGGCAGTTGGGGCTGGTCGATACCGACGCGGCGCCGCCTTTCCGCTCCCAGCGCCAACCGCCCGCCGCGAGCCCGCCCTACCCCGAACAGCGCGTCTACTTCACGCGCAGTTTCGACGGCACGCGGATTGCGTTCGGGGTGGCGGGCGCCGGACCGCCCCTGGTCAAAGCAGCCAACTACATGAGCCACCTGGAGCGCGATTGGTCCAGCCCGGTCTGGCGGCACTGGCTGGACGAGTTGACCCGCGGTTATACCCTCATCCATTCAGACGAGCGCGGCTGCGGCTTATCGGATCGCGAAGTGGCGGACGTATCTTTCGAGGCCTGGGTGCGGGACCTGGAAGCCGTGGTGGATGCCGTCGGGCTAAGCCGCTTCCCGCTGTTTGCCATGTCGCAGGCCTGCCCCGTGGCGGTGGCCTACGCCGCCCGGCATCCAGAGCGGGTCAGCCGGCTGATCTTGCACGGCGGTTATGCGCGCGGGTGGCTGAAGCGCGACCTGACGGAAGAACAGCGCGACGAAGAAAACCTGATGATCGAGCTGATGCGGATCGGCTGGGGGCGCGAGAACCCAGCGTTTCGACAGGTCTTCGCCATGCAGCTCTTCCCGGAGGCCACGACCGAGGAACTGCGCGCGCTCGAAACGCAGATGCGCCTCTCCCTGCCGCCTGAAAACGCCGTCCGCCTCGAGCGCGAAATGCACCTGGTGGACGTGGTTGGCCTGGCACGCCAGGTCACGGCCCCGACGCTGATCCTGCACTCGCGCGCGGACGCGGCCGTTCCCTTTCAGGAAGGCCGCCTGCTCGCCTCGCTGATCCGGGGCGCTCAATTCGTCGCCCTGGAGAGCAAGAACCACCTGGTGACCGGGCAGGAACCCGCGTGGGTCAGGCTGACGGAGGCCATGCATCGCTTTCTGAGCCAGGCGGATAGGTGACAAAAAAGCCCCGGGCAGCCAGCGCGGCCTGGCCGCGCGATTGGAAGGCCGAGAACGGGCACAGACTCTGGTGTGGCGCGGAGACGACCCGGCGCTAGTTCTGAAGGATGGTCCGCTCGGCGAGCAGATACCAGGCTTCCATCTCTCCCTTGCCCTTGACCATGATCGTGCCGCGCGGCTCGCAGACGAACTCGTCCTGGATCAGCCCGTGCGTCTCGCGCGTGATCTGGATGCGGTCGGGCGTGCCGTGCGACTCCATTCGGCTGGCCGTGTTCACCGCGTCGCCCCACAGGTCGTAGATGAACTTCTTGCGGCCGATCACGCCGGCCACCACCGGGCCCGAGTTGAGGCCGAGGCGAAAGCTCAGCCGGCGCTCGACGCAGCGCGGATCGGTCAGGACGTAATCGCGCATGTCGAGGGCCAGGCGCGCCAGCGCCTGGGCGTGGTCCGCGCGCGGCCGCGGCACGCCCGAGGCCACCATATAGCTGTCTCCGATGGTGCGGATCTTCTCCAGGCCGTATTTGTCCACCAAGTCATCGAAGTGTGTGAAGACCTCGTTAAGCAGGCTGATCAGCTCGGCCGGCGCCATGGCTGCCGTCAGGGGCGTAAAGCCGACCATGTCGGCAAACAGGATGCTGGCCCCAGGAAAGTAGTCGGCGATTGTGCGCTCCCCGGCCTTCAAGAGGGCTGCCACCTCCGCCGGCAGGATGTTCAGCAGCAGGTTCTCCGACTTGGCCTGCTCCAGGCGCAGCAGCGCCAGTAGGGCGTTGCGCTGCCGCACAAACGTATAGAGCAGGACAAAGACAACGGCGGAAACCGCGCCGACGTTGAGGACGAAAAACACCCGCACCTGCTGAACGGTGAGCGCATTCACCCCGCGCAGAACAGGGCCAAGCAAGCCGCTGGCCACCACAAGCCCCAGATAGCCCAAGAACCAGGCCGGCGCCCGCTGGGGCTCGTCAAAGATCAGCGCCCCCATCGGCGCGGTAAGGGCCCAGAGAATGACGACGCTGCCATTGATAAAGCCGCCCAAGGCGGCCATGAGCAAGAAGGGCAAGAGCAGGATCAGCACAAGCTGGCTGAAGCGAAAAAATCGATAGCGCCCGGTGAGCGCAAAGCCCGCCAGGCTGAGCAGGGCGACCAGGCCGTAGGCGAACGGGATCCAGCCGGCAGCGGTTTCGCCCAGGGCGAAATACATCAGCCCCCACACGAGGCCGGCCGCCAGGAACATCACGGTGCTCATCACCAGCAAGGACTTCTGCAGGCGCACGTCGTCGCTGTCGCTCGGATCGGCGCCGACCCGGGCGCCGGCATTGATGGCAGCTTGAATAACACGCTGAAACATAACCGCCTCCAGGGCAGGACCAGCAGCGGCAGGGAATACAGGATGATTTGGCCCCTATTCGTCCTAATAGTACAATACGCGTACGGAAATGCCTATCACCAACCAGGCCTGCGGCGCCGGCCGCCCGCGCGGCCCGACGCCCTCAGCCCCTCTGCGCTGCATGCCAAAAAATCACGGCCGCACGAAAGGATGGAGAATTCGCCAACGATGAAACGTGTCTACCAACTTGGCTCAACGTTCGTCCTGGCCGCGCTGCTGGCGGCCTGCTCGACGGGCGAACCGGCGCCGGCGCCGATCGAAAGCCCGGCGGCGCTGGAGGCCACCGCCGCGCCCACCACGGCGCCGGCGGCCACGAGCGCCCCCAGCAGCACCGCCGCCGCGACCCCAACGTCAATGCCGCTGACCGAAACGCCGCCGGCCGCCACCGCGACCGCCCTCCCGGCCGCGACTTCCGGCCCGGCCGCCTCGGCCAGCGTCACGCTGACGGTCACAATGGACGAAATGCGTTTCCAGCCGGCTGAGCTCAGAGTGCCCGCGGGTGAGACCGTTCGGCTTGACTTGCAGAACCCCGACCGGCTCGAGCACTCACTCGTCATCGCCGACGCGGGTTTTGCGGAAGCGCTCGCGCCCGGGGCCTCGCGCGCGGTCGACCTTGCGGTGGCTCTGCCGCCCGGGTCTTACGCCTTCTTCTGCTCCATTGTCGACGAGGAGGGCAGCCACCAGGCCAACGGCATGGAGGGTACGTTGGTCGTGGAAGCGGTGCCCTAGGTCAGCGCCGGCGCCCCAGCGTCTCGTACATCACCACCGCCACCACCACGCCTGAGAGAAACGTCAGGCCGCCGATGGCGCCGATGGCGGCCGGCGTGCCCAGGGCGTCGGCCAGCAGACCGGCGGCCAGCGCGCCCACCGCGTAGCCCCCGTCGCGCCACAACCGGTAGACGCCCACCGCCGAGGCCCGCCAGTCCGGGTGGGCCACGTCCGAGACCGCGGCCAGCAGAGTGGGGTACACCAGCGCGGTGCCCAGGCCGAGCAGCACGGCGCCGGCCAGCCAGACCGCAAAGGCCTGGCCGATGACGAAAAGCAGGATGCCGCCTGCCTGCACCCACATGCCCGCCGCGATCAGCCACTTGCGGCCCCAGCGATCGCTCAGCGCGCCGGTGACCAGTTGGCTCAGCCCCCACACCCCAGGATAGGCGGCAGAGATGAGGGCCACCTGCTCGAGGCGTAATCCGCGCGCGGCGAAGTAGATGGGCAGCAGGCCCCAGACCATGCCGTCGTTAAGGTTGTTGACCAGGCCGGCCTGGCTGGCGGCGAAGAGCGCCCGGTCCTTCCAACTCGTGAGCAGGAGCACCTGCGCAAAGGACATTTGGCCGGCCGGCGCGCCGCCGGCTTCCAACCGCGCGTGCCCGCGCGTCTCCCGCACAAAGAACGCCGACAGTACCAACCCCAGCGCGGCGAAGGCCAGGCCCGGCACGAACGGAGCCGGGCGCAGCCCGTAGGCCGCGGCCAGGTAGCCGCTGAGCAGGGCCGAGAGCGCGACGGCCACGTAGCCGGCGAACTCGTTGATGCCCATGGCCAGCCCGCGCTGCTTCGGGCCGACCAGGTCGATCTTCATGATGACGGTCGTCGACCAGCACAAGCCCTGGTTGACGCCCAGCAGCACGTTGGCAAAGACGATCCAGCCCCAACTGGGCGCCACGATGATGAGTAGCGGCACCGGCAGCCCCACCAGCCAGCCGAGCACCAGCATCCTCTTGCGCCCGAGGCGGTCAGACAGGCGCCCGGCGAACAGGTTGGCCATGGCCTTGACCACGCCGAAGCTGACCAGGAAGGCCAGGGCAGCCGACCGGGAGGCCAGGCCGAACTCGGCCTCGGCGAGGAGGGGCAGCACGGTACGCTCGAGGCCCACCAGCGCGCCGACGAAGGCATTGACGACGACCAGCAGCGCGAACTGCGGCCAGTTGGCCCCCAACCCCAGGCGCACGCGGTTCTCGGCCAGCATCCGCGCCTAGCCGCGCTCCACGTCGTAGCCGGCCGCCTGCCAGGCGTCCATGCCGCCCTTCAGATACCCGAGTAGGTTGTCGTAGCCCAGGCGGATGAGCTGGCGCACGGCGGTCTCGTGCTCGGCCGGGTCGCCGTGGGTGATCAGCACGAGCGGCGTGCCGAATGCCACCACCCACCCGACCCACGTGCCGAACTCGGCCCGCAGCGCCACCCCGTGCGCGCCTGGGATGTGCCCCGCGACAAACTCCGGCGTCCGGCGCAGATCGACGACGGCCGCGCCCGCGGCCTGGTGGGCCCGCACCTGTTCTGCCGCCAGCGGGCCGAGCGCCGGCAGCCCGCCCAACACCGCCGGGCCGCGCTGGTTGAGCGCGCGCATGGCGTGGAAGTAGGTGGGATAGGACGGCAGGTCGGCGGTGGCGGCGGCCACGAACGCGTCGAGCGTGCGGCCGGGCGTGGCCAGCACGCCGAGAGCCAGATCGCCCAGGGACAGCGCGTCGCCCTCGCGCAGCGGCCGGTGGTCGAAGCCCAGCTCGGCCAGGGCGCTGGCGCCGACCTGCACGCCGGCCAGCGCCGCCAGCTCGCGCACGCCCGAGACGAAGTCGTTGTGCAGGTGCGTGTCCAGGGCGTACTGCAGCCGCAGGCCCAGCGCCTCGGCGCGGCGCAGATAGCCGTCCACGTCGCGCTGCGGATCGACGACGGCTGCCAGGCCGGCGGCCTCCGACGCGACCAGGTACGATGAATTGCCCAACCCTTCGTCGACGAACGGCTCGATGAACATGGCCGGCCTCCCGAGCACAGCGCGGCTGACGATCCCCGCTTGCCACAATAAGGCAATTCCAGTGATAATTGTTGAAATAATCCTTCATCGATCTGATAACCTCAGGTTATTGCGATGGATTTCACGCGGTTGACGGTTTTTCTGGCGGTGGCGCGGCAGTTGGGCTTTCGCGGGGCCGCTAAGAGCCTGCACCTGAGCCAGCCGGCCGTCTCCAAGCACATCCAGAAGCTCGAGGCCGAGCTGGGTCTGGCCCTGTTCGAGCGCCGCGGCAGCCGCGTGGCGCTGACCGAGGCGGGCCAGATGCTGCAGGACTACGGCCAGCGGGTGGCCGCGCTGACCGCTGAGATGCGCCGGGCGCTGGGCGAGCTGCAAGGGCTGCAGCGCGGCACGCTGCGCATCGGCGCCAGCACAACGCCCGGCCTGTACCTGCTGCCCGAGCGGCTGGCGCGCTTCCGGCAGGCCCACCCCAAGATCGAAGCCAGCCTGATCATCAGCAACAGCGCCGAGGTCAGCCGGCAGGTGGCCAGCGGCGAGCTGGACTTTGGCTTTGTGGGCGTCTGGCCGCAGGCGCCGGGCCTGCAGGCGCGGCCGTTTGCCGAGGACGAGATCGTGCTGATTGCGCCGGGGGGGCGCCGGCTGGCGCCAACGCCGGCGGCGCTGGCGGCAGAAACCTGGATCCTGCGCGAGCCGGGCTCGGGCACGCGCGAGATCGCGGCGGCAGGGCTGGCCGAGCGGGGCATCGCGCCAAAGCACACGATGGAGCTGGCCGGGTGCGAGACGGTCAAACGGGCGGTCGTGGCCGGGCTGGGCGTGGGCTTTGTCTCGGCCCAGGCCATTGCGCTCGAAGCGGCGCAGAAGCTGGTGCGCGTGGTCAACGCGCCGGGGCTGCGCTTTCGGCGGCAGCTCTACCTGATCACCCGCAAGGAGGCGCGGCCATCGCCGGCGGCCCTGGCGTTCATGGCCCAGGCGCTGAAAGCGACCGCGGTCTATTGAGGCTTCAGCCGCAAACCGGACACGCCCTAACGCGCCGCAGCAGGGTCATCCCAGCCTCCACCCATCGCGGATATCGCGTCATCCCGATCAACGATGGGCGCGGCCCCATTGAGACCGGCAGAAATAGCCCGGCGTCAGTCCGCAGATTCCCTCTCCCGGCGGAACGGTCGGAGACCGGCTAGGGCTGCTCGCGCCCAGCTCCGCTGGGTGAGGGCGAGCGGCCGCTGCCACCGCCCGCCAGTTTCTGAGCGGGCGCGCGGTGATTTGCGCGCCGGGATGACAGATCCACCGCGGCAGTCTACCGGGTCAGCGGCCCCGGATGGCGAAGAGAGTCTGCATGGTGGCCAGCACGTGGACGCCGATGGCCTCGGCGCTGAGGTGGAAGTCGTGGCCGGGCTCGTCGAGCAGACCGCGGTTCTCCATCGCACGCGTGGCCAGCTCAAAGTCCAGCAGCGGCACTTCGTACTCCACCGCCAGCCGGCGAATGGCGTTGTTGACGTAGTGCGATTCGGCGCCGCCTTCCTCGTACTCCAGGTTATCGGCCTTGGTGAGCACCACCGGCAGCACGTTGCTAGCGATGGCGGTTTCGATCAGCCGCCGATAGTTGTCCTCAAACGCGCGCCAGGCAAAGTGGTCGCCCGTGCCGACCTGGATGAAGACGATACTGGCGTTGGAGACGCGCAGTTCACAAGTAAAGGGCGATTCACCCGGCTGGCACTGCTGCGGGTTGGCCCAGATGGGGTCCTGGAGCGAGGCGCTGGTAAAGCCGCCGTCCACGGCCAAGCTGGCGCGCTTCATCGAGGCGCCGAAGTAGAGCCAGGTGGGGTGCAAGTACTCGTTGCCGCTGTAGCCATACCAGCCGTTGTAGATCAGGTCGCCGTACAGGTAGCGCTCGGAGTTGCAGTCGCCGGCCACGGCGAACACGCGCGGGTCGCGGCCGCGCAGCCCGGCCAGAGCGTAGCGATCGCGCATGCGCTGGGTGATGGCGGGGATCCAGGCCGGCAGCTCGTCCGGCGGCTCGCCGGCGGGGACAGCGGCCGTGGGCATGGCCGGCGCGCCGGCCACGGGCAATTCCATCAGCGGGCCCGAGAGCGAGCCGACGCCCGCCGGCACCCAGCCAGGCGGGCTGGACG
>JADLEU010000377.1 GCA_020845955.1 Anaerolineales bacterium
ACGCGCTGCGTTACGCCCGCACGCGGCACGGCGCCAGCGACATCGAGCGCGCCGAGCGCCAGCAGCAAGTGGTGATGGCGGTGCGCGAGCGCGTCCTCAGCCTGAACATGCTGCCCACGCTCATCGCCCAGGCGCCGTTGCTCTACCGGACGCTCAACGAGAGCGTCTGGACCGATCTGCGGCTGGACCAGATCGTGTCGCTGGCGTTGGTGGCGCAGAACGTCCCGCGCGAGAACATCAAGAGCGCCGTCATCGATTACCGCTACGTGCAGGAGGGCACCACCGACCAGGGACGCGAGGTGCTGATCCCGCTGCGCGACAAGATCCGCGAGCTGCGCGATGAGCTCTTCTCCAGCTCGGCGGTGGTGGCCCCGGCCAGCCTGGAAGACGAGCCGGCCCTCATCGCGGCCGAGGCGGCGCGGCTGCAGGTGCTCAACGGGGCGGGGATCGAGGGCCTGGCCGGCCAGACGCAGGCCTGGCTGGCGCAGCAAGGCCTGAACGTCATCGACGTGGGCACGGCCGACCGCGCGGATTATACGAACACCGTCATCGTCGATTACACCGGTAAGCCCTACACGGTCGGCTGGCTCAAGCGCACCTTTGGCGTGACGACCATTATCAGCAGCGCCGACCCAGCCAGCCAGTACGACGTCAAAGTGATCCTGGGCCGCGATTGGAGCGTGCCGGCGACCAGCGGGGCGGTGCCGTAGGCGCCGGCGGCGCAGGACGAGCTCTGAAGCGAGAGCGGGCCGTGGCGACGATGGCGCGCGGCCTGCTCACCTCGGCCTCCACGGCGAGGGCGTTGCCGCCGAGCGAGGCGGCAACGCCGCCCGAGCGCCCGTCAACGAAACCGGGCCGCGGCGCACGCGCCGCGGCCCGGTGGGCTTTCTATCGTTCGGCGCCGACCGCCGAGGTTACTTGAGCGTCATCAAATACGCGATCAGATCGGACGTCATCTGCGGATCGAGCAAGGCGCCGTAGGTGGCCGGCATGATCGACTGGCCGGTGGCGGCATTGATGTAGGCCGGATTGTCGGTGACCAGGTAGGCGTTGGGCGCCACGATCGACTCGAACAAATATTGCTCGGGCGTGGTTGCCGCGCCCTGGTAGTCGGGCTGCTCGAGGCGCAGCGCCGCGCGGGTGCCGATGCCCTGGTCGTTCGGGTCGGAAGCGGCCAGCCAGGCCGGGCCGGTAGCGCTGAGCACGTGGCAGGCGGTGCAGCCCTGTGAGGTGGCCAGCGCTTCGCCGCTGGCGGCGTCGCCGGGCGGCAGTTCCACGGTGATGTCAGTGCCCACACCCACTACCGGCTCGGCGGTGGGCTGGGCGCCGCCCTGGTAGGCCAGGCCCCAGTTCATGATGTAGTTGGTGAGCGCGTCCACCTGGTCGTTGCGCATCGGGCCGCCATAGGTCTCGCCCCAGGTGGGCATCGGGTCAATGAAGCTCTGGGCCCGCGCCCACTCCGACATGCGCGGGCGGCCGCCGGCGATCGTTAGCCGGATGAAGTTGTCGACCGTTCCGGCGAAGTTGGCCTCAGTGAGGCGGGCGCCGTTGAACAGTTCGGGGGTGTTCAGCGCCGGCCCCTTGGCCGGCACGCCGGCGCCGTCCAACCCGTGGCAGGTCGCGCAGTTGCTCTCGAACAGAGCGCCGCCGGTTTCCACCGTGCGGGCTTCATAAGCCACGGAGAAGTTGGCCATGCGGTCCTGCTCGGTGACGGCCACAAAGCCCAGCATGATCATGGTGATGACAAAGCTGATAGTGCCGACAATTACGCGCCACGTCATGGGGGGGTTCTCCTAGGGCTTCTGCCAGTAGTTGGCGTTCTTGTGGAAGTAGACGACTTGGCAGAATTCGTTCTGCGATCCGACGGCGCAGACCTGGTCGGGGCCGCCGTCCCAGATGACGCGGAAGGTGATGCGCTTGAGGTCGTCTTGCCAATCTTCGATAAGCATGGAGCCCTGCGGGTCGGTCAGGCAGTTGCCGGCCCGGCGGCAGCGAGTGCTGTCCTGGGCGTGCTCGACCTCTTCCTGGTACAAGTGCAGCAGGTTGCGCAGCGTGGCGGTCGGGGCCGCTTCCCACTCCGCGGCGCGCCAGGTGCCGGCGGTCATCTCGTTCCAGTCCGACTCGCGCAGCGGGCCGGGCTGGGTCTGCGGCAGCAACTCGGCCACGATCTCCTGGTCTGGCGACGAGCTCACCAGGTAGTGCGGCGTGCCCATGAACGACAGGATGGCCATGACAGCCACGGCCAAGAGTCCCACGCTCAGGCCCACGCGCCGATCGCCGTAGCGGCGGCTGGGGCCAACTTCTAAGTAAGGCAGCGCGATCAGTAGGCCGGTCAGGATGCCGGGGGCGATCAGGCCCCAGACGACCTTGTCGCCGATCTTGAGCATGCCCTGCAGGAAGAGGAAATACCAGGGGGCGGTCGTGTGCAGTGGCGTGATGAGCGGGTCGGCGTGCGGCTCGAGCGGGGCGTGGAAGGAGAAGATGGACCAGGCCACCACCACGGCCGTCAGCAGCGCCACGTAAAGCACCTCGCGCGTGATGACGTCGGGCATGAAGTAGGTGCGCTGGTCGGTCGGGACGCGCTTGGCGGTGTCTTCGCCCACCGGCTCGGCTTCGGGCGGCAGGCTGTGGCCGTGGATGACGACCTTGTAGTAGTGCACGCCCAGGAAGACGATGCCCACCAGCGGCAGCAGCAGCACGTGCGCCAGGTACCAGCGCAACAGGCCGCCGGCGTTGAACTGCGGGCCGCCGCGCACGACCAGGTTGACGAGCTCGCCCACCGCCGGCGGCGGCATGGCCTCCACCATCGAGGCGCCGATGGTCACCGCCCACAGCGACAACTGGTCCCAGGGCAGCAGGTAGCCCGAGAACGATAGGAGCAGCGTCACGAATAGGAGCACCACGCCGGTCGCCCAGGTGAATTGGCGCGGCTTCTTATAGTTGCCGGTCAGGAAGGTGCGCGCCATGTGCAGCAGCACCACGATCACCATCAGTTCGGCGCCGAGTTTGTGCGTGTCGCGCATCAGGCGGCCAAACGGCACGTTGCTCAGGATGTTGAGCATGTTCTCGTAAGCCACCAGCGGCGAGGGGGTGTAGTAGATCATCAGGAACAAGCCGGTGATGATCTCGAACACGAAGAAATAGGTCGAGAGCCAGCCCAGGCGGAACGACGGATACAACCCGGTGACCAGGTTGTGGTAGTAGGTGGGCCGCATGTGGAACCAGAAACCGTCGGCGTGCGGCTTGACGCGCGGGTTGGGCCGGGGGGCCGGGTCGCCGCGCAGCACACCGCGGATGTCCTCGATGTCGAGCCCGGCCGTCAGGCGCTCGACGGCTTCGTTGGTCTTGAAGAGCAGGGCCGCGAGGAAGCCCTTGGTCTTGATATCTTCCAGGATCGGAAGGTGAGGCTTAAAGACCGCCATATGTCGCTCCTGTGGCTATTTGCCGCCGCCCGGCGCTGAATTGACGTCGCCGTTGATGCGGCTGCCGGTGTCGATGCGCAGTGTGGCCGCGCCCGCCACGTTGATGGCCCCGCCCTCCGAGCTGCCAATGGTGGGCTTGGTGGAGGCGATAACAGTGCCGCTAGCGTCAAGCGCCTCGATAATAAAGACGTCCAGGTTGCGGCGCGCCGGCCCGTCGATGCGCGTGCCGGTGGTTAAGTATTTCGACCCATGGCACGGGCACTCGAAGCGGTGGTTGGTAGGCACCCACTTGTACAGGCAGCCCAGGTGCACGCAAATCTTGTACAGGGCCTTGAGGCCGGGCGTCTGCGGGTAATCGTGGGCCAGTCGGCCGTCGTCGAGCTGGTTGTAGGCGTCGATCTCTTCCTGGCTGATGTTCACCAGCCAGAAGCGCCCGGCGTCGTAGGACACGGGATCAGAGCCGGCGGGCGGCACCTCCGAGACGTTGAGTTCGAAGACGCCGCCGAACTCGCCCGCCCGGAAGCGGGGGATGGCGAACCAGAGGATGGCGCCGCCAGTCTCGGCCAGGAACAACGCCATCGATGAGGCCCAGATGTAGTAGAGGAATTCTCGGCGTGACATGGGCGCCACCGCCGGGGCCGCCGTGGTTTTCGGTGCGGGTTTTGCTGCAGCCGCCATAGGGTTCTCGTCCTCCTCGACTATTAACAGGGCCGCCGCCCGGCCTGGCGTGGCAACCGCGGCCCACAAGCCGCGGCGGATGCACCAACCGAAGACGGCAATCCAGAAAGACAGTGTTGTTGAGAGTGGAGTTTGAGCGACTCTAGCACTGCTGGAGGCGCCAGCCGGGCGCGCGTCCGCCTCGCTCACGGGCGGCCGAGCAAGTAAAATCTATCACAAACATCACAGGGAGTCAAACAAAGTTGCGCCGATTTGACGGGAATGCCCGACCGGGTGAGAATAGCCTCATGGCTGAATCTCACCTTCCGCCCCCGATTCTGGTGGCCGACGCGGCCGGCCTGGAGCGGCTGGCGGCCGACCTGGCGGGCGAGCCCGCCTTGGGGGTTGATACCGAGTCCAACAGTCTGTACGCCTACCGCGAGCGCGTCTGCCTGATCCAGTTCTCCAGCCGCGCGCGCGATTACATCGTCGACCCGTTGGCGCTCGACGACCTCAACCCGCTGGGGCCGCTGCTGGCCAACCCGGCTCAGCTCAAGATCTTCCACGCCGCCGAGTACGACGTGATCTGCCTGAAGCGTGATTTCGGCTTCGCCTTCGCCAACCTGTTCGACACCATGGTGGCGGCGCGCACGCTGGGCTGGCCGCAGCTGGGGTTGGGCGCGCTGCTGGAAACGCACTTCAGCGTGCGGCTGAACAAGCGCTTTCAACGCGCCAACTGGGGTGAGCGCCCGCTCTCGCCCGAGCTGCTGGACTATGCCCGACTGGACACGCGCTACCTCGTGCCGCTGCACGCGCGCCTGGCGGCCGAGCTGGCCGCTGCCGGGCGCGGTCTGGAGGCCCAGGAGGAGTTCGAGCGCCTCGAGCGCCTGAACTCCGGCCCCAATAATGGCGTCAGCCCGCATGCCTTCTGGCGCGTGAACGGGGCGCGCGACCTGGCTCCGGCCGAGGCGGCCGTGCTGCGCGAGCTGCATCACTACCGCGAGCGCCAGGCTGAGCGGGCCGACCGACCGCCGTTCAAGATTATGAGCGACGAGACGCTTGTGGAGGTGGCCCGCGCTGCCCCGCGCGGCCTGGGCGGCCTGCAGGGCCTGCGTGGCATGACGCCGCAGCAGATCCGCCGGCACGGCGCGCAGCTGCTGGCGGCCGTGCGCCGCGGGCAGGCGGCGGCGCCGGTGCACCCGCCGCACCTGGAGCGCGAGCCCGACGAGGTGCGCGATCGTTTTGAGCTGCTGCACCAATGGCGCAAGCAAAAGGCCAAGGCGCGCGGCGTGGAGTCGGACGTGATCGTCTCGCGCGACGCCTTGTGGGAGCTGGCGCGGCGCAACCCGCGTACGCCCGAGGCTCTGGCGGCGCTGGAGCACCTGGGCCCTTGGCGGCGGGCGGAGTACGGGGACGAATTGCTTCACGTGCTGACGGGCCAAGCATGGAAGTAACCTTCCACGGCGCGGCCCAAACTGTCACCGGCTCGCAGCACCTGATCAGCGTTGGCGGCCGGCGCATCCTGCTGGACTGCGGCCTGTACCAGGGCAAGCGCAGCGAGGCGAACTATCGCAACCGGCATTTTCTCTACCCGCCGGGCGAGGTCGATGCCCTGGTGCTGTCGCACGCCCACATCGACCACTCCGGGCTGATCCCCAACCTCACGCGCCAGGGCTTTCGCGGCCCCATTCACGCCACGCACGCCACCCGCGACCTGTGCGAATACATGCTGCGCGACTCGGGCCGCATCCAGGAGGCGGACGCCGAATACCTCAACCGGCGGGCGCGCAAACGCGGCCAGCCGGAGGAGTTCGTGCCGCTGTACACCGAGCAGGATGCCGAGGCGGCGCTGACGCAATTCGACGGCCACCGCTACAAGCAACCGTTTCAGGTCGCGCCGGGCGTCCGGGCCACCTTTCTTGACGCCGGGCACATGTTGGGCTCGGCCAGCGTAGTGCTGGAGATGGAGGAAGGTGGCCGCATCCTGCGGCTGGGCTTCTCCGGCGATATTGGCCGCATGAACCTGCCGATCCTGCGCGACCCCACCCTGCTGCGTGACGTCGACGTGGCCATCATGGAATCCACCTACGGCGGCCGCAGCCACCAGGCGCCCGAGGCGGCCTTTGCCGAGCTGACCGAGGTGGTGACCGCGACCGTGGCGCGCGGTGGGCGGATCATCATCCCCTCGTTCGCGGTGGGCCGCGCCCAGGAAATCGTCTACGAGCTCAACCGCCTGATCCAGGCCGGCGAGATCCCGCCGCTGCCGGTGTTCGTGGACAGCCCGCTGGCCATCGACGTCTCCGACGTCTTCCGCGAGCACGAGGAGCTGTACGACCAGGAGACGCGCCGCTTCATGCGCCAGAACGGCAGCTCGCCGCTGCAGTTCAGCAGCCTGACCTACACGCGCTCGGTCGAGGAAAGCAAAGCCATTAACGAGGTCAAGGGGCCGGCCATTATCATCAGCACTTCAGGCATGGCCGAGTCCGGCCGGATCCTGCATCACCTGCGCAACAACATCGAGGACCCGCGCAACACCATCTTGATCGTCTCCTGGCAGGCCGAGCACACGCTCGGCCGCCGCCTGGCCGACCAGGCCAAGGAAGTGAATATCTTCGGCGACCCCTACAAAGTCCGGGCGCAGGTGGTCACCATCAATGGCTACTCGGGCCACGCCGGCCACGATCTGCTGGTTCGCTGGGCGAAGGCCCTCAAGCCGCGCGTGAAACAGGTTTTCCTGGTGCACGGCGAGCCACCAGCGCTGAACGCGCTGCGCCTGGCGCTGCACGTCGAAGGGCTGCCCAACGTGGTCGCGCCGCAACTGCACGAAACCCACGTGGTATAATCCGCCGCGGAGAGGTGCCAGAGCGGCCGAATGGGGCGGTCTCGAAAACCGTTGTGGTCCTTTGGGCCACCGTGGGTTCGAATCCCACCCTCTCCGCTGAGCGTATCGGGAGTGCCCGCTGAACCTGTTTGGCGGGAATTCTTGTTGTGCCGCTGGCCGGCATACACCCCGCCCGCCTTCCCGGCTGAACTGAGCAGACGGCCCCACGGCCCGCGAGGCTGGCCGGCCGGCATCAAGCGAGTCGGCGCTGGCGCGCGCCGGACCGCCGGTCGGCAGGTCACACATCACCCCCGTTAAGCGCGCCGCACCGTCGTCGGCCTGGAAGTCCATCGGAGGCGCCTCCATTCAAGGCCTCATCTCTTCGACCGGTCTGACGTCATGGACAGCGGCGAACCCATCTCCGAGTTCCTCGTCACGCGTCTGACGCCGCCTCCGCTTGGGCGGGGGTTTGTGCCCCGCTCGCGGCTGGTTGAGCTGCTAGAACAGGCTGGCCTATACGCGCTCACCCTGGTCATCGCGCCGGCCGGCTCGGGGAAGAGCAGCCTGCTGGCCGGCTGGGCCAGGCAAGCGCCGGCGCCAATCGCCTGGTTTTCCATTGAACCCGAGGACAACGACCCGGTCCGCTTCTGGCGCTACCTCAGGGCGGCGCTGCAAACCGCCGCCCCCAGCCTCAAGTTCCCAAGCCCGGCGGGCCTGGCGCCGCTTGGCCCAGGGGCGCCGCTGCGCAGCCTGGATCGCCTATGCAATGCGCTGGCTGACGCCGCCAGGCCAGTCTTTCTGGTTTTGGACGATGCGCATTTGATCGATAACCGCGAGGTCTGGCGCTGGCTGGCCTATCTGCTCGATCACCAACCGGAGAACTTCCACCTAGTGATTGCGTCCCGCCTCGCCCCGCCGCTCTCCCTGGCGCGGCTGCGCGCCAAGAACCGCCTGCTCGAAATCCGCTCGCGTGAGCTCGGTTTCACGCCCGACGAAGCACTTTCGTTCTTTGAACGCAACCAGGGCGGTGGCTTGAGCCGTGCTCAGGCGCTGCGAGCGGCCGAGCTGACCCGCGGGTGGGCGGCCGGCCTGCGCCTGCTGAGCCATGCCTTGAGCCAGGAGCCGGGCAGGTTGGACGCGTGGCGCGAGGGGAGCCGGATGGCCGCTGAGTACCTGGCCGGCGAAATCGTCGACCAGCTCCCCGCGCCGTGGGCGGATTTTCTGACCAGGCTCGCGGTGCTCGACTCATTCACGGTCGAGCTGGCCGCGGCACTGACGGGGACCGGCCAGGCGGCGCGGATCCTCGACCAGATCCAGCAGGCGAACCTGTTTCTCGATCGCCAGGGCGATACCTTTCAGCTCCATCCATTCTTCCGCGAGGCGCTGCTGCCTCGGCTGGCCGGCTCGGACGGCCGAACCTGGCGCCAGAAGGCGGCGGCGTGGTTCGAGGCCCATGCGCTGCCAGACAAAGCCATCTCCCAAGCCCTGGCCGGCGAAGCCTGGGAACTGGCCATCCGGCTGATCCTGCAGCAGGCCGAGCACAGACTCCGGCAAGGCGAGATCCAGACGCTGCAAAACTGGATCGAGGCCGTCCCGGCCAATGAGCAGGCCCGCTCTGCGGACTTGCAGGTGCTCGGCGGCTGGGTCTGGTATTTGCTCGGCCAGGTGCCCCAGGCGCAGGCGTTGGCCAACGCCTTGGCCGCGCCGGAAAAGCAAGCCGCCATCCAGCGTGCCGGTTGGTGGGTGGGGCTGCGCTGCCAGTTGGCGCTGGTGCAGGAGCAAAACCACCAGGCGCTCGAGCTGGCGCGGTTGGCGCTGGCCGAGACCGGCCCCGGGGAAGATTTCATCCGCGGCCTATTGCTGTCGTCTCTGGCGACCGCCGCGCAAGCCTTGGGTGACTCAGCCGGGGCGGTCGCTGCTTACCGTGAGGCCGTGGAGGTCAATCGCCGGGCCGGCAACCAACTCATGGCTATCTATTCTTTAGTCAGCCTGGGGATCGAACTGAACGCCCAGGGCCAACGCCTGCGGGTCGTCGCGCTGTGCGGCGAGGCCCACAGCGACCTGGCCGGCGGCGATGAGCCGCTCTCTGGCTTGATCGACCTCTTGCTGGCGCGCATGCATTGGGAAGCCGATCAACTGGCCGAGGCCGAAGCCGCGCTCGGCGAAGCCGCCCGGAAGCTGGAGCACCTGAACATACCTGGCTTCCAGATCTCCGCTGATCTACTGTGGGTTGAGATCCTGTCGGCCCGCGAGGCATACGCCGAGGCGCTGCGGTTGGCCAACCTCAACCGGCGCCGCGCGCGGGCGGCCGAAATGATCGGCTTCCGCCGCCTGTTCGATCTGGCCAGGGCCGAGATAGCCCTGAAGATGGGCAACCTGGCGGCCGCCGCCAGTTGGCTGGAAGATGCGGACCTGCCCGCCAGCCCCGACGACGATCCGGCGCGCGACGCGGAATTCATCGTCAAGGCGCGCTGTCTGGTAGAAACCGGATCTTTGGATGAGGCCGGCCGCCTGCTGGAGGTCTTGGAAGACTACGCCCGGCAAGGCAGGCGCGGGCGCTTGTTGATCTCTATCTTGCTCGCCAGGGCCGCCCTGGAATGGAAGCGGGGGGAACTGGGCCGGGTCAGGGCCGCTCTGGAAGAAGCCCTGGCCCTGGCAGTCCCGCAAGGGTACGTCCGCCTCCTGCTGGATGGCGGTGCGCTGCTGTTAGGTTTGCTGGCGCAGCTGCCCGGCGCGCCGCCCGAGATCCGCGCCCGGTTTCGCGCCTCTGCCCCGGCCGGAGCGCCCGAGCTGGTCGAAATGCTGACCGCCCGCGAAATCGACGTGCTGCGCCTGCTAGCCGAGAACTGCACCAACCCCGAGATTGCCCGCCAGTTGGTGCTTTCGGCCGAAACCGTCAAGGTTCACCTCAAGCACATCTTCCAGAAGCTGGGCGTCGGCGACCGCCGCCAGGCGGCCCGCCGCGCCCGCGAGCTCGGCATCATCTAGCCGCCTCTCGTTCAAGAAATACCCCGCCAGATCCCCCGCGCCGGGGGATGGACGACCGCGTTCTCCATTGTATCGTCTGGCTGTCTGAAACGCCCCCGCGCCCGCTGGGCCGGGGGGAGAGCAAAGGAGACAGTCATGAAGACCCTCATCGTTGGAACCGGCGTCATTGGAACCCTCTACGGTTGGGCCCTGGCGGAAGCTGGTGTCGACGTGACTCACTTCGTCCGCCCGGGCAAGCAGCGCCGGTTCACGCAAGGCGTGGACCTCGACGTGCTCGACGAGCGCCGGGGTCACCCCGCCAACAACAAGGCCCATTACGCCCCGCGTTGTGTCGAAAGCATCCGGCCAGAAGATGGCTACGAGTTGGTGTTCGTGCCGGTGAATGCCCATCAGTTAGCCGAGGCGCTCAGAGCGCTGGTTCCCGGCGCTGGGGATGACGCCACCTTCTTGCTCGCCAGTTCAAACTGGGAAGGCGTCGGCGAGATCGATGCCCTGCTGCCGCGCGAGCGCTACCTGCTGGGCTACGCGGACGGGGGCGGCACAGTTCGAAACGGGGTGTACTGGACCAACCTGGGCGCTGAGTTCCACCTGGGCGCGTTCGAGGGGCAAAGCCCGGAAAGACTGGCGCGGGTCAGGGCCGTGCTCGAACGGGCGGACATGAAACCTGACATCCAGCCAGACATGCTGGGCTGGTTGTGGGTGCACAACGCCTCGACGGTGGGGTTTGCCGCGGGCTTCGCCCGGTACAAGGAAATCAAGCTTTTCTTGCGGGACAGCGAGCTGATGCAAACCAGCGTGCAGGCCACTCGCGAGCTGATGGCGCTGTGCGAACGGCGCGGCGTGAGCTGGAAGCAGTACCCGGAGGTCTCTTTTCTCGGCTGGCCGACCTGGCTGGTGGTTGTCGTGATGCGCTGGATGTACACGACCAACAAGAGCATGCAGCGTTACACGGCCCACGCGGCGTCGGCGGAGAGCTTGCGCGAAACCCAGCGGCACTATGCCGCGATGCTGCGCACCGCCAGCGAGCTGGGGGTGGAGGTCCCTAATCTCAAGCGTTTAGGGCAGTCCTTTGGCAGCAACCACAACTGACAACTGAAAGGTGGACTCAGATGAAACTCCTGGTGATTGGCGCTGGCGTCATCGGCACCGTCTATGGCTACGTGCTGGCCAAAGCCGGCCATGACGTCACTCACTACGTGCGCCCCGGCAAACAGGCGGCTCTGCAGAAGGGTATCCGCCTGCGGTTCCTCGATGGGCGTAAGCCGGACCCGGCCGACGAAGCGGGCTTGTACCGCTTGAAATTGGTCGAGACGCTCTCGCCCGCTGACGGCTATGACCTGATCCTCGTCAGCGTGCGTCACTACCAATTGGAAGCCCTTCTGCCGCTGCTGGCGCAGAACGCCGGCCAGGCCGACGTGCTGTTCTTCAACGGCAACTGGGAAGGGCTGGACGTCATCGACCGCTATCTCCCACGCTCAAAATACCTGTGGGGGTTCCCGGTGGCCGGCGGCGGCTATCAGGCGGACGGGCTCGACGCGGCCATCCTGGGGGAAGTGCGCCTGGGCGAGATCGACGGCCAGCGCACGCCGCGGCTCAAGCGCCTGCGCGGCCTGTTCGAGCAAGCCGGTCTCAAAGTCGATGTCCAGGACAACATTCTGCACTGGCTGTGGGTGCACTTCGCCATCAACTGTGGCATCATTGCGGCCGCTTTCAAGGCCGGCGGCGCCCGGCAACTGCTGGACAGCGTCCCCGCCCTGCGCCAGGGGATCCTGGCCGGCCGGGAAGCGCTGGCCGTCTGCCGGGCGCGCGGCGTGGAAGTGGACGCCTTCGAGGACGCCAAGTCCTTCATGGCCCCGGCCTGGCTGGGCGCCGCGGCGGTGTGGGTGATGATGAAGACCAACCGGCCGGCGCGCAAAATCTTCGAGCGCCACACCGCCGTCGACGAGCTGCGGCGGATGTATCACGACCTGCTTGAGACCGGTGAGCGGCTGCGGGTGCCCACGCCCCGCTACAGTGCGCTGGGGGCATACGTGGACCACCCGCCAGTGACGATCGGGAGAGGCGCGCCCATCGGGGTCTAGAGCGCCTACCGCTCCCATGTGCGTCGCGCCTCACACCGCCCCCCCTGGCACCGCCCGCCAGGTGTGCGGGGCTCCCCGCCCTGGCGGGCTTGGCCAGGGTTGCCGGGGCGGCCGTGTGCGGGCTTTTGCCCGGTAGGGGCGAAGCAACTACCTGCTCAGGCCGCGCGCCGCCCAATCCTGCCGTGCAAAAGCGCTTTCTGCCGAGGGATCTGGGCTTTCAAAGGCGGCCTGATCCCGAGCTCCCAGTCAGCCGCCGATGCCTCGCCCTGCCGGCTGATTTGCCTAATTCGTCCAGGCGGGTATTTGACGCCGCCTTGTCTGGGCTTACAATCATCTCACCAGCCGCCAACGCCCTGGGACCACCGTCATGCTGCCCGCCCTCGCCCGCCTCTACCCCCCTGAGCGCCTGCTGGCACAACCTGGCCAACTCGCCGCCTACGAGTCAGATGGCCTGACTGCCTACCGCGCGCGGCCGGCGGCAGTCGTCATCCCGGCGACCCAGGCCGAGGTCATCGAGACCGTGCGGCTGTGCCATCAGCACCGGATGCCGTTTGTGGCGCGCGGCAGCGGCACCAGCCTGTCGGGAGGTTCCTTGCCGATCCATGACGGGCTGCTGATCGCCCTCAACCGCCTCAACCGCGTCGTGCGCCTCGACCCCATCCAGCGCCTGGTCGTGGTCGAGCCGGGCGTCATCAACCTGGACGTCTCCAAGGCTGCCGCGCCGCACGGCCTGTACTACGCGCCCGACCCCTCCAGCCAGCAGGTCTGCACCATCGGCGGCAACATCGCCTTCAACTCCGGCGGCGCCCACTGCCTCAAATACGGCATGACCAGCAACCACGTCCTCGCCCTCAAGGTGGTGCTGGCCGATGGCGAGATCGTCGAGCTGGGCGGCGAGAGCGCGGAGAGCGTGGGGCCAGACCTGGTTGGGCTGTTCGTCGGCTCCGAGGGACTGTTCGGGGTGGCACTGGAGATCACCCTGCGCCTGCTGGCGCGGCCCGAAAAGTTTGAAACCGTGCTGGCGGCCTATCACAGCCTGGCGGCTGCCGGCGAGGCGGTGGCCCAGGTGGTGGCTTCGGGCCTGCTGCCCGGCGCCATGGAGATCATGGACCGGTTGGCCATCCAGGCCGCGGAAGCGGCCGTGCACGCCAACTACCCGGCCGGGACCGAGGCGCTGCTGATCGTCGAGCTCGACGGCGAGGCCCAACAGGTAGCGGCCGAGTTCCACCAGTTGCGCGGCGTCATCGAGGCCTCCGGCGCGTTCGAGGTCCACGTGGCGCGTGACGCCGCCGACCGCGCCCGCATCTGGAAGGGCCGCAAGAGCGCCTTCTCGGCCGTCGGCCGCCTGAGCCCAGATTTCATCGTGCAGGATGGCGTGGTGCCGCGCAGCCGGCTGGGCGCGGCGCTGGCCGAGATCGAGCGCCTGAGCGCGCGGTACGGTATCCGCGTGGCCAACGTCTTTCACGCCGGCGATGGCAACCTGCACCCGCTGATCTTGTTTGACGGCCGCGAGCCCGGCGCGCTCGAGCGCGCCGAGCAATTAGCCGGCGAGATCCTCACGCTCTGCATCCGCCTGGGCGGCTCGATCACCGGGGAACACGGCGTGGGCATGGAAAAGCGCGACTACCTGCCGCGCATGTTCGCCGAAACCGATGTGGACGCCATGCACCGTCTGCGGCTGGCCATGGACCCGCTGCTGATTGCCAACCCGGGCAAGATGTTCCCGGGCGGCGAAGCGCCCGCGCTGCGCCACGTCGGGCTGCACCCGCTAGAGAAGGCCGGCGTGATTGAGCGCGAGTAGGCATGCGCATTACGTCGTTGGCTGAATTGCAGGCTGCCGTGCGCGGGGCGCCGCGGGTGGTCGCGCGGGGCGCCGGGACGAAGCCGGCCCTGGCCACGCCTCCGGACGGCGTATTGGTGCTCGACTTGCGCGGGCTGTCGGGCGTGCTCGAATACGAGCCGGGCGAGTTCACCTTCAGCGCGCTGGCCGGGACGCGCGTCAGCGAAGTGGAATCGCTGCTGGCTGAAAACGGCCAGTATCTGCCCTTCGACCCGCTGCTGGTTGAGCGCGGCGCCACGTTAGGCGGCACGCTGGCCGCCGGGCTCAGCGGGCCGGGCCGCTATCGTTTTGGCGGGCTGCGCGACTTCATCCTGGCTGTGCGCTATATCGACGGTGAAGGCGCGCTGGTGCGCGGCGGCGGCAAGGTGGTCAAGAACGCCGCCGGCTTCGACCTGCCCAAGCTCATGGTCGGCAGCCTGGGCCAGTTCGGCGTACTCTACGAGCTGACCTTCAAGGTGTTTCCCCGACCGGACGCCCACGTCACCGTGCGGGCCGTCTTGCCCACGCTGGCCGAGGCGTTGGCCGGGCTGCTGCGCGTCTACGCGGCGCCCCTCGACGTGGACGCGCTGGACTTGTGGCCGGCGCCGGACGGCAGCGGGTGTGAGCTGTGGGTGCGCCTGGGCGGGCCAGAGACCGTGCTGCCGGCGCGGGCCGAGCGCATGACTGCCCTCATCGGCGCGGGCGAGACGATGAGCGGCCCCGGCGAGGCGGAGGCCTGGCGCGCCCTGTGTGAACTGGCCTGGGTGCCCGACGGATGGGGGTTGGTCAAGACCCCGCTGGCGCCGGGCCGCCTGCTGGCGCTGAACCGAGAATTGCCGCCCGAGGCGCTGCGCCGCTACTGCGCGGGCGGCAATCTGGCCTGGATTGCCCTGCCTGACCCGCGTGCCCTTGACTCGACCCTGACCGCCCTCAGCCTGGCGGGCCTGATCGTCCTGGGCGCTCCCGGCCGCCCCCGGATGGGCGTCCATCCCGGCGTCCCCTTCGAGCAGCGCATCAAGGCCGCCCTCGATCCGCATCGCAAGTTCCCGGACTTCAACCCCGTGGCATGAAACACACCATCGCAGTGGAGGCGCTCGGCGCCCAGGGCGCGGCCATGGCGCGGGCGGTCGAGAAATGCGTACACTGTGGCTTCTGTCTGCCAAGTTGCCCAACCTACGGCCTGCTGGGCGAAGAGATGGACTCGCCGCGCGGCCGGATCACACTGATGAAATCGGCGCTGGAAGGAACGCTGCCGCTGGGCCAGGCGCTGCCCTACGTGGATCGCTGCCTGGGCTGCCTGGGCTGCGTGACCGCCTGCCCCTCGGGCGTGGCCTATGGCGAACTGCTGACCTCCTTTCGCGCGCTGGCCGAGCCGCGCCGCCGGCGTGACCCCGCGCGGGCGCTTGCGCGCTGGCTCGCCGCCGAAACCCTGCCCTACCCGGCGCGGTTTCGGCTGGCCACGCGGATCGGGCGGCTCGCCCGGCCGCTGCGCCGCTGGCTGCCGCCCCAACTGCGGGCCATGGTCGATCTGGCGCCCGCGCTCGGCGCGGGCGCTGCCCGCCGCCCGACCGCGCCGCCGCTGCCCGCGCGAGTGCCGGCCGAAGGGCAGCGCCGGGCGCGCGTGGCGCTGCTCGCGGGCTGTGTCCAACAGGTGCTCGCGCCCGAACTCAATTGGGACACCGTGCGCGTGCTGGCCCGCTGCGGGGTCGAGGTCATCATCCCACCAGGCCAGGGCTGTTGCGGGGCCTTGCTCGCGCACACTGGCGAGGCCTCGGCCGCCAGGCGCTTGGCAGCCCGCAATCTGCGCGCCTTCCCGACCGATGTGGATGCGGTGATCACGAACGCCGCCGGCTGCGGGTCAGGAATGGGCGAGTACGGCCTGTGGTTCGCCGGCCGACCGGAAGAGGCCGCGGCGCGCGCGCTGGCCGCGCGCGTGCAAGATGTGTGCGCCTTCCTGGCCGGATTGGACCTGCCTGAGATGCCGCCGCTCCCCAGACCGCTGCGCCTGGCTTACCACGACGCCTGCCACCTGGCGCATGCTCAGGGCGTGACCGCGGCGCCGCGCACGCTGCTGGGCCGTATCCCCAACCTGACGCTAATCGAGGTGCCCGACGGCGACCTGTGCTGCGGCTCGGCCGGCACCTATAACCTCGAGCAGCCCGAGATCGCGGCCAGGTTGGGCCGGCGCAAGGCCCAGAACCTGCTGGGCACGGGCGCCGAGGCCGTCGCCGCCGGCAACATCGGCTGCCTGGTGCAGATCGACACGCACCTGCGGCGCCTGGGCCGCCCGCTGCCGCTGTACCACACGGTGCAGGTTCTGGCCCAATCGCTGGCGTAGGATGGCGGCCTTCCGATTCCACGCACACTTGCGGCCGCGGGCCTCAGCGCGGATTGCCGCCCCGAGCGCGAACGCAAGTCGGTTGGTCCAGAAGCCGCTGGTCCAGGTCCTCTGCCCGCTTGGTCCTGCCTGACCCCATCCGACCCTTTGTGCTCGATCCCGGCCGATTTTAGACCGCTCTTCACTGCCCCTCGGATTTCCTTCGCGAGTTTCTTGCCGAAGAGCCCGGCAGGCCGGCCGCGATGGCCGCCGCGTTTGTGCCTGGCGCCTGGACACGCCGGCTGGCAGGTGGCCTGGCCGCGACGACCATGATCGGCATGGAGCCGGCCGGCGGGTTGGCTTTCAATCCTGTGGACTGGCGCGCCTCGGCGCGGCTGAACTCCGCTAGTGACGCGTGTGCTCGAGGACTTTCCAGTCGCTGAGGGGCCAGTAGATGACAAGCGCCTTCCCGAGGATGGCCGGCCGGTGGACCGGTCCCCAGACGTGCGAGTCAGACGAGTCGTTGCGGTTGTCCCCTAACACCAGGTACTCGTCTGGGCCGAGCGCCCACTGGCCATTATAGTCAGGCGGCGCGGCAATATAAGGCTCCTGGAGCGCCTGACCGTTGACGCGCACCAGGCCGTCCGCCACGACCACGGTCTCGCCTGGCAGGCCGATGACGCGCTTGATGAACTCGATGCCTGGTGAGACCGGGGTCCGGACCACCACGACGTCGCCGCGTTGGGGCTGGCCCAAGTGAAAGGCCAGCTTGTCGGCGAGCACAAACTGCCCGGTATACAAGTTCGGCTGCATGCTCGGCCCGTCCACCCGGAACCGGCCGGTGCCTAGCTCGAGCGCGCCGTAGATCACGAGGGTAAACAAGAGGGTTTCAACGACCTGGCGCCAGGCGGGGGGAGGCGGGCGCGTTGGGCGCAGCGCGGCGCCCAACCCCGGGCGGTCGAGCACGCCCGAGCGCGCGCGTGTATAGACCACGGCCAGCCCCAGCGGCAGCGCGAACAGCTCGGCCCAGCGCACCACGCCCGCCGCACTAGTCTCAGCGACGGGAAATAGGTAGTGCCCGGCGTAGGCCAGGAGCAGCAGGCCCAACGCGGCCGCGCCGGGCAGCCAGGCTGGCGGCCGGCTTTGAAATAGCTTCCAGAGGCCCCAGCCCAGCAGGAGCAAACACGCAACCGTCCACAAGGTCTCGCTGCGGTCGCCGTTATAGAAGGTGGACCCGGCCATGACCCGGGTCGCCCAGGCATTCCAGGTCAGGCTCAGCCCCACGACCGCGGCCAGCGCGATGCCCAGCGTGCTCAGGTCGGCGGGCACGCTCAGCGATGGGAAGGCCAGCGCCCAGATGAGGGCCAAAACGCTCAGCAGCCCGGCTGCCCGGTCCAAGGGCGCCAGAACGGCCAGCGCCTCGGGCGTGCCTGGCGGGATGAGCAGTGTCGCCAGCAGCGCCGCCACGCGCAGTCCAAACAGCGCCGCGGCCGCCACAGCCAGGCGCGCGTAGGCCGGCTGGCGGGTGTTCCACCATTGGTGCACGGCCAGCGCCGCCGGCGCTTCCAGCGCTGCCAGCAGCCCGAAGTAATACAGCCAGCTGCCTGGCGGGTTGGTGAGAAACGTTAGGAAGGTCGAAAGCATTCAGCGCACACACGCTCACGCCGGCGCTTACACTCTGGCCATTGCCGCTGAGACCTCGCGCAAGGTGAAGGCGCTCTCCGGCAGCGGGGTGTCGCCGACCTGCTCGGCCAGCAGCGCGTGAGCCTCGCCCGCGCGCTCAGGCTGGCCCTCCGCCAGCAGGCACAGGGCGTACTCAGCGGCGAAGCGGGCGCGCACGATGGGATTGGCGTCGCTGGCGCGCGCTTGCCAGGCCGCGGCGGTGTGCGCCACCGCCGCGGCCGGCTGACCCTTCAGGCGCAGGGTGCGCGCCAGCGCCCGCTGACATTCGCTGCGCAGGTCAGCGCTATTGAGCTCGTCGGCTACGGCCAGACCCGCCTGGGCGGCGCGCTCGGCGCCTTCCAGGTCCCTCAGCTCGGCCAGGCAGTCAGCCCGCTTCCAGTTCACCTCGCACAGGGTGTTGCGCAGCCCATAGCCCTGGCAGACTGTTTCCGCTTCGTCCAGGGTCACGAGGGCCGCGTCGTGCCGGCCGGCCAGGGTCTGCGCCTGGCCCAGGTTGGACAGGCACTGGGCCAATAGCGGCGCGGCCTCGGCGTGGCGCGCGCGGTCGGCGGCGCGCTCGAGCTGCTGGGTGGCTTCACCATAGCGGCCGCGGTTACGCTCCAATTGCCCCAGGTTGTTGCGCGAAATGGCAATGCCCAGGCTGTCGCCCAGCGCCTCGCGTAGGCCCAGGCTGAGGGCAAAGTGGCTGTAAGCGGTTTCGGTCTCGCGCCGGTTGGCGGCCAGCACGCCCAGGTTGGCGTAGGCCGCGGCCGCGCCGCTGCGATTGCCATAGGCCTGGTAGAGGGCCAAACTTTCTCGCACCAGTTGGGTGGCGGTTTCCACCTCGCCCTGGCGAAACGCCAGGCCGCCCAGCAGGTTGAGGGCCTCGGCTGCCAACTCCGGATGGCGCCGCCGGTCGAGGCCGCGCAGCACCTGCTCGGTCTGGGCCCGTGCGCGCTGGCGCTGCGCGTCGCGCATGTCGAACAGCGTCTGGGCCAGGGCCAGCTCGATCGTCCAGGCCTCGCGCTCGGCTTCCAGCGTCACGCCTGGCTGGGCCGGGCGCGGCTCGCCGTTGCCCGATCCTGGTCCGGCCAGCGGTCCGGAGGCCAGCAGCTCGCGCGCCGTCTGCAGGTGCTCCAACGCCAGATTGAATTCGCCCATGCGCCGGCGCGCTGCGGCCAGGCGCCGCAGCGCGCCGGCATGCACTTCGGGCGGCAAGTCTTGGATGGGTGCTTCGACCATGGCTCGCAGGTCGACCACCACCGCGGCTGGATCGCCCAGGCCTACATGCACGTCGGCCAGACCCAGGGCGATAGTCGCGGACAGGCGCGGTTGTGGCTGGCTGTGGGCGGCCAACTGATCGCGCGCCTGCTGGAAATAGCTCAGGCTTTCGGCCAGGGCATAGCGCGCCAGGGCGGTTTGGCCGGCCCGCACCAGATAGCCCAGCGCCCGCTCGCGCAGGCTGCTGTGCCCGAAGTGGTGAGCCAGGAGCTCGATGTTCTCGGCCTGGGCCTCTGGGTAGAGCGCCTCCAGGGCCTCGCCCGCGCGCTGGTGCAGCACGCGCCGCTTGGACGTCAGCAGCGTGGCGTAGATGGTCTCGCGCGTCAGCGTGTGCTTGAAGCGGTACAGCAGCGGTTGTTCGGGATCGGCCGGCAGCAGCCAGCCCCGATCGACCAACTCGCTCAGGCGGCGGGCCACGGCCGGCCCGGCCACAATGTGGTTCAACACCGTGTGGTCGAAGCGCTCGCCCAGCACCGCCGCGGCCTGCAGCACGTGCAGGGTGTCGCTCGGCAGCAAGTCCAGGCGGCGCAGCAGTAGGTCGCGGAATGCGCCTGGCATCCGGCGCACACTGCTCGAAGGCTCGGCCGGCAGCGGCGCTTCCGCGGTTTCCACGGCCTCCTCCGTGATCTCGGCCGTGGCGGGTTCGACGCTGGGCAAGGGCGCGGCCACTTCCACCGGGGCCAACTGCCACACGCCGCCCACCTCCCACAGCCAGCCGCTCTCGATCAGGAAACGCACGGCTTCCTCCAGCGCCAGGGGGTGCCCGTTGAAGGGCGCCAGCAGCGGCCCCAGGTCGGGGGGAAGGGTGTCGGCGCCGAGCAGCGCGCACACCAGGGCGCGCGCGTCCGCCTCGTTCAGGTTTGCAAAGCTGAGGGGCACAAACCGCTCCTGGCACAGCCGGCCGGCCTTGCTCACCAGCGCCCGGTGGGGGCCCGGCATCTCGGCGCGGGCCACCAGCATGAGCGAGATAGGCGCTTCCTGCGTCAGCGGCAGCAGGTAGTCGATCAGATCGAGCGAGCTGAGGTCGAGCCAGTGAATGTCTTCGACCACCAGTTGCACGGGGCGCTGCGCCGCCGCCTGCAGCAGAAAAGCTCGCACCCGCGCAAAGATCTCCTGCCGCAAGCCGGCCGGGGGGAGGTTGCGCAGCAGGTTCTCGTCGGCCTCGTCAGGCGGGCGCAGGCCTAACAGGCTTTGCAGCGCGTGGATGGCCGGCAGCTCGGGCAGCCCGGGCTGTTCGAGCATGCTCATCAGGGCCCAATAGCTCAGACCGGCCCGGAATGACTCGCACTTGCCGATCAGGCACCACACCGCCGGCAAGGCATAGGCCAGCACCTGATCGAGCAGGCGCGTCTTGCCCATGCCGGCTTCGGCCTCCAGGTAGACGACCATCCCGCGCTGGTCGCGGCGCAGCCGATCCAGGCTGGTGGTCAGGGCCGCCAGCTCGGCCTGCCGGCCAATCAGGTTGGGGCTGGAGCCGGGCAGGGTCTGGGGCAGCCGCGTGCCGGAGCGCACCTGGCCCACCGTGAAGACCGGTCCGGGCAGGCGCGTATCCCGCGCGGCCAGCGGCAGCACGTCGTAGTTCGTGCGCACGAGTTGGGTCAAGTCGCCAGTGACGGCGATGGTGTTGGGCGTGGTTAAGGCTGCCACGGCCGCGGCATGCCGGCCGGGGAGCGACGCATTGGCAAACACGGCGGCCTGGCGGCGCGCATCGGCAGCGTCGGCTTCGGAGCCAGACTGAATGCCAGCCGCGGTCCACCGGCCGGCGGCCAGGCCTACCCGCACGTCAATCTCGAACCCCTGCTGGCGCCGGCTGGCCCGGTTGAGGCGCGCGCCGGTGTCGACTGCTTCGCGCGCCGCCTGAACGGCTTGCTGCGCCAGGCTGTCGGTCAGTTCGGGGGTCGGGCCGGTGAACAAATAGGCCAGGCCAGTGCCGATAGTGGTCGCTAGCGCCCCACGGTCGCGTCCAGCTTTTTCCAGCGCGGCTGACAGCCGCGCGAACAGGCTCGCCAGCTCCTCATTTTGGGCGTCGCTGCCGCCGGTCAGGTCCGGCAGCCCCAGGTGGATGTGGACTACCACCACGGCCTGCTCAAGCGGCGCCGCACCAGGCAGGCCAGCCGTTAATCGGGCGAGGATATTCTCAGCCCGCGGCAGGTCGGCCTGGGCGTTTAGTTGGCGGAACGTATCCAGCGCCTCGCGCACGTCGGTCAGTTGGCTGCCGTTGAGGGGCCGCGTGCCGGAAGGGCCGCGCGCCATGTGGATCTCGGCCGCTTCGATCTGGCGCCGGGCCACCTCGTAGCGGTTGCCGAGCTGAGTGAAGAGGGTCTGCGCCTGCCGGTTGGCCTCCAGCGCGCGCTCCCAATCGTGTTCGGCCCGGCGCAGCGCGGCGCGCACGCGCACTACCTCCGAGCGGGTCTCGACCGAACTGCTGGCGTTCGCCAGCACCTCGGCCTGCTGCAGCTCCTCGCGCGCGCGCGCCAGGTCGTTCTCGATCAGCCGCGCCTGCGCCAGCGAAGCCAGCGCCTGGGCGCGCAAGTCATCGTTCTTGACTTGATTGGCAGCCTCCAGGCTGCGTTCCAGGTCAGCGCGGGCCCAGGCGGCCACACCCAGCCGCAGCCAGACCTGCCCGCGGTTGAGATGGCGCGTGGCCAGGGCCGGCCACTGCTCCTGACCACGCAGCGCGGCCAGCGACTGGTTCAGGCTGTGCAGCGCTTCTTCAAAGCGGCCCGCGTCCAGCAGCAGCAGGCCCAGCGCATTCCAGGTGGCGCCCAGCCCGTCGTAATCGCCGATCTCTTGTTGGACGAAAATGGCCTGCCGCAAATAGGCTTCCGCCTGGGCCCACTGGCCCAGCTTGTAGTACAGCCCGCCCAGGTTGCTCTGCGAGCGGGCTGAGCCCCACACATCGCCCAGTTGCTCGCGGAGCGCCAGCGACTGGAGCGCATTGGCCACCGAGTCGGGCAACTGCCCGGCCGCATAGCCGATGCCCGCCAGCAGGTTGTAGGCATTGCCGGCCGCTTCCAGGTCGTTGTCTTCCATGGCCAGGCGCAGGGCGCTGTCGGCGCGCGCGCCCGCCTCGGCCAGTTGGCCCTGGCCGAACAGCCCCCAGCCGATGGAATGCTCGATGCGCGCCAGCCGGGCCAGTTGGTCGTCCGTGGCGGTGCCGCTGCGCAGGTGGGCGGCGGCTGCCTCGAAGGCGGCCCGGGCCTCGGCGTGCTGGCCCTGGCGCGCGCGCGCCTGCCCTAGCAGGTAGAGCACGTCGGCCAGGCGGTAACCAGGACGAGGCGGGTCGAGCGACAGGCGGCGGGCGCGCTCCAGCGTATCGCGCGCGGCTTCGACGTGCCCGGTGCGGGTGAGCAATTCGGTCAGGCCCAACGCGACGTCTACCGCCTCTTCTTGGCGGGCGCCGTGCTGCGCCAGCAAGGCCTCAACCCGTCGGAAATAGGCAATGCCTTCAGCGTTGGCAAACCGGTCAGCCGCGCGGCGGGCGGCTTCGAGCAAGAAGCCGATCGCCTGGCGGCTCTGCCCGCGCTCCAGGTGGTCGCCGACGCGCGCGGCCGCATCCAGGGCCAAGCCTTCGGCCATCCGTTGGATGGCGTTGGCGGCGCGGATGTGCAGCGCGCGGCGCTCTTTCTGCAGGATGGTCTGGTAGATCGCTTCCTGCATCAGCCAGTGGCGAAAGGCGTACACCGGCTCGCCCGGGTTAGCCAGGCGGCGCAGGAAGTCGGCCTGCTCCAGGCTGGCCAGTTGGGCGCGCAGTTCGGGCTCGGGCAGCCCCGTCACGCCCACCAGCAGGGCCAGCGAAAAGCCATGGCCGAGCACGGCGGCGGCGTCCAGGCTGCGCTTCTGCGCGGGCGGCAGGCGGTCGTAACGGCTGAGGATCAGGCCGTTGACGGTCTCGGGCACCTGGTCGACGGCCTCGACCCACTGCGGGGCGACCTCCATCCCATGCGGGCCAGGCCGGATGATGTCCCGGTCTAGCAGCATGCGCACCATTTCTTCCATCAGCAGAGGGTTGCCATTGGTGCGCTCGGCCAGGCGTTCGGTCAGCTCGAGCGGGGCGGCCACGTCATTGAGCAGGCGCGAGAGCAGTTCGTCACTCTCGATGGGTGAGAGCGGCCCCAGGCGCAACTCCAGAAAAGCGTCGGCGGCCGGCAGGCTCGTGCCTAGCTCGGGCGCGGCGCGCAGGTCGGGCGGGGGTAGGCTGGCGCTGCCGGCCGCCGCCAGTGCCGGCGGTGGCGCCGCGGTCGGGCCGGCGAAGGTGGCCGGCAAATGGCTCTGCGGGCCGGGCCGGCTGATGGCCACGATGGCCAGCGGCGCCTCGTGCACCAGATCGGCCGCGTGAGCCAGCGCCGCGAGCGACGACGGGTCGGCCCACTGCAGGTCGTCGACGACCAGCACCATCGCGCGGCGCCGTGACAGCCAAGCCAGCAGTCGGCGCACCGCCGCGTGGTTGCGGCGTTGGTCTTGTTGCGGATTGCCGATCACGCTCTCGCGTGTGGCCTGGCCGCTGACCAGCCCGTGCAGCACCGGGCCAATGTCGCTGGCCAGGGTGCTCGAAGCCGCCAGCCGTTCGTCCAGGCGCTGGCGGCGCACAGCGCTCGAGTCGTCGGGCGCAATGCCGGCCAGGTTCTCGATCAGGCGCGCCAGCAGCCCATAGCTGGCGGCCTCGTGCGGCGAGGCCGCCGCGCGCACGATGGTGAAGTGATCGGCCAGGGGCGCCAGCACCTCGTCCACCAGGCGGGTTTTGCCAATGCCCGGCTCACCGCGGATGACGGCAATCATGCCGCGTCGCTCGACCTTCAGGCGCTGCAGGGCCGCGATCAGCGTGGCGGCTTCCGCCGCGCGCCCGACCAGCGGAGTGCTGCGGCCCACCAGGCCGCGGGTGGGCTGGGGTGTGGTGCGCTGGCCCGCCACTTCGTAGCAAAGGATCGGCGCATCCAGGCCCTTCAGGGTCAGGTTGATCGGTTCCTTATATTCGAACTGGGCGCGCGTCTGCCGATAGACGGCCTCGCTCACCAGGATCGTGCCCGGGCGGGCCGCCTGCTGCAGGCGATGGGCCACATTGACGGCGTGCCCGAAGACGCTGGCGTCTGAAGCCGCGCCGGTGTCGAGCGCGCCGCTGATCACGGGCCCCAGATTGAGCCCAATGCGCAACTGGGCATCCCAGCCTAGCTGGGCCTGCGCCTCGGCGCGCAGGGCCTGCATGGCCTGCTGCATGTCGAGCGCCGTCAGCAGGGCGCGGGCCGGATCGTTTTCGTGCGCTTCGGGAATGCCAAAGGTGGCCAGAAAGCCGTCGCCGACGTAGCGGTCTAGATGACCGCCGTGCCGCTTGACGGGTTGGGCCAGGCGCTCCAGGGTATGTCGGATAGCGAGGAAAATTTCTTCCGGATCAACTCGGGCGGCGGTGTGGGTGAAATTGCTCAAATCCGCAAAGAGCATTGTCACCAGACGCCGCGCGCTGCGCGCCTGCGCGGCCGCCCCGCTCTCGCCCGTCGGTTCGCCCAATTGGGCCGGAACCAGGTCCAGGGGGGCGCCGCAAAAGCCGCAGAAGCGAAATGGGGCGGGCGCTTCGGACCCGCAGGACGGGCAGACCTTATTCATGCAACGATGATTGGACGAGTATCAGCCGCGCTGCGTGTCCCCCCTTCTGGTCTCCAGCCCCCCGGCCACCACACGACGCCGGCATCGTTCCCGCGCGGACCAGGGCAGCCCAAATGCGCAGCGGGCAGGCTGCCACGGCCCAGGAGCGCCGAGGCGCGGCTGCTGGGCCGAGACCGGTGTCCGTCCGGGACGCAAGCGCCGGCCGCCCGCCTTCGCTTTGCTAGCGGCGGCGCCAATTCGATTAGGGCTGAGACAGCCAGGGGCAGCCACGCCGCCACCTGCCTGACCAGGCCCCATTTTACCGCAGTTAGCTAGCACTGCCACTCGCGCGGCCGGGCTTACTGGCTCCACTCGAGCGGGCCGGCCAGCAGGGGGGCGAACTTGGCGGCGGCCAGGGCCAGGGCGAACACGAACCCGAGCGCGACCGAGATGCGCTGGCTCCAGACGAAGCCGTCG
>JADLEU010000378.1 GCA_020845955.1 Anaerolineales bacterium
GGACGATCGCGCTGCTCAACGAAGATTGGCCCGTCAGCCAACGTCTGGCCGGGAAATACGTTTGGGCGACAGTCACCACCCACACGCGACGGTTGGACATCTGGTATCAATGTTCGGCGCAGCAGGCCTGGCAACGGCGCAAGTCCTTCGACTATCCGCTGCCCGAAACAGTCGCCCGGCTCAGGCCCGAGTTCGCGCATGCCTGATCGATCCACAACTGTTCACGATGTCTTGGGCCTTTTCCGAGCTACTCCACCAAGCCAAAAGTGTTCACGATGTCTTGGACCCTGACAGGTAGGCTTATGGATCACGATCCTTTAATCACTGTTCGGCCGCTCAGCACTGCTGCTGAGTTTCATGCGGTGGAGGCGATCCAGCGCGTAGTGTGGCCCGGCTTGGAACTGGAGGTCGTGCCGCTGCACGTGCTGACGACCGTGGCGCACAACGGGGGGCTGGTCCTGGGTGCCTTTGATGGCGAGCGGATGGTGGGTTTCCTTTTTGGCTTTCTGGGGACCGACGAGGGGCAAAGGAACCGGCCCGCGCTCACCCGCCTGAAGCATTGCTCGCACCAACTGGGCGTGCTGCCGGCCTATCAGGGCCATCACATCGGCTATCAGCTCAAGCTGGCCCAACGCGATCATGTCGCCGCTCAGGGTGTCCGGCTGATCACGTGGACCTATGACCCGCTCGAGTCGCGCAATGGGCACCTGAATATTGCCAAGCTGGGGGCGGTGTGCAACGCCTATCGGCGGGAGGTGTACGGCGAAATGACCGACGCGCTCAACGCGGGGCTGCCATCAGACCGCTTCCAGGTGGATTGGTGGATCACGTCGCCGCGGGTAAAAGAGCGGATGTTCGGCCAGCGGGCCGCGCTGGTCCTGGACTCATTTACGTCGGCCGGGGCCGTGATCGTAAATCCGAGCCGGCCCGGCGCCAACGGGCTGCCGCGCCCGCCGGACCGAATCCAGACTCTGGCGAGCACGCTGGCGCTTATCGAGATCCCGACCGACTTGCAGGCCATCAAGGCCCAAGACCTAGCGATGGCGCGCGCCTGGCGGCTGCAGACGCGCGAGTTGTTTGAGGCGGCCTTCAGCAGCGGTTATTGGGTGACCGACTTTCTTCACGAACCCAGCGAGGGCCGCGAGCGATCATTCTATGCCTTGTCGAGCGCGGGCTTTCGCATCGAAGTCAGCGAGAACTGAGCCATGCAGATCGAGCGAATCACACTCTACCACGTCAAGCTGCCCTATGTCACACCGTTCCAGACGTCTCGCTGGATCGAGCTGGATCGCGAATGTGTGTTGGTGCGGATCGAGGCTGGCGGGTTGGTGGGCTGGGGCGAGTGCGTCGCCGGCCAGCACGCGGGGTACTCCTACGAGACCACGAAAACGAACTGGCATATCCTGGACGACTTCATCGTGCCGGCCGTCCTGGCTTCAGATCTAGACGACATAGAGGGGTATCGCGTCGCCGTCGGCCACATCACCGGCCACAATATGGCCAAGGCCGGCATGGAGCTGGCGCTGTGGGACCTATTCGGGCAACGCGCCGGGACCTCGCTGCAGCAATTGGTTGGCGGGCGGGGCGATCGGGTGAGAGTGGGTGTGTCGGTCGGCATTCAGGCGTCACCTGAGAAGCTCGTGGAGGTGGTGGCGGGCTACCTGGCGCAGGGCTACGCGCGGGTTAAACTCAAGATCAAGCCTGGCCGCGACACTACCGACACGGCGGCGGTTCGCCGGGCGTTTCCGGATCTGCTGCTCCAGGTGGATGGAAATTCTGTTTATCGCCTGGAAGACGCGGAGCACCTGCAGGCGCTGGATAGCTTCGACCTGCTGCTGATTGAGCAGCCGTTGGCCCAAGATGATCTCATCGACCACGCCAAACTTCAGCCGCTGCTCAAGACCCCGATCTGCCTGGACGAAAGCATCCACTCAGTCACGCACGCCCGCTGGGCGCTGGAACTTGGGGCTTGCCGGATTATCAACATCAAGCCGGGGCGCGTGGGCGGCCTGCACGAAGCGATCCAGATCCACAATTTCTGCCGCGGGCAAGGGGTGCCGGTGTGGATGGGCGGCATGCTGGAGACCGGCATCGGCCGAGCAGGGAATGTGGCCGTGGCCTCGCTGCCCGGCTTCAGTCTGCCGGGCGATATTTCGGCCTCCGCCCGCTACTTTCCAGAGGACGTCATCGATCCGCCGTTTACGCTGAACCCCGACAGCACCCTCACGGTGCCGAGTGGGCCTGGACTAGGCGTCAGAGTGCGGGAAGATGTCATCCGGCGGCTGACGCTGCGGCAACAGGCTTACCCCGCCGGACGCAGCGCTTAGCGCAGTCTCGGGGGCGATACGTTAGCGCAGCAGCCCGGCGACCCAGCCGATCGAGTACGCGCCGGCCAGAGCAATCAAGAGCATTTTGGGCAGCTTGCCCAGGAAGCACCAAAACAGAAACTTCTGCACGGGGAGCTTGAGCGCGCCAGCCGCCACCCCGGCGAGGTCGAATATCGGTAAGGGCAGAAAGGCCAATATCACAATGGTCAGGGCCCCATACCGGCGCATATAGCCCTCCAGGCGCTGATAAAGACCCCGGTTCTCGATGATGGCCTGCCCGCTGAAGCCGGCCAGATAGCCCGAAAGCTCCCCCAGCGTCGCGCCAGCCGCCGCGGCGAGGCCTACGCCTAACGGCGATAACTTGCCGGCAAAGACAAAAACCAGGGCCAGGCCCGGCGCCGGCAGGACGATCGTGGCGTTGGCCAGGATCGAGAGCAGGAAGAGCCCCGGGTAGCCGTAGGCCGCCAGGGCGGCGGTTTGGTCGCCGAGTGAATAGATGGCGATCGTGATGCCGATGACGATGACGAGCACCGCCAGCCGGGCCAACTGCACACCAAGCGGCTTCGCGGCTGGCGGCCGAGAGGGGGGAGCAGCCGGCATGGGCATTCGCTCAACGCTGTCGGTCATGGCGGATAGGCAACGGGGGGCAGCGCCGAAGCGGCGCCGCCCCGCCAGCGCTGCCGCCTTTCGGCTCAGCTTTCAGTGATCTCAATCTGGTTGATCCTGGCGCCCAGGTCGCGCGCCCGGCCGGGATCACGCTCGGGGATCGCCAACACGACATCCAGGCCCTCGATCACCTTGCCAAAGACTGAGTGCCTGTCGTCGAGGTGAGGCGTGGGGCCGTGGGTAATGAAGAACTGGCTGCCGTTGGTATTGGGGCCCGCATTGGCCATGGAGAGGATACCGGCCGCGTTGTGGCGCAGGCCCGGATGAAACTCGTCGGCGAAGCGGTAACCGGGCCCACCGCTGCCCGTCCCGGTGGGGTCGCCGCCCTGAGCCATAAAACCCCTGATGACGCGATGAAACGTGACGCCGTCGTAGAAACCATCACGGGCCAGGAAGACGAAATTGTTGACGGTCCGCGGCGCGCGGTCGGCAAACAACTCCACCACAAAGCTGCCCTGGTCGGTCTTGAAAGCCGCCGTATAACGTTTCTTGGGATCAATGACCATCTCAGGGAGAGCGGCATATTGCTTCATCATAGTCTCCTATATCGTCTCCTATAAGGTGTGGGTGCGATGTGGCCGGGTCAGCGCCGCGCTACTGCGGCAGCTGATCCAGCCAGGCCTGAACGTTTGGCTTGTCGGTATCGGGCGCTATCTGCAGGGCTGACTGGGCGTAAGCCCGCGCCTGTCCCGCATCGCCCAACTGGGCATATAACTCCGAGATGGCCAGGTTGACGCGCCAGGGGTCTACGCCGGCCTCCGCGCGATCAAGAACTTCCTGATAGGCCGCGATGGCGTCGGCCAGCCGGCCAGCGGCAACATAGGCCGCGGCCATGTTGGCCCGCAGACTGCCGGCTGGGGCGCCGCGGGATTCGGCCACAGCAATGCCGGCCAGATAGGCGTCGATCGCTTTTTGAAAGGCGGCTTGCTGGGCCACAGGCTCCGCCACCTGGCGCGCCTGCCAGGCATACAAGTCGCCTTGCAGCAAGTAGGTCTGATCAAACAAGGTGTCCAGCGCGAAGGAGGTGTCGAGCTTCTGCTGCGCGGAAGCGGCGTCGCCATTCACCTGAAAGGCTAAGGCCGCCCATTCGTTCCAGAGGCCGGCATTGTTAGGGCTGAGCTGGACGGCCTGGCGGTAATAGGCGTCGGCGGCCGCGGCGCGTTGGGCGCGCAAGTTCGCGTCGGTCGAAACTTCGGCCCAGCGCCGGTTGAGGCGGGCCAGGTTGGCGGTGTGGTCGGTGTTCAGGGGGTTGAGCCGGCGCGCGACCTGGAGCTGCTGTTCGGCCTGGCCGAGGATCTGGTCGCGCTGGGCATCGTCGGTCAGGCTGTTGGTGACGTTCAAATAGGCGCGGCCCAGAAACAAGTAGTAGTAATCTTCGCTGGGCGCCAGGGCCAGTGCCCGCTCAAACAGGGGCACGGCGGCCTGAGGCTGGCCGGTGTCGTCAAATTGAAGCCCGGTCTTGTAAATCACGTCTGCCTGGATGAACTGCATGTTGAGGAAAATCGACGTCAGGACCGCCAGAATCGGCAGGGAGAAGTAGGCGATCACGGCCAAGGGCGAACGGTTGGCCAGGCTCCGCCCGCGCGGGCCGGCGCGCCCCTGGCTGACCAAGGGCATTTCGACCACCAGGGCCGCGGCCAGGCACACCACTAACAGCGCGGTTAAGAGGTAGAACACCGTCAAGGTGGCGGCCACGGCATTGGCCGAAGCCAGGAGCTGCTGCAGGTTCTGAGGCTGAATGCTGGCGATGGCGGCCAGGTGCGACGACATCGCGATCCACCCGATCATGGTGATAACGAGCGACAGGGCCAGCCCGGCGCCCAGCGTGCCCCACAGATTTGACCCACGGGTAGCTTGCGGTTCTTCCAGCAGGGCCAACGTGCCGCCCGCCAGCCAGGTGATCACCAGCATGCCCAGGATGGCGTAGGAGCGCGTGCCGGGCGCCGACGGGAGGATCGTCAGCGCGTCGATCAGGATGCGGCCAGCCTCAGTGGATCGATTGTTGTTGGTTATGAAGCCGAAGCCCAGGGTCACCAGGACGGCTGAGATCATGAAGGCCCCAACTAACACCGGGCCCCACTGCTGATCGGGGCTGCGCCCTTCAGCGCTGGCGATGCGAGCAACGGCGCGGCCACGCCGCCGCAGCCGGGCCGCGCCTTCGTCGGCGCTGGGCTCGACGCCCGCCGGCAGGGTAGGCAAAACAAATCCCAAGACAAAAATCAGCCCCGTATAGACCCAGAAGTGGGTACGGGTGGAGACGATAGCAATGCCGAAGTGGATTTCGGCGAAGTGGGCGACGATGGCCGAAAAGAGGCCAATGAGGGCAATGGCGCGCCAGGGCTCAGGAGTGGCGGACGGCTCGGCCCCATTTCGCTCGCGCGGCAGCCCAACCAGCGCGTACAGGGTCAGAAAGGCGATCAGGCCCATCAGCATGCCAAAGGGCAAGCCAACGCCAAGGAACTCGGGCCCCTGCCAGGCCACAAAGGCAATGGTCGAAACCGCGCCCCCACCCAGGATCAGCGCCAGGAAGACATTGCGCCGCCGCGCGCTGGTGATAAGCCCCAGCCACTTCAGACCGTAGTAGAAGACTGCCACAAACAGCATCAGATACACCGCCAGACCCAGCAGCCCCGTAAACGCCAGGGCGTCAAAGGTCTCATTGTGAGACCGGTCAGGCGAGGCGTTACGGGCTTCATAGTGCGCCAGGTCTGGCGGATAGAAGCGGTTGAAGGCGACGTAGAGCGCTTCCGGACCATAGCCGATCAGGGGGCGCAGGGCATTCCACTTGTCGACCGTGCCGTCCGGGAAGGCCAACGGCTCATGCGGCGAGATCAAGTCGACTACGCCCTCCCAGATCAGCACGCGCACGCGGCCCGTGCCGCCCTCGGTTTCGAAAACCTGGCCGAGCCGGCCAATGCCCGGCATTTGCCGCACTTGCTCCAGCGGCCCGCCCGGGATGTTCAGCACGATCAGAAAGACCGCCAACACCGCGGCCAGGCCGACTGTGCTGAGCGTGAGCGCGCGCGCGCGCCAGTGGAGTGACAGCAGCACGAAGAAGAAGAAGAAGCCGGCCAAGAGGCCCAGCCACGGGCCGCGGCTGCCGGTAAACCAGATAGCTACCAGGTTGAGGGCCAAGATGAAGATGTAGATGGCGGCGCGCGCGACGTTGAACAGCAGCCGGCGTGGATCTTCATCGGTGAGGATGCCGTGAAACGAGGTGACCACGCGCCCAAGCACCACGGGCGCCGTCATAATTAAGTAGGCGGCCAGAAAAATAGCGTTGCCCATGCTGCCGGTCACCCGCAGTGTCGTGTCTCCGCCCCACGGCAGCGGGTCGAGGCGATAGTGCTGGAGGATACCGTACAGGCTGGCTGGCAGGCTGGCGATGACCACGAGGGTGACGGC
The DNA here is from genome assembly GCA_020845955.1 of Anaerolineales bacterium. Lineage (GTDB taxonomy): Bacteria > Chloroflexota > Anaerolineae > Anaerolineales > UBA6663 > JADLEU01. The sequence continues at coordinate 6,399 of JADLEU010000378.1, forward strand.
GCGCTCGACCTGGGCGCGGCGGCGAACATTGCCGGCCAGGACCCCGAACAGCACCAAATAAGAAAAGGTCGTGAACGTGCCCTGCAGCCGCTGGTAAGAGCCGTAGAGACTGGCCTGTGGCGCCACCGAGAACACGGTCGCGATCAGGTAGATCAGCACGAGGCTCGCCACCGGGAGCACCAGGGGCACGCGCAAGAATCCGGCGAGCGAGGCATAGGGGCTGCGGGCGGCCTCAAACCGGACCCCGCCCTCGCTGATGAGCTTGATCAGCCAGGCGGCCAGAGCGACCAGGGCCAGCGAGCGCAGCGTGGTGATCTTGTCTGGCTCAAAAACGCGCGATGAGAAGATATTAAAGAAGAGGGGGGTGACAATGAGCCCCAGCAGCCAGGTGGCCTCCATCACGCCTTCGCAGAAGCGGCTGAGTCGGTTCGGCATGGAGGAATATGTTACCCGCTAACGGCCCAATCTACAATGCGCTCTGATAGAGCGCGTCGATCTCGGCCAGCATGCGAGCCTGGGTGAAGTGCACCCGGACGCGCTCCTGCCCGGCCGCGCCCAGTCGAGCGCGCAGCGCCGGATCGGCCAGCAGGCGCTGCAGGGCGGCCGCCAGCTCATCTGGGCGGCGCGGCTGCACGACCAGACCCGTGATCTCGTGCTGGTTGACCCAGGCGACGCCCGTGCCGACATCACTGGACACCACCGGCCGCCCGGCCGCCATGGCTTCCAGCTGCACCGTGCCAAATGCCTCGCTGCGTTCGACGGCTGGCAGCACAAAGACATCGGCAGCGTGATAGAGCGCCGGCAGATTCTCGTCCGCCTGGCGGCCCAGGAAGCGGACTTGCCCGCCAACGCCCAGCGAGGCCGACAGGGCCTCGAGCGCAGCCCTGCGGGCGGTGCGGTCCTCACCCACCAGCAGCACCGTTGCGCCCGGCAGCGCCTGCATGGCCTGTATCAGGACCTCAAGGCCCTTGTAGTAACGCAATTGGCCGACAAACAGCAGCAGGGGACCCGGGTAGCGGGCGTGGATGGCCGCGACGGCTGCCGGGTCGGCGGCGGCGAAGCGCTCAGCCGGTACGCCTAGGGGAATGACAGCACAGCGCGAGGCCACGGGCGCCAGGAAGGGCGACGTGGCGACGTAGTTGGGGCTGGTGGCAATGATGGCCGCGGCACCGGCCAGGCTGCGGCGCAGCACGGGCGCGTACAGGCGCAGCAGCTGCTTCTGGCGCACGATGTCGCTGTGATAGGTGATGATCGTGCGGCGGGCGCGGCCAAAGAGCGCCTGGGCCAAGTCGCCCAGCGGGTAAGGAAAGTGCAGGTGCGCAATATCCGGGCATTCGCGGCGGAGCAGGAGCGGCAGGGCAAAGCTGAGCGGCGTCGATGCCACCGTGGCGACCCGGCCGGCGTAGAGGACGCGCACGCCGCCGCGCCGGTCCACATGGGTGCGCCGGTCCCGGCTGGTGACCAGGACGGAGACGGCGTGCCCGGCGGCGGCCTGCGTCTCAGCCAACAGACGGACATGATTCTCAATGCCGCCCAGGATCGGATAGTA
>JADLEU010000379.1 GCA_020845955.1 Anaerolineales bacterium
ATCTCGGCATAGCCGCCCAGGCTCTTCACGCCTTCCTGGATGCGCGCGCCGCCCGAGTCGATCAGCCCGACGATGGGCACACCGTTCCGCAGCGCCAGGTCCATCACGCGGCAAATCTTGTGGCTCTGCATGACGCTCAGGGTGCCGCCATAGATGGTGAAGTCCTGGGCGTAGACGTACACGGTCCGGCCCTCAACCTGGCCGTACCCGGTGATGACGCCATCGCTCAGGTATTTGTCCAGGCCAAGGCCCAGTTCATCGCCTTGATGGGTGATGAACGGCTCCAGCTCGTTGAAGGTTTCTGGATCAAGCAGCAGGTTCAGCCGTTCCCGTGCCGTCAGCTTGCCCTTGGCGTGCTGGCGCGCGGTGCGCTCGGCGCCCCCGCCCGCCTGGGCCCGCTGGCGCAGGGCGCGCAGGGCGACAATCCGCGGGTCTTCGCCGTTCACGTCAACTGGCTTGCTGGTTTCAGACTCGGGCATGCTCGGCTCGCGGCCTTTAGAGAGAACGCACCGGCTTTCGGCCGGTGCGCGCCTCGTCGATGTTCTCCCTGCCCAGGCGCGGCAGGCCAGCGGCGCTGGCCGTGCTCGCTGAATAGCCTCCCCATCCGCGCTATCTAATCGGGATCATCAACACCGGCCGTTGTGTCCCGCGCAGCACGGCCTCGGCGACGCTGCCATAGAGAAAGCGGCTCAACCCGCTGCGGCCGTGGGTGGACATCACAATCAAGTCGACCGCGCCAGTATCGGCCGCTGCCAGGATCTGCTCAGGAGGCGCGCCGACAGTCACCTGGGTCAGGATCGGCACTCCCGTGGCCAGCCACTGCGCTTTGATGCTGCGCAAGTAGCTCTCGGCTGCCTCGCGATCGTGCCGCTCGTGCATCTGGCTGAGCTCGACGTATTGCGGCCCGCTCCCGGCAGCCACGGCCATGACCTCCGCGCTCAACGCCCGCAACAGCACAACCTCGGCCCCGAACTTCTTGGCGATGTGGAAAGCGGGTTCAAGCGCCCGCTCGGAGAAATCTGAACCGTCCAACGTCACCAGAATGCGCTTGAACATGCGTGCCTCCCAGGGGCACAGGCAGCAGCTGCGGTCCCAGTGCTTTTAGGATACTGAGGTCACGCGCGAGCGGAAAGTGCAGTATGTCACCCTGGCACAAGACAAAACGCATGCCGCCGCCGGGTTCAGGAGCGCGGAAATCTTGATATTTGCGACGAAAATCAGCGGTCGGCGGCGGACAAATGACACTAGCCACGCCGTGACCGGCCGCTAGACTGGGAGGGAAAGGAGACCGTATGACCACGCCCTGGTCCTATCGCTACGCCCACCGCACGAAGACCCTGACCAGTTCGGCCATCCGCGAACTACTCAAGCTGACCCAGCGCCCGGAAGTCATCTCGTTTGCCGGCGGGCTGCCCGCGCCAGAGCTGTTTCCACTGGAGCGGTTCCAGGCAGCCTGCCAGGCGATCCTGTCTGACCGGCAGCGCGGCCAGGCCGCCCTGCAGTACAGCACCACGGAGGGCTACCCTCCGCTGCGCGAAATGATCGCGCGCCACATCAGCCGCTACGGCATTCTGGCCCGCCCGGAAAACGTGCTCATCACCTCCGGCTCGCAGCAGGCCCTGGACCTGATCGGCAAGCTGCTGATCAACCGCGGCGATCGCGTGCTGGTCGAGGCGCCTACCTACCTGGGCGCGCTCCAGGCCTTCAACGTCTTTGGGCCCGACTACGTGAGCCTGCCCATCGACGACGACGGGATCAAGACCGACGAGCTGGACGGGATGCTTAAAACCGGCATCAAGTTCATGTATTTGCTGCCCAACTTCCAGAACCCGGGTGGCGTGACGATGTCACTCAAGCGCCGCCAACGGGTCGTGGCGCTGTCAGAGGAATACGGCGTGCCCATCGTCGAAGACGACCCTTATGGCCAGCTGCGCTACGAGGGCGAACACCTGCCCACCCTGCTGGCGCTCGACCGCGACAACCTCCGCCGCGACAACGGCTACGACCTGGGCAACGTTATCTACCTGAGCACGTTTTCCAAGACGCTCACGCCGGGGCTGCGCCTGGGCTGGATTGTGGCGCCCAAGGAAGTGATCGCCAAATTGGTGCAGTTGAAGCAAGGGGCTGACCTGCACACCAGCACTTTCACCCAGATGGTCGCCCACGAGGTGGCGCGCGGGGGCTTCCTGGATGAGCACGTGCACACGCTGCGCGAAGTCTATCGCGCCCGGCGAGATGTGATGCTGGCGGCCTTGGACGAGAGCTTCCCCGCAAGCACCGGCGTCAGTTGGACGCGCCCAGCCGGCGGGCTGTTCCTATGGCTGCGCCTGCCGGAGGGCCTTTCCGCCCAGGCCCTGCTCGCAGTGGCGGTCAAGGCCAACGTGGCGTTTGTCCCAGGCGATGCCTTCTTCGCCGAGCCGGGCGCTGGCGCTCGCTATTGCCGCCTCAACTTCTCGAACGCTGCGCCAGATCAGATCCAGGAGGGCGTTCGGCGGCTGGGCCAGGCGGTCGGGCAGATGCAGGGTGAGCCGGCGCTCGTTCTCGCGTGAAGCGCCAGGCGGCCCGGCGCCCCGATCAGTTGGCCCCGCCGGGCGCGCTCCGGCCGGCGGGCGCCGCGGCTTGAGCCAGCCCCGGCGCCGCCTCGGGGCTATCGCCAGCGACGGCTTCGATCCGGACCGCGCACACCTTGTACTCGGGGATCTTGGCAATCGGGTCCAGCGCCGCGATGGTCAGGTTATTGACGTTCTGGGCGCCGGGGAAGTGGAAGTTGCCGAAGATCAGGCCCGGCGAGACGCGGTCGGTCACGATCGCCTTCGCCAGCATTTCGCCACGCCGCGAGGTGACTCTCACCGTCTGAGCGCCGTTGAGGCCGATGCGGACAGCATCTTCCGGGTTGATTTCGACCAGCGTCTCGGGATAGACGGCCAATAGCCCTTCAGCCCGGCGGGTCATCTCGCCGCCGTGCCAGTGATAGATCACGCGGCCGATCGTCAGGACCATGGGGAACTCGTCGTCAGGCAGTTCCTTGGGCGGCAGGTGGTCGATGGCAAAGAACTTGCCCAACCCACGCGTAAACTGCCCAATGTGCAGGATGGGCGTGCCAGGATGGTCGCGGCCTTTGACTGGCCAGTGGAGCGTGTCGCCGCGCTCCAGGCGCTCGTGGCTGACACCGGCATAAGACGGCGTGACTGCCGCGATCTCATCCATCAACTGCGCCGGGCAGGCATAGTCCCAACCGGCCTGGGGGCCTGCCGGCCGGCGGCCTTCGTGCGCCAGCAGGCGTCGTCCCAGATCGGCGATGATGGCCCAGTCGGGCCTGGCCTGGCCGGGCGGGGAGACAGCCTGGCGCGCCAACTGCACGCGCCGCTCGGTGTTGGTGAACGTGCCATCCTTCTCGGCGAAGGCCGTCCCCGGCAGCAGCACGTCGGCGAACTCGGCCGTTTCAGAGGGGAAGATCTCCTGCAGCACAATGAAGTCGCACGCGTCCAGGCAGCGGCGCACGTGGTTGACGTCGGGGTCGGTCAACACCGGGTCTTCCCCCAGGATGTAGAGCGCCTTGATCTGGCCTTCGCCAGCCAGCGGGATCAACTCGGTTACGGTTAGGCCAGGCGTTTCGGCCAGGTGCGGCCCGCCGTCGTGCAGGGCCCAGGCTGCCGCGAACTTGGCGCGCGCCTTTTCGTCGGTCACGGCCTGGTAGCCGGGGAACACGTTGGGCAGCGCGCCCATGTCGCAGGCACCCTGCACGTTGTTCTGGCCCCGCAGTGGGTTGACCCCGCCGCCTGGGACGCCCATATTGCCCAGCAGCATCTGGAGGTTGCCCAGGCTGAGGACGTTGAACACGCCGGTGGTGTGCTGGGTGATGCCCATGGCCCAGAAGACCGCCATGGGCTTGTTGCGGGCGATGATCTCGGCTGCCTGGTGAAGCTGATCCACCGGCACGCCCGTAATCTCCGCCGCCAGCGCGGGGGGATAATGGGCCAGCGTGGTTTCCAAGTCCTGGAAGCCTTCGCAGCGCGCCTGGATGTAGGCCGCGTCGTGCCAGCCCGCGCGCAGGATAATGTGCATGAGCCCATTGACCAGGGCCACATCGGCGCCGGGCCGCTGGCGCAAGTGCAGGCCGCCAAAGCGCGGCGCGGCAAACTCGGCGATGTCGATGCGGCGCGGGTCGGCGACCACAAGCTTGACACCGCGCTGGAGCACTGCCTGGCGGATCCTGGCGCCAAAGACGGGATGCTGCTCGGTGGTGTTCGAGCCGATGATGAAGATGGCCCGGGCATGGGCGTAGATGTCGGCCATGGTATTGCTCATGGCGCCCGAGCCATAGCACATGGCCAGGCCCGCCACGGTGGAGGCATGGCACAGGCGCGCGCAGTGATCGACGTTGTGGGTGCCGATCAGCTGGCGCGCGAGCTTGTTCATCAGGTAGTTCTCTTCGTTGGTGCACTTGGCCGAGGCCAGCACACCGATGGCGTCCGGCCCGGCGGCCTGCTTGATGGCCGTCAACCGGCGCACCACCAGGTTCAGGGCGGTGTCCCAATCCGTTTCTACCCAGGGACCGCGGCTGCCGCCAGCCGGGCGCCGGCCGTCGCCTTCCAGCAGGTAGCCGCGCACGCGCGGCTGGGTCAGTCGCTGCGGATGGTGCACGAAGTCATAGCCGTAGCGGCCCTTGACGCACAGCGCCATGCCATTCACCGGCGCGGCCGGGTTCGAGGTCACGCCAACAATGCGGTTCTCGCGCACGTTCAGATCAAGCTGGCAGCCCACGCCGCAATAGGTGCAGGTCGTCGTGACCTTGCGCTCGGCCGCTCCCAGGCCGCGCGAGAGCTTGTCGTCCAGCGCGCCAGTTGGGCAGTAGGCGACGCACGCGCCGCACGACTCGCAGCGCGCCCCGAGCAGCGCCGTGTCGGCGCCGGCCACAATCCGCGTGTCGAAACCGCGCTCGGCCGTCCCCCAGACGAAACGACCCTGCACCTCGGCGCAGGCGCGCACGCAGCGCAGGCACAAGATGCATTTGTTCATATCGACACGGATAAAGGGGTTAGGGTCAGCGTCCACCGGGTAGCGCGGCGCCACGCCGGCCGGCGCCGCCAGGCCGTAGCGCCGCACCCAGCGCATGAACTCCGTTTCAGCTGGCCCGGCGGCGGGCGCATCACCGTCGACATAGTTCGCCAGCAAGAGCTCCAAGACCGCCTGGCGCGCGGCCGCCAGCGCCGGCGTCTCGGTCTGCACGACCATCCCGGGCGCAACAGGCAGCGTGCAGGCCGCCGGCGGGGTCCGCGCCCCCTCGACCTCTACCACGCACAGGCGGCAGCCGCCATAGGGCTTCAGATCAGGGTGGTCACACAGGCTGGGGATGGTAATGCCGTTGGCCCGGGCGGCAGCCAGCACGCTGCTCCCGGCCTGTGCTCGAATGGCTTGGCCATTGATGGTCAGCTCGATCATCGCGCTCTCCTCAGCCGCTGATGGGCACGCCCAGAATGCCCGCCACGGCTGGACGCCGGGCGAGCGCGCAGGCGCCTGCCGGGCAGACCCCCAGTTTCACATGGGCATCAAACTCAGCCCCGAAGTGCCGTAGCAAGTCGCGCAGCGGCTGGGCCGCCGTCTGCCCCAGGCCGCAATTCGAAAGCATTTCGAGGCTGTGGGCTAGGCGCTCCAGGCTGGCGGCATCGTCGGGATGCCCGCCGCCCTCAGCAACGCGGGCCAGGATCTGATAGGCCTGTTCTGTGCCCACTCGGCAGGGCGTGCACTTGCCGCAGCTCTCGTGACGGAAGAAGCGCAGCAAGACGCGCACCAGGTCGACGGCGCAGGTGTCCTGGTCACAGATCAGCAGAGCGCCAGAGCCCAAGGCGACCCCCAGCCTGGCAAAGGAGGCGTAATCGATCGGCGTGTCCTGCAAGCTAGCCGGGATCACGCTGCCGCTTGACCCGCCGGTCTGGGCCAGCTTCAAGTGGCCGCCGCCCTTCATGCCCCGCGCGTAGATGGTGATGACCTCGCGCAGCGTGATGCCCATGGGCACTTCAATCAAGCCAGTGACGTTGACGTTGCCCATGAGGGTGTAGAGCTTGGTGCCGGGGCTGCTGGGCGTGCCAAATGTGCGGTACCAAGCCGCGCCGTGGCGCACGATCGGCGGGATGTTCGCCAGGGTCTCAACGTTAATGACGGCCGTGGGTTGGCCCCACAGCCCGCGCGTGACCGGGTAAGGCGGGCGCGAGCGCGGTTCGCCACGCCGGCCTTCCAGCGACTCGAGCAGCGCCGTCTCCTCACCGCAGATGTAGGCCCCGGCGCCCGCGTGCAGGTGGACGTCAAAGCCGAAGCGCGTGCCGAACAAGTCGGGTCCCAGCAAGCGGCTGGCGCGCGCCTGCTGAATGGCCTTCTCAAGACGCGCGTAGGCCAGCCGATACTCGCCGCGGATGTAGACAAACCCGGTGTGCGCTCCCACGGCATAGCCGGCGATCGCCATGGCCTCCACCAGCGCGTGCGGATCAGACTCCATCAGCAGGCGGTCTTTGAACGTGCCCGGCTCGCTCTCGTCGGCGTTGCAGACGATGTATTTCTCTTCACCCTCGGCCTGGGCCACCAACCTCAATTTTCGTCCGGTCGGGAAGCCGGCCCCGCCGCGCCCGCGCAGCCCGGAGGCCTCAATCTGGGATAGGACTTCAGCGGGTGTCTGGCCGGTGAGCGCCCGCCCCAACGCCTCGTATCCGTCGTGCAGAATGTAGTCTTCGATGCTCTCGGGATCGATGCGGCCGGCGCGGGCCAGCAGAATGCGCTGCTCAGCCGGCAGCGTGCCGCGCCGCGCGGACAGCCAGGCCAGCCGGCCCCCCAGGTCGCGTTCCGGCGCTTGGAGCCGTTCCACCGGGTGGCCCATGGCCAGATGCTGCTGCACGATGTCGGCCGCGTCGGCCGGCGCCACCGGCCCGTAGACGACTGCTTCAGGGTAGATGATCACCAAAGGCAGGGCGGCGGTGGGGCCGGCCTCGCCAATCAGCTTTAGAGCGACCTCCGCCTCCAAACCGCGCTGCCGCACCGCGCTTTGCAGTTGCTCGAAGACGGCCTGTGCGCCGAGCGCCAGGCTCCGCGGATCTCCAGATACCAACACCAGGGAGCGGAAGGTCTGCATGCTCACCTCACGCGTAGCGCGCCAGCAGCGCCTCGACCTGATCGGGCGTCAGGTTGCCGTGTACCTCATCGTCGATCACGACGACCGGGCCCACCGCGCAAGCGCCGATACAGCTGGTGGTGATCAACGTGAAGCGCCCGTCGGCGCTCGTCTCGCCGGGCGCGAGCCCCAGTGCCTGGCGCAGCGCTTCCCAAACCCGCCGCCCGCCCACCACGTGGCAGGGGGCGTTCTCGCAGAACTGCACCAGGTGCCGGCCGCGCGGCTCGGTCGACAGCAGCGTGTAGAACCGGGCGACGCCATAGACCCGGCTGGCCGGCATGCCCAGGCGCCGGCTGACTTCCGCCAGCGCGGCGGGCGGGAGATAGCCCAACCTTCGATTGACGGCGCTCAGCACCGGGATCAGCGCGCCGGCCGCATCGCCGTGCTCGGCCACGGCAGCCGTGACCGCCGCCGTCACTTCGGGCGGCGCCGGCGGCGGGTGTCCATTCGCTCTGTGGGCCATCGCTGCGCGCATGCCTTACCTCCAGCCGGCCGGAACGACGTATTCGGTCACAACCCGGCCCCCCACGACGTGCTCGCGCATGATGCGGCGCGCGACATCGGGCGTCACCCGGCCATAGGTCACGGTCTGGCCTTCGCCGCCATCGGTCGCCGCGGGGGTGGTCACCTGCACCACCGGCTCCCAAGAATCCAGGCCGAAGCCGCCGCTCTGGCCCACCTGGACGCCGCGGACGCTCTGCTGGTCGACAAAGTCGGCAATGGCCTGCCAGGCAGCGCGCGCGCCGGCCGCCAGGCTGGACGTGCCCATCGACACCCTCACCTGCGTCTGGCGCGGCGCGGCCTGCCGCTGCTGCCGGGCCGCGCCACGCCAGTGCCGCAGGTCCTCGAGTGATTTCACGGCTGGCATCCTGCCTCTCCTACCGCCCGCGGCTCGATCGAGGCCGGCTGGGCCGCCCGCACTCCGCGAACACCGGCGGCCAACACCTCCCGCAGATAGGCCATTACCGCTGGTTCGGCCAGCGGCCGATCACGCAGCTCGGATTTAACGTCCTGGTCGTCAAACAAGAAAGCGCAGGGGCCGGCCCGATAGTGGAACTGCCAGTGCACCGCCGGGTGCTCCGCCAAAAGAGCCAACCAGGCGCCGGCCAGGTCACCTAGAGGCAGGCAGCCTTCGTGGTTGCGCTGGAACTCGGCTGCCAGCCAGACGCCCTCGACCAGCGCACTGGCCAGTTGGAAATGGCCGCCGCAGGCCTGCGCCGCCGCCTTCAGGCGCAGCCGGCCGGGCGCCGCCAGACTAGCCGGCCGCAAGCCTGGCCCTTCAGCGCATAGGCTCAGACGCACCCGGCCGCGCGGCAGTTCTTCTTCCACGGCCAGGCTGATGCTTTGCGCGCCGGCTGCCACGCTGTTTTGGGCGGCCTCTTGGATCAGCGCGGCCAGCTCCACCTGGCTCATGACCGGCTCGCTGCCTTCCCCGCTCAGTGGCGGCCGTTGCCTGCTACCTCGGCCGGGGCAGATGGCGCCTCAGTTGGTATGGGAACAGGCTCGGGCGCCTTGGCAGCCAGGGCGGAGGCAGGGATCGCCTGGCGCAGATAGACGAACCAATACACGGCGCCGACCAACAGCGTGCCGCCGACGATGTTGCCGAGGGTCACGGGCAGGAGATTCCGAAAGAGGAAGCTGCCCCAGGTGAGGCTGGCATAATCGGCCGCGGTCCTGCCGATGTTCGTCCAGAAGCTGGCAGGCGCCCCGGCTTTGATGAACAAGCCAACCGGGATGAAGTACATGTTGGCGACGCTGTGTTCGAAACCGGCGGCCACAAACGCCGCAATCGGTGGAATGATGGCCAGGATGCGGTCGGTGGTGGTGCGGGCGCTGAAGGTCAACCACACGGCCAGGCAAACCAGGGCGTTGCACAGGATGCCGAGCGCGATGGCCTGAAGAAACCCCAGGCCGACTTTGGCGTTGGCGGTGGCCAGCGCCGCGGCGCCCACGGCGCCCTGCCCGAATGTGAATTGCCCGCCGAGATACACCAGCAGCGCCGTCCCCAGCGATCCGAAGAAGTTGCCCAGATAGACAACGGCCCAATTCTTGAGCAGCAAGGCCGTGCTGACTTTGCGGCTGGCCCAGGCCATCACGATCAGGTTGTTGCCGGTGAACAGTTCAGCGCCGCCGATGATGACCAGGATCAGGCCCAGGCTAAACACCAGGCCCGCCAACAGGCGGGCAACGCCAAACGGCAGGGCGCTGGCGCCAGCCGAGACCGTGGTGGCAAAGACGGCGCCCAGCGCAATAAAGGCCCCGGCCAGCATGGCCAGCACAAACATGCTGATGGGGTTAAGGTGGGCCTTGCGAACACCGATTTGTTCGGCCTTGACGGCCATATCAGCCGGCAGCAGCGCATCAAGCGAGGCTGTGCGGGGTTCAGGCATCATCGTGACGCCTCCAATGTGAGCAAACAGGCGCGGCGCGCCAGGCGGCGGCCGCCAACGGGTGAGGCTGGATCACGCCGGTCTTGGAGGCCGCGCCTCAAGCCGTCACAGGCTCGTCTTCCTGCTCCCACATCCTCACGACCAGCCGGAAAATGTCCGACTCGGTGATGATGCCCACAACGCGGCCGTCGGAAATCACTGGCAGCCCGGCCACCTTGTGCTTCAGCATGAGCCGGGCGGCCTCCTGGATAGTGGTGGTGGGCGAGACGGTGAGGGGATCCCGGGTCATAATCTCATCGAGCGTGATCCGGCCGATGAGGTAGTGCAGTTCGAAGATGCTGAGACTGGTCGCTTCCGAGGGCTGGGCAGCGCGCAAATCGCCGCGGGTGGCAATCCCCACCAGGCGACCGTGTTCAGTCACGAGCAGACGGCGAATGTGGTGCTTCTGCATGAGTTGCAGCGCATCGGGCAGCGATGTCTGGGGCGAGGCAGTGACCGGGTTGGGCGTCATCCAATCTTTGACGAGCGCTGTTTTCATCGGGCCTCCCGAGTAATTTGGTATCATTCCGCCCATTTTGAGCGGCGATTCCACTATAGTCGGGGCGGCGGGGTGTTCTCAGTGTCCTTTGTCATTCAATCGGAGCGACGAAATTACCGACTCTAG
>JADLEU010000380.1 GCA_020845955.1 Anaerolineales bacterium
TCAATCAAACGCACCCCGCCCTCGTGCCAATCGACGGTTCGCATACCGTGAGCCTTCACACAAAAAGCGCCCTCGAGACGAGAGCGCGGTTGGCGGCCAACGAGCAGAGAGGCATGATAACATGAGCACTAAGGGGTGTCAAAGCTAGTCCGGCGCTGGCGGTCACTGACCGGCGCCGCTCCGCCTGCGGAGGTCGCATGCCCAAGCGCATAGTTCTGTCTCGGCGTAAGCTCAGCCCCGTGCGTCTGGTAAACCGCACGGTGGCCGTCGTCAAGCCCAAGCAGCCGATGCTGGATTGGCTCAAGGCCAGCCCAGGGGGGGACCTCGATGTTAGCCTCGAAAGCCTGCGGCAAGACGACACCCTGGCCCTTCTGGTCCCCGAGTACGACTATCTCGAAGACACGCGTGAGTTCGTGCTGCTCAACTTCCAGTTGATCTTCGAAATGGAGTTGGAGGGCTGGTTCACCGACCCTCAGCTCTGGCCGCCGAACCGCACACGCGAACTGTTTCTGGAATGGTTTGATCTTGAACTGCACTCCATGGCGGTCGACATCGCCGGCCAGCCGCTAAGCACTGAGCCCTGGTGAGCGCCTAGCCACCCCCAGCCTTGGGCATAAAAGGCAGAATCGCCTTGGCCAGGTTCTGCGTCGGCATCGTCTGCAGCCAGATGCGGCCCGGGCCGCGCAGGGTGGCCAAGAACAGCCCCTCGCCCCCGAAGAGGATATTGGTCATCCCCTTGACCAGCTCAATGTCAAACGACACGGTGGGCTCGTACATGGCCACGTGGCCCGTATCCACCTTCAGGACTTCGTTCGGCGCCAGGGTATACTCCATGATCTCGCCGTCGAGACAAACGAAGGCCACGCCCGGGCCAGTAAGCTTCTGCAGCACAAAACCTTCGCCCCCAAACAGCCCGGCCCCCAGCCGGCGCCGGAAGTAGATGTCCAGGTCAACGGTCTTTTCGGCGCACAGGAAGGCCTGCTTCTGCGCGATCATCTGCTGGCCCTGACCCAGGTTGAGGGCCACGATCTTGCCGGGAAAGTCCGACGCGAACGCCACGTGGCCCTTGCTGCCCTGGCTGGTATATTCCACCAGGAAGAGCGATTCGCCGCTGACCGCGCGCTTGAGCACGCCGCCCAGCCCGCCGCCCCGGCCGCTGGTCTTCATGGTGACATTGCCGCTCATCCAGGCCATGCCGCCGCTCTCGGAAAAGACAGTCTCGCCGGGATCCAGCTCCAGGATCACGGCCTGCAGCGTGGTGCCGACGATCTTGTACTCCATGCCGGTGACGCCCCGCCCCTGCGCCGCGACGCTGGGTTCGGGGAGGTCCAGGCGCTGGCCGCTGGCGTTCGTGTACGGGTTTTCCATAGGGCATGCTCCTTATTGAATTCGGTCTTGAACGAAGAGGGCCAGGTACAATAGGATCACGGCCACGCTGTTGTTGACGGCATGGATCGCGACCGGCAGCCACAGCGACCGGCTGCGTTCCAGCGCCGCCGCGCAAATCAGTCCCAGAAAGAAGCTCGACGCGACGACCCCGGCGCTGTCAAAGTGACCGGCCGCGAACAGGCCCGCGCTCAGCAGTACCCGGGGCCAAAAGCTATAGCGCGAGCGCAGCCAGCGCTGGAGCAGTCCCCGGAAATAGACCTCCTCCGCGAAAGGCACCAACAACCCAGCGCCCAGCAGCGTCACCACGAAATTCTGGCCCAGCCGACCCTCCGGCGCCACCAGGGCAAGCCGCGGCTGCAGACCGCTCAGCCCGCCGCCGAGGACGGTTTCGGCCAGCAGCGCCGCCGCCGCCCGCAGTGGGAGGACGGCCACCACGGCGGCCAGCGCCAGCCACAGCCAGGCGGGGTTGAAGGGCCGCAGCCCGAACTCGGCCCAGGTCAAACCGGGCCGCCGCACGCCTAACACATAAGCCGCGCCGGTGAAACAGGCGAAGTTGGCCACGTAGACCGCCAGGCTAGCCCAGATCGTCAGGCGGTCAAACAGCAGCCCCAAGACTGACGAGGCCAGGAAGAACAGGCCGAAACCCGCGGCCAGGCAGCCAACGAAGGTCAACCATCCACCGGGCGCGCGCGTGGCCGCGCTGAGCTCAGGCGCCGCGACCGGCGGCGGGATGGGCGGCCCGCCGTCACTGGCCGCCATTACTGATCCGCGGCCAATCCAGCAAGCATATTTCCAGGGTCAGGCGGGTATTGGCGTTGCGCTCCAACCGGTCGGCCGTCTGCTGCAGCCCCACGATCACGCGGCGCGCGGTTTCAACCGTAACCTGTTGGGCGATCTGCTGGATAGTCTCCTGCCGGTCTGGGTTGGCGAACGGCGCGGCGGCGCCGGCCGCGGCCAGCAGCACATCGCGCCAATAGCCCTGCCACAGATCCAGCGTCTCCTGGATGCGGTCGATGCTGCCCTCGCGCGCCAGGCGCTCGGCGTAGGCAAAACGCGCCAGGCGCGAGCCGGCTAGCAGCGCGCTCAGGTCGTCCAGGCGCTGCGCGCGAGCCAGCAGCCGGGCCTCGTCGGCCTGCGCTCGCACCGCCCACCCTAGCCGCCCCTGGGCCAGGTGCGCCAGCAAGTCAGCGCGCTCGGCGGGCGCCCCCCAGCGTGTGATCAGCGCTGCGCGCACCGTATCCAGAGGCAGAGGGCGCAGCGCGACGACTTCGCAGCGGGAGACGATGGTGGGCAGCAGGTCGTCGGCGCGCTGGGCGGTCAGGAGGATGACAGCCTGACCCGGCGGCTCCTCCAGGGTCTTGAGGAAAGCGTTCATCGATTCTGCATTGGCGGTGTGGAAGTTCAGCAGCCGCGCGACGCGACGGTTGGCCTCGATCGGCTTCAGGGTCAGGTCGTAAATTACCTGCCGGACCGCCTCGACCTTGATCTTGGCCGCGCGCACGCTGCGGCCGCTGACCACGGGCTCGACGGTCAGCAGGTCAGGGTGGCTTCCGCGCGCTGCCAGTTGGCAGTGCCGGCACTGGCCGCAAGGCGGGTCGGGCTGCTGGCAGAGCAGCGCCCGCGCCAGCTCGGCGGCCAGCGTTCGCTTGCCCACCCCGGCCGGGCCGGTGAACAGATAGGCATGCCGCACCCGCGCCTGGGCCAGGTCGCGGCGGAGCATGTCGGCCGCCCATTGATGGCCGACGACGTCCCATCCCATGAGGCTATTCTAGCACGCGGGCAGCCAGGGCCGGCGGCCGTGGCAGCGAAAGGCAGCGGCTGCCCATTGTCAAA
>JADLEU010000381.1 GCA_020845955.1 Anaerolineales bacterium
CAGGCTGTCGTACAGGATCTGGATGATGTACTTGCCGTTGTGGGCAAAGGCGCCCGGATCCTTCTGCGCATACTGGTAGTTGTAGGCGGCGCGCAGCAGGCCGGGGGTCCAGCTGGCGTAGCCCTCTTCGCCTTCGTCGACGGCGCCGTTGGCGTTCGCGTCGGCAAAGAAGTACGGGTAGGCGTGCGTGTCGTAGACCAGCGCCGTGCCCGCCGTGTCCGCCGCGTAGGCCTGGATGGCGGCGTAGAGCGCTTCTTGCAGCGTGGCAATCTCACCCGCCAGGCCCTCCGTCACGTCACCGTCGCCATCGTAATCCACCTCGGACACGCGGATGGTCTGCAGATCTTCGACCGTTTCAACGGTCCGGTGACAGTCCGCGCACTCCTCCACGTTCACCACGAGGGCGTGGGTCTGGTGGCAGCTCACGCAGTCGGCGGGACCGCCGATGCCCCCGTCATTGCCATGGGTGAATTGGCCCAAGTATTCCTGCCCCGCATACTCGTAAGCGCCCTTGGCATCGGCGCCGAAGAGCGTGGCCCCGGCGGCGAAGTAGTGGACGTTGCGGAAGCGCAGTGCTTCGCTGACCTCGTCGTCGCCCACGGCCGCGGCGCGGATAGCGTTGTCCACGCTGACCGTCGACTCGCGGCCCTGGTGGCAGTTGATGCACAGGTTGGCCTCGGCGCCTTCGCCGAAGCTCACCGTGGCGCCGCTCGGGAAGCGCACCGAGTCAACCGTGTAGCGGGTGAAGGCCTGCACGTCGTTGTGGCACGTCTCGCACATCAGGCCGTTGGCCGGGTGCGTGGCGATGTTGGCCGCGTTGGCCAGGAAGGTCGGCAAGCCCGTGGCCGAGTGGCACTTGGCGCACGTGCCGGGCACATCGCCCTCGGCGTCCCAGTGCCGGAAAGCCTCCTCCGAGCCGGCGAAGTGGCCGGCGTCGATGCGGTGCATGCCCGCCATGTCGACGGGCGCGTCCAAGGCGCTGTTCAGGTCGGCCAGCGAGTCGAACAGCAGTTGGATGATGTATTTGCCGCCGTGAGCGTAGGCGCCTGGGTCCTTGAGCGAGGTCTGGTAATTATACGCCGCCTTGGCTAGCCGGCCGGTCCAGGCGTTGAACTTGTTTTCGAAGGCGGTCTCATCCTCTTCCAGCGCGCCATTGGCGTTGGCATCGATGAAGAAGTAGGGGTAAGTGGCCGTGTCGTACACCAGGCGCTTGCCGGCGACTTCACTGGCATAGGCCTGCATGCCCAGGAACAGTTTCTCGCGCACGCCTTCCAGCTCGAAGAAGATTCCTTCTTCGACGTCGCCATCGCCGTCGTAGTCCACCGTCGAGCTGGCCATGCGCACGTTGCGCAACTCCTCGGTGCTGGTGACGCCGTGGCAGGCGGCGCAGGTGTCGATCTTGATCTCCAGGCTGTGCGAGTTGTGGCAGTCGGTGCAGGCCTGCACGCCCGCGACGTGATCGAAGAGCACATCGTAGGACTGGCCGGGATATTCGTAGCCGCCCTTGACCTGGGCGCCGTAGCGGCTGACCGCCGCGGCAAAGTAATGGATGTTGGTGAAGCCGAGGTCTTCGCTAACCGTGTCGTCGTCGGTCAGTCCGGCGTTGGTGATCGCCTCGTCGACGCTGATCCCGGCCGCGCGGCCCTGGTGGCACTGCATACAGCGCGCCTCGGCCCCCAGCCCGGTGATCTCAGCGCCCGACGGGAAGCTGACGCTGGACATCGCCTGCGTCGCTTCGCTGTGGCACGCCTCGCAGCTGATGACTTCGCCAATTGGCGCATTGGCCTCCACCGTGCCGGCCGGCGAGCCATCGGCGCCGACGAAATCGCGGTAGCCGCTGGTGCTGTGACAGCGGGCGCAGTCGGCGGGCACCTCGGCCGGGTCATCCTCGTTCCAGTGCACGAACGCTTCGGCCTCCGCGTCGGCGTGCGGCGAGCTGGCCCACAACGCCTCGAACGGCACTTGGACTGCCGGCTCGACCGTCACCTGAACCTCGACGATCTGCGTCTGAACGACAGGCACCTCAACCGTCACTGGAACTTCCTGCACGATCGGCGCCGGGGTGATTGTGGAGCCGCAGGCGGCCAGCAGCACGCCCAGAACCAGCAGCCCGGCTCCTAACGTGAATTGTTTCTTCATAAAAGCGCTCTCCTTGGACATGAACGTGCGTGGATTGGCGCGGCAGCCTGTTTGCTGGGGTCCGGTGTCGTTCCTCCTTTGGCTGGCCGACCAGTCCCCGGCTGGCATTGCGTTACACCATTGAGTCCAGAATTTCGATCAGGTCGCGCGCCTGGGCGATCTCTCGCCGCTGGCTCGTAACAACTTGGATTTCTTCGCGCTGCGCGTCGAGCCGGACGATGCGCAGGGCGGGCAGAGCGGTGAGCAGCACGCCCAGCGGCGCCAGGCGGCTCACCTCCTCGTCCCCGGCATCGAGGATGACTGCCGTCGGCGCCGCCGCGATGACGTCCTGGAGGGCGTCCGGCTGGCGGGCATCGATCAGGCTGAGCTCCGCTTCACCTAAGAATTGCCGCAGACGGGCTGCCACACCTTCGGCTAACAGCGACCGGCTCGACAGCACCACAATTTTGGCCTGTGTCACAACTACCCTTCCTGGCCCATGCCCGACGGGCTCATTGTGTGAAGCTTAACGCAATCGCCCGCGAGCGGTAACACCCGGACGTCCAAAGCGTTTGGCGAACGTGGGTGAGGCGCCGGCCTACCCAGATGAGCGCGCAAGGCTCGAACGGGTAGGATTGCGGAGTGGAATTGCCCAGATAGAACGCGCGGCAACGGGACCGTTATGCCATGCGCTCGGGTTTGTGCAGCCCCGACCGAATGGCATACCCCGCGGCCTCGGTCCGATTGTGGACGCCGAGCTTCTGCAGGATGTTCTTGATGTGATACTTGACCGTATTTTCACTGACGGACATGGCCTGGGCAATGGCTTTGTTGGAGAGGCCCTCGGCGATGTATTGCAGCAAGCGCGATTCTTGCGCCGTCAAAGCATCTGGAGCGGCCGGCGGGTGGGCGGCAGCGCGGTTCAGCCCGGCCAGCAGCCGGGCAGTCGTCTGGCGTGTCATGGCGGCCTCGCCGCGCTCCAGGCCGTGCAGCATCTCGAGGAATTGATCGGCCTTCAGACTCTTCAGCAGATAGCCGCTGGCGCCAGCCTCGCTCGCCTTGAACAGGCTGTCCTCATCGTCGCTGGCGGAGAGGATGACGACCCTGGCTTGGGGCCAGGCGGCCCGGATCTCGCGCAGCGCCTCCAGTCCCGAGACCGCCGGCATCGCCAGGTCAAGCAGCACAATGTCGGGCCGCAGCGCTAGCGCAGCCTGCACCGCGGCGCGGCCATCGCCCACCTGGGCGGCCACCTCAAAGCCGCCGGCCTCCAGCAGGCTGACCAGGCCATCGCGGAAGAGAGAGTGGTCATCGGCGACGAGGACGCGCATGGGTCTAGGCAGCTTTCTGAGCGTTCAGGCAGACCACGACGCAGGTGCCGCGGCCAAGACAGGAAGAGATCTCGAATGAGGCGCCGATCGCTTCGGCGCGCTCGCGCATCGTGCTAAGGCCATAGTGGGACCGGCCGCCTTCCCGGTCGGAACCGATCTGGGCCGCGCTGAAACCAACGCCGTTATCACTGACCCTCAGTTCCAGGCCGGGACCGCCGTTAAGCAGCGATACCCGAACCGCGCTGGCCTGGGCATGCTTGCGCACGTTGCTCAGCGCTTCCTGGACGATCCGCAGCAGTTGCAGCTCGGTTTCGGGCGGCAAGTTCAGGTCGGTC
>JADLEU010000382.1 GCA_020845955.1 Anaerolineales bacterium
ACTTGCCGTGCGGCGTGATGTAGTTGAGCACCAGCGCCTTGTCGTCCACCAGGCTCTTGACGATGTCGCCCGTCCGGCGTGGGTCGAGCCGGGGTTTGAAGGTCGGCAGGTGCTCGCCAAAGTCGATGTAGTAGGGATGGTCCACGTAGAACTGCTGCCGCCCGGTGAGCGTGCGCCAGGGGATCAGCCGCTCGACGTTGAGGCACCACGCGGCGTAGGCGCGGCCGTCGTTCACCATGCCCGACCAGCACGGGCTCATTAACGTCCGGCGGACCTGGCGGGTGAGGTCAAGGAACGTCATGCGCACGCCGCGGGTGTCTTCGGCCAGGTCGGCTAGTTGCAGGCCAGTCACTTCTTCTTCGTGCTTAAAGGTCTGATATCCGACTTCGCCGTTAGACTCCGGCGCCAGGTGCAGCAGGGCGTTGGCGGCGTCCAGCGCGTCTTCGAGGCTGGGGTACTTCGTCCCGCCCCATTCCACGCAGCGCAGGTGCCGGGGATCGGGAGAGCCGCCCACCGGGTTGTCCAACAGCTCATCGTACGACGCTTTGGCTGGGACGTGGACGCCGTTGCCGCTGAAGCCGTCCTCGCGCACCTTCGGACCGAGCGAGATGAATTTGTTGTACAGGTTGGCGTAATCGCGCTCCACCACTCGGAAGTGCGGCATGGTCTGGCCGGGGACCGGCTCGCACTCGCCCTTGGCCCAGTCGCGCGGCTGGGTCTGCGCCAGTTCGTCGGGCGTGTCGTGCATGAGCGGCGTGGCCACCAGGTCGCGCACCGGCGCCGGGAAGACGAGCGGCGACATCTCACTCACCTTCTTGGCGAAGGCTTTGAAGATGTCGTAGTCGGTCTTCGCTTCCCACACCGGCGGCACGGCCTGCCCCAGCGGGTGCACAAAAGAGTGCAGATCGGTGGTGTTGAGGTCGTTTTTCTCGTACCAAAAGGCGGCCGGCAGCACGATGTCGGAGTACAGCGCCGAGGTGTCCATGCGGAAGTTCAGGTCCACGACCAGGTCGAACTTGCCGCGTGGCGCCGGTTCGCGGAAGGTGACGCTCTTGACTTTGCCCTTCGCGTGCTCCTCGGCCACGATGTTGTCGTGCGTGCCGAGATAGTGACGCAGGAAGAACTCGTGGCCCTTGGCGCTCGCCTGCAGGGCGTTGCCGCGCCAAATGAACCATACGCGCGGCCAGTTCTCCGGCGCATCGGGATCGTTAACGGCAAAACTCAGCTGGCCGTCTTTCAGTTGTTGCGTCGTGTAGCGGGCGATCTCGTCGTCGGTCTGTGCGCCGGCCGCTTCCGCCTCGCGCAGCACCTCCAACGGGTTGCGGTTGAACTGCGGGTAGTAGGGCATCCAGCCCAGGCGCACCGCCATCGCTGCGAGGTCCATGGCGTGGCCCTGGGCCCACTTTGTCTTAGGCGGAACGGGCGCGTAGTCGGTGAAATCGCCCTCGTAGCGCCACTGGTCGCTGTTGACGTAGTGCCAGATGGGCGACTGCTGCCGGCGCGGCACGACTCCCCAATCGTTGGCGAAGGCCAGGCTGTTCCACGGCGCGACGAGCGTCAGTTTCTCCTGGCCGACGTAATGGTTCATGCCGCCGCCATTGCGCCCGCAGCAGCCGCACAGGATCAAGGCGGTGATGGGCGCGCGGTAGGCCAGGTTGTTGTTGTACCAGTGGTTGATGCTGGCCCCGACGATGACCATCGAGCGACCCTGAGTGGCCTCGGCATTGGCGGCGAATTCGCGCGCCAGCCGGATGGCCGTGTCGCGCCCAATGCCGGTGTACTGCTCCTGCCAGGCGGGCGTGTAGGGCGCAAGGTCGTCAAAGGATTGAGCATAGTCACCCGGCAGGCCGCGCCCCACGCCGAACTGGGCCACCAACAGGTCGAAAGCCGTCGCCACCGGCACGCGGCCGTCTTGCGTTTCAACGTACCGCACCGGAATTCCGCGCAGATGCGCCTGGTCCCCCGCAAATTCGTGATAGGCGACTTGCAGCACTTCGTCGTGCTGTTCGAAGAAGGACAGCGTTGGCTCGATCGGGCTGCCGTCGAGGCCGTCTTCCAGCTTGAGATTCCAATTGCCCTTCTCCGTCTTCCAGCGGAAGCCGACCGTGCCCTTGGGCATTTTGGGCTGGCCGCTGTGCTTGTCCATCATCAACAGCTTCCAATCGCCGTTGTCTTCCTGCGCGTAACGCGCGAGGCGGTTGGCGCGCAAGAGCTGCCCGGCCCGATACCCCTGGCCGTCCTCGTTGGGCGTGAGCTGGACCAGGAACGGCCCGTCGGTGTAGCGGGTGACGTAGTCAACAAAATACGGCACCTGCCGGTCCACGTAGAATTCTTTGAGGATGACGTGGTTGACGGCCATCCACAGCGCGGTGTCGGTGCCTGGCTTCACCGGGATCCACCAATCGGAGTACTTGGCCACCTGGCTCAGGTCAGGCGCGATGACGACGAACTTGGCGCCCTCGTGCCGCGCCTCCGAGATGAAGTGCACGTCGGGGGTGCGAGTCATGTTGGGGTTGGACCCCATGGCGACGATGTACTTCGAGTTGTACCAGTCGGCCGATTCGCACACGTCCGTCTGGTCGCCCCACACTTCGGGGAAGGCGTTGGGCAGGTCGGCGTACCAATCGTAAAAGCTCATGTTCACGCCGCCAAAGAGCTGCAGGAAGCGCGACCCGGCGGCGTACGAGAAGTACGACATGGCCGGGATGGGCGAGAAGCCGAAGACCCGATCCGGTCCCCAGCGCTTGGCGGTGTACAGGCACGAGGCGACGACGAGCTCCAGCGCTTCGTCCCAGGTGGCGCGCCGGAAGCCGCCCTTGCCGCGCGCCTTTTGATACCGCTTGCGCTTCGCCTCGTCCTCGACGATTGAGCCCCACGCCTCGACCGGGTTCGAATGTTGGGCCTTCGCCTCGCGCCACAGGTCTAGGAGCGCGCCGCGCGCGTAGGGGTACTTGACACGGATGGGGCTGTAGACGTACCACGAGGCGGAGATGCCGCGCTGGCAGCCGCGTGGCTCGTAGGGCGGCAGGTTGGGTTCGAGCAGCGGGTAGTCGGTCTGCTGCATCTCCCAGGTGATGATGCCGTCCTTGACGTAGATCGCCCAGGAGCAGCCGCCGGTGCAGTTGACGCCGTGCGTGGAGCGGATGATGTTGTCGTGCTGCCAGCGGTTGCGGTAGAACTCCTCCCACTGGCGCGCTTTCGGATTGACGAGGTCCTGGATCCAACCCATGGGAACAACCTCCAGATGCGGTTAGGAAGAAATGCGAGAACGTGCCACGAGCGGCCGGCGCACGGCGACCAGACGCCGCCGCCAATAGACTTGACCGAGGATGAGCAGTAGGATCATCCCGCCGACGGCCAGGGCAGAGAGTTGCCAGAGCGCCTGAATGGGCCGACCCGCCACCGACGCCTCTTGCAGGAACGCCCAAAGGTCGGCCTGCTCCTCCGGCGTGAGGGGTTGGCGGGTCCAGACCGCGTTCATCGTCGCGGTCGGAACCGTGTTCAGAAAAGTCGCCAGGCCCACGTCGCCGTACTTGTTGAAGGCCGGGGTCAGATCCGGCCCCAGCGCACCGCCGCCCAGCGCGCCAATCCCCGCGATGCTGTGGCAGCCCATACAGGGCGGACCCCCGTTTTGAAATCGTGTCGCGCCCGTGAACAGTTGCCGTCCGATGGCCGCATTCCCTGCCGGGAGGGCCGGCTGTTGAGGCGGCAGCACCGTCGGATTCGTCTCAAAATAAGCAATGAGCGCCGCCACCTCCGTCTCCGTCAGGGCGAGGTTAGGCATGGGCACATTGTTGTTTTCCTGCAGGAGCTGGGTGGCGATCGGGTCCTTAGCCGCCAGCATTTGGTCGGGGGCCGAGATCCATTTCGTGAGCCACTCTTTGGTTCGCCGCGCCGTCACGCCCTCCAGGTCTGGGCCAACCAACCGGCCGCCGCCGATGGTATGGCAGGGGGTGCATTTGCTCTGGAAGAGCGCCTCGCCCTCGCCGGCCGTTTGCGCCAAGGGGTGGGCCTGCGCTAGGCTGGCAATCGTGACCGAGCCTAAGCCCACGACCAGCACGGCGGCGAGCGCCTTCTTGGCCAGGCGAAGACGAATTGAGCAACTGAGACTGGATCGCATGGATACGGTTCTCCTAACGCTTGTGCGGCGATATGCCCGCCTCGGCTGGCGTCGTCAGGCTGGCGAGAGCCGGAAGCCGGCGGATGGCCTCGATCAGGTCCGCGCGATGCGCCGGAAGTGTGTGCGAGGTGTACAGGCGGATGGTGTCCTGCCTCAACCCCACACGGATAACGGGTACGTCCGGGCACTGCTCCAGGAGCCGAGCCGTCAGCGCGGCCGCGCTGGAGGCGGGCCCTCCCTCCTCGGCGATCAGGATAACGTCCGGACTGATCTCAGGGACGCGATCGAGTGCCTGAGCGTCCAGGACTAGGGGGCCGATCAAATCAACATCCGCCAGCCCGCCGAGAATGACCTGCAACCCATCGCCCAGCAGCGGGTGGGTAGACAGCAGCAAGACGCGCCGTTTATGTTTGCCGGGTTTTCTGGTCTTTCTCGGCATGGCCCCACTTTCGGTTACCTGCCGGTCCCCTTTGACAGTAAGCCCAGAATGGGCCGCGCTCAATCCTTCGCCGCGGCGAATTGGGAATGAAAAAGGGAGCGATCTTTCGACCGCCGTTAACGAGGAGGAACTAGTTCTAGGGGGGGGGGCGGTCGCCAGGCCTAGCCTGCCCGGCGAGAGGGGCGCGCGTAGCGCGCGGCCTCGTACCGGCTGCTGACGTGCAGTTTGGCCAGGATGTTGCGCATGTGGCTTTTGACTGTGTTCACGCTCAAGTGCAGGGCCTCGGCGATTTCCCGATCGGTAGCGCGCTCGGCTACCAGGCTCAGCACCTCCTGCTCGCGGCGCGAAAGCGGCTCGCTTTCGTCCGCTTGTGCCTCGCGCGCCGCGTGGTCGATCCGGCGAAACTCTTCCAACATGCGGCCGGCTAGCGCCGGCGTGATGGCCGCCTCGCCGCGCGCGGCGCCGCGCAGCATGTCCAACATCTCTCCGGCGTGGATGCTTTTCAGCAGATACCCCTGCGCCCCGCCCCGGATAGCTGCAAACAGCTTCTCTTCCTCGTCGCGCACGGTGAGCATCACAATGGTCGCGGCCGGGAATTCCTGCTTGATGCGCTGTGTGGCTTCGATGCCATCAAACCCGCCCATTTGAATATCCATCAGGATCAGATCGGGCGCCAACTCCCTGGCCTTGACCAGGGCTTCTAGCCCATCGCTCGCCTCGCCGACCACCTCAAAGTCCGCCTGGGCGGCCAGGATGCCGGCCAGGCCCTCGCGAAAGAGCGCATGATCGTCGGCCAACAACACCCGAATCCTGTCCATCGCGGTCAGCCCTCCCGTCACGCTGCCCGGGCCGCGCCGTTGGCGCCGCGGGCGGGCCAGGATAAGGCGACCCGGGTCCCCTGCCCTGGAGCCGACGTGACCACCAGCCGGCCGCCCAGGCGGGCCGCGCGGGCGCGCATAATGCTCAGGCCGAAGTGGCTGTGGCCATCGGTCACCGGCGCCTGGAGGTCAAACCCTCGCCCATCGTCCTCGACGATCACGGTCGCCTCGGTTGTATCCTGCTCCAGGTAAAGCGCGACGTGCTCGGCGCCGGCATGGCGCCGGGCGTTCAGCAGCGCTTCTCTGACCACGCGCAGCACCTGTTCGCTCTGGGCCGGAGGCAAATCCAGTGGCGGGGGCGGGAGCGTGACGGTCACCTGCCCGCCATTCACCTGGGGCTCATGCGCCAGCTCGGCGAGTTGGGCCTGCAGGGCGCAGCGGTGGGCTGGGCCGTCTTGCAGAGCGGCGATGGCCTGGCGCGCCTCGCGCGAAGCTTGCGTGATTACGTTGCCGACCTGGCGCAAGACCCCGGCTGCCTCTGGTCTATGTCCCGCCTGCACCAGTTCGACAGCCTCTTGAGCTTTCAGGTCCAGGTAGCTTAGGGTTTGGGCCACCCCGTCATGCATCTCGGCGGCGATCCGCTGGCGCTCCTCCAGCATGGCCACCCGTTCGGCCTGTTCGTAAAGGCGCGCGTTCTCCAGGGCAATCGCTACCGAATCGGCCAGCTTGGTGAGCAGGCTCGTCGCTTCCGCCGGAAACGCTTCCGCTCTCTGGCTCCCAACGCAGAGAGACCCGATGACGCGGTCACCCACGCGCAGCGGCGCAGCCATGTGACCTATCCGAAACGGCGCGGCAAGGATTCCACAACCGCCCGCGCAGTTCGCGGCCCCACAACACAACGCCCGATCGGCTGCCAGGACCTGATCGGCAGGGGGAGCCTGCGCCGAGAGACGGGTCCCGGCGACAGTCTCCTCGGGACCGCTGACCGACTGCAGGTTCAATACCTGGCCGGAGTGGTCGAGCAGGCACAAGGCGGCCACGTCACCGCCCAACAGGTCGCGGGCCTTATCGGTCACCGACCGCAAGATATGGTTGATCTCCAACCGGGACGAGATCTCGCGGGTAACCTCGTACAAGGCCACCAGTTCACGAGTCCGTTGTGCCACGCGGGTTTCCAGCTCTCCGGCCCAGGCGCGCAACGCCTCTTGCGACGCCCGGAGCTGGCTCCGCATGGTCTCCAGGCTCAGCGCCACCGCGGCGACCTCGCGCAGGCCCTGGAAGGGGACCGGGGAATCCAGATCACCCTGCCCGATGCGGGTGGCCGCCTGCGAAAGATCGCGCAGGGGGTTGAGCACCCGGCGCCGGGTCAACCACGTGCCAGCGACCAAGAGCAACAGGCCACTGGCCAGGAAGATGGCTTGGATCGTCTGCACGCGAGCGATCTTCTCGGCCGCGGCTGCCTCGTACAGGTCCACCACCGTGTCCGCCCTGCGAATCAGCTCGGGCGCCAGGCGCTCGAGCGCCGCCACCGAGGCGCTGGCCTGGGGGCTGCCCGGCGTGGCGGCCAACAGACCGGCGACGTCTGTATGGAACATCGTCCAGGCGGCTTCGACCTCGTCCAGTTCCGCCCGGATGATCGGATCGCGTGTGGCGGGCAGCTCCACCAAGCGATCAGGTGTCACTTCGGCTGGGCCGCCGTCAATGAGAGCGGCGAGGTTGGCCGCGAAGGCGTCATCGACCGCCTGCAAGTCGCCAGTGCTGGCCTGGCCCTGGTCGACGAGCAGCACGTCGCTGGCGATTTGCTGGACCAGCAGGCGTTGGCGGCCGGCCACATTTATGATCAAGGCGTCGCTGTATTGCGCGCGGATTGAGAGAAAAGTGGCGGCGGCGGATCCCGTGACGAGCACCAGAAAGCTGAGGAGGATCGCGCCAAGTTGAGCATGCAGGGAACGCATGGGCACCTACCTTGTACACGTAACAGATGCGTTAGAATCTTAGCCGTGTTGGCGCCAAATGACAACTCGGGGCAATCCGATTGCTCCACGACCAGCATATTGCCGACCACGCTGGAGGCGCGGTTTCAGGCCATCTTCTTGCTCGGGGAGGGTTTCTGGGCGGGGCCGGCGTTGGACAGACGAGCCGCGATCAGGCTCAGGAGCTCGCGCTCGGCCAGCCCCGCCAACAGCTCAGCCGGCGGGGCCGGGCGGATGCTGGCGAAGCAGCGCGCCATGCGCTGGGCGATGGCATGGCCCGAGATTGTGCCGCCGGCGCGGACTTAGCAAGTCAGCTTCAATGGCGCATCCCGCCCGGCCGCAGTCGGAGAGCCACGGCGCGCCCTACCGCCCCGGGCCGCACCGCATCAATCGTCACTGCTCATACCCGGTTGGCCGAGGTCCTAGATCGTTCTAGGCGCCAGAGCGCATCGGCGGCGACCAGGCCGCCGGCCTCGCCCTGATGGGCAGGATCGTGATCTCGGTCAGGCGCGCGGCTGCCTGGCGGGTTGTGGTTGCGACGACGCCTCGCCCGGCTGGCGCGCGGCCCGGCAGCCGCGATAGCCTCGACATCGACCAGTGGATCGGCTGGCGCTGCAGGCTGGCGTTGCCGCTGGCCGGTGTCAACGCACTACCCAAGGCAGGAGGAGCGTCCGCCAAGGCACGCCGTCGTTGAGCGCTTCGAGCACCAATTGCCCCCCCACGGTGGTGAGGTCGTACTGAAAGCCCGGCATCAGGCCGCGGATCGTCACGCTGTCGAACGCGCCGCTGACGCCGTCCGTCGCCGTGAGGAACGTAAAGGTGTTGCCCTGCTGCGGGGCAAAGCCCCCGCTGAAGTTGAGCGCCAGCACGCCATCCAGGCTGGCGGTGCCGGTGATGGCCAGGCTGCCATACTGGCCCGCGCCGGCGCCGATCAAGGGTATCGCCAGCCGCCCGGTGGGGCTGATGGTCATTGTTCCGCTGATCGCCAGCGTCGCGGCCCCGTTTTGCGCCTGAGCGCCCGATGGCAGGGCGGCTTGAGCGAGCGGAAACTGCACCATGATGCCGGGGGCCATGATCCCGTCGATGTGCAGCCCGAGCGACCCCACGGCCAGCGTCCCCGTGCCGGCGATCACGCCGTTGGGGGCGACGTACGTCCCGTCGGTGTCCACCAGCGCGTTGTTCATCATCTCCAGCCGGCCGGCGCCGCCCCCGGCCTGGCCCACCTGCAGCACCTCCAGAGCGCCCACGACGCTGCCATCCACGCTGAGAAACCCGGTTCCGGTTGCGCCCGCCTGGCCCAACTGGATGTTCCGGCAGCGCAGCAAGCCGCCTGCGTCGAGCGCCACGCCGCCATCGAACGCGCGCCCGATGGCGCACAGACCGGCTTGCGGATCCCACACATCCAATTGGGTCCGATTCGTAGTGTTTCCACTGCCCCACAGGATTGCGCTGCCGGGGCCATCCTGGCCGATAATCAGATCGCCTTCGATGTCGCCCTTGGCAGCATTCCGCAGTGCCAGGAGATTCGCGCTGCCAGCGCCGCCGACGAACACGCTGCCCAGCACGTCCAGGTCCGAGGGGTCCCCGTTGGCGTGGCGGCCATCGATGTAGAGCCCGCCATTGGCAATATGCACATTCTGGCTGACATACAGGTCGCCGCCATTCATCACCTCGACAAAGGCAAGCGCGCTTTGCCCAACGGTCAAACTGCCCAGGAGCGCCCACATGGAGGCCTGGCTGGCGCCCGCGCCGACGCCTTCTATCATCGCCCTTGAATCCTCGCTGAGGGCGCCAAAGCTCACATAGGCATCGTTTGAGTTCACCCGCCCTCCGCTCTCGACGGTCAGAGTGCCGCTGACCCCATAGCCAACGGCGATGTTGCCAGTGTCCCACAGCGACCCGTCTCCGCCCACCACCGCTGTGCCGGGCAGCGAGCCGCCCAGACGCGCCTCGCCGCTGGTCAGGTGGCTGCCGTTCGCTACGAACAGATCGCCCGCCCCATCGTTGCCGATGGTCAGCCGTCCCGTGCCGTTCAACGTGGTGCCGTTGTTGAACACCTGCAGGCGAGCGATGGGTGGATTGGCTGGATTCAAGGGCGTCAATCCGCCGATGATAGCATGCGAAAAGGTTGCCGTCCCCGAGTTGACGTTGGCGATACCGCCATCATTCACTTGCAGGGAGGGATCCGCGGGCGAATCGGACACCATATTCAGATTCAGATTGTTGAACTCGACGGTGTTGGTGCCCGAGATGACCATGCGCTCCACCGGCAAGATGGCAGCCGGCGCGGAGCCAGCGAACATCGTCGTCGCATCCACCGCATATTGTCCGTTCAGCGCAAAGATGACGGTGTCGCCGTCGCCGGGGTCGCCTTGAGGGTCCCAGTTCGTGGTCAGGTGCCACGCGCCGCCGGCGGGGTTGATCCAGTAATAGGCGTTTGGTTTGAGCAGGAAGCCGCGCGTCTGGCCGTTGAACGTGCCCTTGCCCACGATTTGTCCCTTGTTGTTGATGGCGCGCGCTTCCTGCAACACCCAACCCGAATTGGCGGGAATCAGGTTGTTGAGGTCCTTGATCAGTCCGTTCTCCCAAAGTACGGCGCGTTGTGCGGCCTGCTGCCCCACTGCGCCGACGATGAGCCCGGCGTTATTGATATCGTAGGCGACGCTTTGGGTCCCCCCCAGGTCTTGCATCCCGCCGCCCTGCGACAAGAAAGCGTGCCAATCGCTGCTATTGATTCCGTTCGCAAGGTGACCGACCACCGCTCCATTGTCGTTGATGCCGTGCGCAAGGCTGTCCGTCCATCCCAGTGTGCCCAGGTCTTGCATCGAGCCAGTCCATAAAAAGGCGTGAGATGTGTAATCCGGATAAGCGCCAAGTCTCGCCCATCCCGCCACCTGACCGGCGTCGTTGATAGCCTGACCGGAGCTAGAGTCTCCGCCACTCACGGTGCCCAAATCCGCCATTGCCCCGTTCCACAGAAAAGCGCGCTGTTGGTACGTGTTGTTGATTGAAACACCCGCCACTTGACCCGAGTTGTTGATCCCCAATGCCATGCTGAGGTTTCCGCCCAGCGTGCCCAGATCTTGCATCGAGCCGTTTTGCCACAGAAAGGCGTGCGGATTACCGCTGGCAACCGTCGAATACCCGACCACCTGTCCGGCGTCGTTGACGCCAGTCGCTTGGCTGTCCCCGCTGCCCAATGCGCCCAGCCCCTGCATCACCCCATCGTTCCAAAGAAACGCCTGGTAATAACTGCCCGCGAGATAACGACCCGCAACCTGACCGTTGTCGCTGATTGCGAGCGCTTCGCTCGCTCCGCTCAGCGTGCCCAGGTCGGTGACGGTGTAACGGGGC
>JADLEU010000383.1 GCA_020845955.1 Anaerolineales bacterium
CACGATTCCAATGGCCTTGCTTGAGCGATTCTTTCGCCAGATCGCCTTCCGGCGGGCGATGAGCTTGGGCAAAGGCTCTCAGCCGGTCATCCGGGCCGAGGTGTTCGGCCTTGAGCATCTGGAGGCCTACGCCCGTGGCCTGGCTAAGAACGATCGTCTGGCGAGCGGTCGGGGGCTGCCTCTGCTGGCCAGGTTTCACGGCAACCGGCGGGCGCTTCTGGCTGCCCAACGCCGGTTTGCGGCCGAAGCCCGCGCCAACATCTCCTTGCCGCCCGCCGCCGAGTGGCTGCTCGACAACGCCTACGTGGTTTACAGCCACCTGCACCAGGTCGAGCGTGACCTGTCGCGAGCGTATTATGGCGAACTGCCCAAGCTGGCCGAAGGGCCGTATACCGGCTATCCGCGTGTCTATGGGATGGCGCTGGAGCTGCTGGCCCATACCGACAGCCGTCTTGATCTCGAAGTCCTGACGCGCTTTGTTCGCGCCTATCAATCGGTGCAGCCGCTGACCACCGGCGAACTCTGGGCCGTTGCCATCATGCTGCGGGCCGGCCTGATCGAGAACCTGCGCCGGCTCGTCGGCCAGGCCTGGGCAGCGCACAACAAGCGCGCCGACGCCAACCGCTGGGCCAATCGGCTCCTCGGGGTGGCAAGCGGGCCGTCGGCGCAATTCGTCATTGCGCTGGCCGATGTCGCGCGCGGTTACGGCCCGGTCGACTCGGTGTTCGTGGTTCAGCTCCTGGAGCGCCTGCGCGATCAGACGCCCGCGGTGGCGCCGGTCGTGCACTGGCTGGAACAGTGGTTAGCCGAGCGTGGCACCAACCTCGATGCGCTGACGCGCCGCGAACACCAGCGCCGGGCGGCCAACCGGGCGTCGGTGGGGAACGTCATCACCAGCCTGCGGGCCATCGCCGCCATCGATTGGCCGGAATTCTTTGAGGCCAACAGCGCGCTCGAAGCCGAGCTTAGGCGTGATCCCCTGGGCACCTATGCCGCTATGGACTTCGCCACGCGCGACCACTACCGCCACGTCGTTGAGCGCCTCAGCCGCCGCGCACGCCTTCCGGAACAAGTCGTGGCCCAGCGGGCGAATGCGCTGGCAACGGCTGCCGCCAATGCCGGGCGCGGCCAGCAGGAGCGCCACAACGGCTGCTACCTTGTGGATCAGGGCCTGCCGGCGCTTCAGGCCGCCATTGGCGATCGGCGGCCGCGGGCCGAGCGGTTGGCCGCGGCGCTGCGCCGGCAGAGCACCACTCTCTACCTCGGCGCCATCCTCCTGCTGACGGCCCTGCTGGTGGCCGCGGCGCTGGCATTTGCCCGCCAGGCTGGCTTGGCTGGATTGGCCGCCGCCGGCGGGCTCGCCCTGCTGTTAGCCCTGCCGGCCAGCGCGCTCGCCGTCGCGGCAGTTAACTGGACGATCACGATTCTGCTGACGCCCCAGCCGCTGCCCAAACTGGAGTTCAAGACAGAGATCCCGCCGGATCACCGCACGCTCGTGGCGGTGCCGGCCCTGATCAGCAGCGAGGCCGGGATTAAGAAGCTCTTCGATGATCTCGAAGTGCGCTTCCTGGCCAATCGTGACCCGCACCTGCATTTCGCCTTGTTGGGCGACTTCGCCGATGCCTCTGAGCCTGAGCGGCCCGAAGATGCGCGCCTGCTGGCCGCGGCCATCCGCCGCGTGGATGCCCTGAACGCGCACCATGGCCAGGGCCGCAGCGACCGCTTCTATCTGCTTCACCGGCGCCGGACCTGGAACCCGTCCGAGGGAAAGTGGATGGGGTGGGAACGCAAACGCGGCAAGCTGCTTGAGCTCAATCGCTTGCTGCGCGGCGACCAAGACACGACCTATACCACCTTTGCCGGCGATCTCAGCTGCCTCGACCAGGTGCGTTACGTCATCACGCTCGACGCGGACACCGAACTGCCCATCCACAGCGCCGCCCGCCTGGCCGGCGCCATGGCCCATCCGCTTAACCGCCCTCGCCTCAACGCCGCCGGTGACCGCGTCATCGCCGGCTATGGGATCCTGCAGCCGCGCGTCGGCGTCAGTGCTCTGGCGGCCACCGAGACCCCTTTCGCGCGCCTGTTCGCCGGCGACGTCGGCCTGGACCCCTACTCTTCGACTGTTTCGATGGTCTACCAGGACCTCTTCGAAAGCGGGAACTATATCGGCAAGGCCATCTACGACGTGGATGTCTGTCACTCGGTTCTCGACCGCCGTTTCCCCGAGAACCGCTTGCTCAGCCACGATCTGCTCGAAGGCAGTTACGCCCGCGTCGGCCACCTCACCGACGTGCAGCTGCTCGAGGACTTCCCATCAGGTTACGACGCTTTTATTCAACGCCAGCATCGCTGGGTCCGCGGCGACTGGCAGATCGCCGATTGGTTCCTGCCCTCCGTGCCAAACGCGCATGGCGGCCATGGGCGCAACCCGCTGCCGCTCATCGCGCGCTGGAAGTTCTTCGACAACCTGCGAGCCAGCCTCGTGCCGCCGGCGGTCTTGCTCCTCCTCATCCTGGGCTGGACCATCCTGCCCGGCGCGCCTTGGATCTGGACGATCGCGGCCCTGCTGCCGATCATCCTTCCCGAGTTTGCCGGGCTGGTGCTCAACAGCGGTGTCCACCCGGTCGGCGAGCCCGCCCCGGCCTACGCGCGCAACCTGCTGTACGATGCCGGGATCGGCGCTGGCCGCGCTTCGTTCCTGCTGGCGACCTTGCTGTTTGAGGCGCTGGTCAACGTTGACGCGATCCTGCGCGTGATCGTTCGGCGTTTCGTCACCCACCGTGATCTGCTCCAGTGGCAGAGCGCCGCCGTGGTCGAGCGCGGCCAGGCGCGGCGCCTGGCTGATTATTGGACCCGCATGCTGGCTGGACCCGGCCTGGCGCTCCTGATCCTGGTCGCGGCGGCCGTCGTCCGGCCGGCGGCCCTGCTAGTCACGCTGCCGCTCGTTGGCCTGTGGGTCCTGTCGCCCATCCTGGCCTATTGGGTCAGCCAGCCAATCCGCCGCCCAGAGGAGCGTCCGCTGCCTGCCGGCGCCGCTGAGGCGCTGCGCCTGGTGGCGCGCCGCACCTGGCGCTTCTACGAGACGTTCGCCGGGCCGGCCGACAACTGGCTGCCGCCCGACAACTACCAGCTGGAGCCCAACTCGGTTATCGCTCACCGCACCTCGCCCACCAACATTGGCTTCTTGCTCTTATCGGTATTGGCAGCCTATGACTTCGGGTACCTGGAGGCGGAGGGCCTGGCCGAGTGGCTTGAGCGGGTGCTGGGCACTTTGGAGCGGCTCGAGCGCTATCGGGACCACTTCTTCAACTGGTATGATACGCAAACCCTCCAGCCGCTCCAGCCTGCCTACGTCTCGACCGTCGACAGCGGCAACCTGGCTGCCAGCCTGATCGTGATCAAGCAGGCCTGTCTCGAGGTCGTGCGCGCCCCTCTCGCCCGGACCGCGGCGCTGGCGGGGCTGCAAGACACCCTGGCTGGCCTGCTGGCAGCGGCCAGGCAATACCAGCCACAGACGGATCGCGGCCGCGCGCACCTGAAGTTGTTCGGCGCGGAGATCGAGGCGATGGCCGGCCGGTTGGCGAAAGCCGCCCAGGCCGGCGATTGGGTGGCGCACCTGGCGGCATTGGAGACAGCCGCCGGCGTCCTGGTTGAGCGCGCGCAAACCTTGCCGGCGGGGCGGGGCGCTGCCGATCCGGCCGAGATCAGCTTTTGGAGCGAGGCCGTTCAGCGCCAGGTGCGGGCTCAGCGCCAGGCGCTCGAACTGCTCCGGCTTGGCGGCCGGCCCGTCGCCGGCCAGTGGCCTTCCCTGGCCGCCTTGGCCGAAGATCCGCGGGCTGAAGCCGCCCAGGCGCTGTGTTCGCGCTTTGCCACCCTGGCTCGGGCGGCCGACTACTTCTCAGGCGGCATGGATTTCACCTTCCTGTACAACCAGGAGCGCGGCGTCTTCTCCGTCGGCTACAACCTGCCAGCACAGCGCCTTGACAACAGCTTCTACGACCTGATCGCTTCGGAAGCGCGGCTGACCAGTTTCATCACCATTGCCCGCGGGCAGATCCCGGCCCGCCACTGGTTCCGGCTTGGGCGACCGCTGACTTGGGCGGGGGGCAGCCTGGCCGCGCTCTCCTGGGGCGGCACAATGTTCGAGTACCTGATGCCGGGCCTCCTGATGCGGGAAGCGGATCACACGCTTCTCGCCCAGACGACTCGCGCGGCCGTGCGCGCCCAGCGCCAGTATGGCAGCGCGCGCGGTGTTCCCTGGGGCATTTCCGAGTCGGGTTTCTATGCTTTCGATTATCAGCTCAACTATCAGTACCAGTCCTTTGGCGTGCCTGCGCTGGGCTTGAAGCGCGATCTGGCTGACAACCTGGTGATCGCGCCCTATGCCACCTTCCTGGCACTGCCGCTTGATCCGCGCGGCGCCTGGGACAACCTGCTGCGCCTGGCCTCGGCCGGTTGCGCGGGGGCCTACGGCTACTATGAGGCCATCGACTACACGCCGGCGCGCCTGCCACGCGGCCAGCAGGCGGCCGTGGTGCGCTCCTACATGGCCCAT
The DNA here is from genome assembly GCA_020845955.1 of Anaerolineales bacterium. GTDB lineage: Bacteria > Chloroflexota > Anaerolineae > Anaerolineales > UBA6663 > JADLEU01. The sequence goes on from JADLEU010000383.1 coordinate 4,559, forward strand.
CACCAGGGCATGAGCCTGATCGCGCTTGACAACTTCATCCATGGCGCCCCCATGCCGCGGCGCTTTCACGCCGAGCCGGCGATTGCCGCCGTCGAGGTGCTGCTCCAGGAGAAGGTCCCCCGCCACGTGCCGCTGGCTGAGCCGCCGCCCCAGCCCGAAGCGCGCGCGTTGCCAGGCCAAGCTCGTAGGCCCACGCCTCAAGTGCCCACGCTGCGCCGGTTTACCACGCCGCACACCCTAACCCCGCGCGCCCAAATTCTTTCCAACGGATCCTACAAGGTCGTGGTGACGAATGCCGGCGGCGGATACAGCGCCTATCAGCATCCCGAGCAGGCGCCTCAGCCTGGCCTGATGATTACGCGCTGGCGCGCCGACACCAGCCGCGACCTGTGGGGCAGCTTTATCTACGTTCAGGACCAGCAGGGTGGGCAGGCCTGGTCCGTCGCCTATCATCCCGTGGCGCGTGAACCTGAGCAGTATGAGGCCAGCTTCGCCGCGGACCGGGTCCAGTTCCGCCGGCGTGACCTGGGCATCGAAACTCGGACCGAAATTGCCGTCTCGCCGCGTGACAACGTCGAAATCCGCCGCGTCACGCTGACCAACTACAGCCGGCGCTCGCGCGATCTGGCGCTCACCAGCTACGCCGAGGTTGTGCTCGATGCCCCGGCC
>JADLEU010000384.1 GCA_020845955.1 Anaerolineales bacterium
CCGGCCGTGCTCGAGAAGTCCTGGCCGGTGCGCAACCTGACGGCCTTGCAGGCCATCGACGCCGTCTGGCGTGGGGTGACGGCGCCGTAACCGCGCGGCCCGCTGCCGGCCGCCTGAGAATCAGCGCCAGGGGCGGCGCTCGGGCCAGCCTCTCAGCCGGCCGCGCTCAATCGCTCCCATGGGGTTGCGCGGCAGGTGCGGCATAAAAGTGATCGCCGCCGGCGCATGGCTGGCGGGCAGCCGCCGCCGGCAGACAGCCACGATCGCCACGGCCGCCAGCATCTCGCCCGTGCGCAGCGCGACAGAGCCCGTTGGCTGCCCATTCTGCGCGACGACGGCCACTTCGCTCACCACCGGCAGCTCGTGGATCACCTCCTCGACGTCCCGCGCGACCACCGCGCCGCCATCCGGCGCGCGCCATAGATCACGCCGCCGGCCTAGCACCTGGAAGAAACCGCCGTCGCCCAAAGGCGCCAAATGTCGCCCGCGTGGGCCCAGCCCTGTTCATCCAGCGTCACCGGCAGACCGGGCCCATGTGCGCCTTGCCTGCCCGATAGCCCTCCATCACCCGCGGGCCGCGCACCCGCAGCTCGCCGATGGCGCCAGGCAGATGAATTCTGCGCTACAATGCGGCCAATCACCCATCATGCCCGCGGCGCCATTTCGCCGGCGCTGCCGCCAAGAGGTCCCCTATGCTGCCAATTGACCCGATTGCCGAACTCGCCCCCTCCCCGCGCCTGCTGCTCGGCCCCGGACCAAGCAGCGTGCATCCGCGGGTGCTGCGCGCCATGAGCACCCCCCTGCTCGGCTACCTTGACCCCGAATTCCTCCGGCTGCTCGATGAGACTCAAGAGCTGCTGCGCTACACCTTCCAGACTACCAATGCCTTAACACTTCCTGTCTCGGGCACCGGCATGGCGGGCATGGAGGCGCTGCTCGTGAACCTGCTGGCGCCGAGCGAGCGGCTGCTGGTATGCGCCGCCGGCTTCTTTGGCAACCGGCTGGAGGAAGTTGCCCACCGCCACGGCATCGAGGTGACCAGGATCGACAAGCCCTGGGGTGAGGTCTATGCTCCCGAAGAAGTCGACACTGCGCTGCGCGCTCACCCGGCCAAGGTCGTCGCCCTGGTCCATGCCGAAACGTCTACCGGCGCACTCCAGCCGTTGGAGGGCCTGGGTGAGATCGCCCACCGCCACGGCGCATTGCTGCTGGTGGATGCCGTCACCTCGCTGGGCGGCCTCCCGCTGCGCCTGGACGCCTGGGACATCGACGCCGCCTACGCCGGGACACAGAAATGCCTGGGCTGCCCGCCCGGCCTGGCGCCGGTCAGCGTCAGCCCGCGCGCCCGCGAGGCGATCGGCGCTCGGACCCAACCACCATCGGCCTGGTACTTCGATCTGGAGCTGTTGGCCAGGTATTGGGGTCCCGATCGCGCCTACCACCACACCGTGTCGGCCACGCTGGTGTACGCCTTGCGCGAGGGCCTGCGCCTGGTGGCCGAGGAGGGCCTAGAGGCGCTCTGGGCGCGGCATGCCGCCAACGCCGAATACTTCTGCGCTGGCCTGGCCGAGCTTGACCTGGTGCCCTTCGTAGCGCCGGCCCACCGACTGCCCACGTTGATCACCGTGCGCGTGCCCCATGGCGTCGATGAGGCCCAGGTGCGGACCCGCCTGCGCACTGAATACGGCATTGAGATTGGCGCCGGGCTTGGCCCGCTCAAGGGACAAGTCTGGCGCGTCGGCCTCATGGGCCACTCCTCGCGCCGCGAGAATGTCACCTTGCTGCTCGGCGCCCTGAAGGAGATCCTGGTCAGGCGCGACTGAGCACCGCGCTAAGCGCGCAACCGCAAATCCCGCCAAGCACCTGAGGCGCCCGCCACGGCCGCCCGGTTCTTCAACTGGCGTTTACTTTTCCATCTCGCGCAGGGCGCGATAGGCCGGCAGCAGGACCGCCGGCTCGCCGGGCGGCGTGGGACGGGTGATCGCCCACCAATACTGCTCGTGGGATGCGGTCCACTCGGGATCGGCAATGTAGACCATGCTCATCAGCCCGATCCAGGGCGACCAATTCGCCTTGGCGTACTGGTAGGCGCGGACGAGGTAGTCAGCGCGCGTGGCCTCGTCCACCGCGTACCAGCTATAGACCGGGTTGCCGGTCGTGTCCGATGTCCACCCCATCTCGGTGATGGCGATCTGTTTGTCGCCGTCGCCGTAAGCCGCCATCAACGCGCGGATGTCCTCGACGTGGCGGAAGGTCCAGACGCGCGAGGCCCAGGCCGGATCAGCGAGGACTTCTTGGGATGAACGCTCGGGCGGGTTCCCAAAACCGGGCGCGTGCACGCCGAGCATGTCAAAGTAGATTGCCGCGCCCGCCTCGTACAAGGCGCGATAGAACGCTTCGTCCGGCATCGCTATGGCAGGGTTGGCCTCATCCGTGGGCGCCATACCGGCCGAAATGACGATGGCCCGCGGGTCGGCCGCCTTGATGGCCAGGTAGCAGACCTTGAGCATCTCGGCATATGCTGCCGGGTCGGGCGGCTGGTTGCCCCACTCGCGGGCCAGGTTGGGCTCATTCCAGACCTCATAGGCCTCGATCCGCCCGGCGTAGCGTTCGGCCAGTGCGCCGCAGTACTCGCCGAACAAGGCCAGATCCTTGGGCGGAGTATCGGTGACCCGCTCGGCCAGGGCAGGGTCAGCCGTGGCCCAGAAGGGCGTCCCATCCAGGCGCGCCAGCAATTTCAGCCCCCGGCTCTCAACCAGGTCGACCACCCCGTCCGGCCAGAACCAATCGTAGCCGCCTGGCCCGCCCGACACATTGCGCCACGAGAACTGCTGCTTCACCCAGCCAAAACCAAGGTCGCGCACCAGGTCGACGTCGCGCCAGCCGGTCTTGTTGTTAAAGTGCCACCACAGAAAGGCCTGGATGCCGTATTCGGGCGCGGCCAGGCGCGGCAGCGGATAGAGCCGCGCCAGCGGGGTTGGGCGGGGGGGCGTGGGACCGGGCGCCGGGCTGGCCGCGCAGCGCGCCGCCAGCAGGACGAGCAGCGGCACAGCCCACCCTAAGCGACTGTGCCCCCACATAGGCTGATGCACCTGCGCCTGGCGGCCTACGGCTTGGGCATCGCGCTGAGGGCGTCAAACGCGGGGCGCGGCGAGCCGTCGCGGTTTAGGATGCTGAAGATCACATTGTCATCTTCAGCCGGATCGCCCCCTTTGGGGCCGTAGTCCAGGTTGAACAGAAAGGCCATCCGCACTTGCTGCGAATCGCGCATCCAGTTGAAGGCTTGCACCAGGTAGTCGGCCTGCATCTGCTCGGTCACATCGGCCGCGAAGCCGAAGTTCGCCGGAAACTTGCCTTCCACCGGCGAGGCGTAGCCGAACTCCGTGACGCACTGCTGCTTGGCGCCGCTCAGGACGCCGGCGTAGGTCTCCACCTGGCTCTTGAGCGCCCACGAGTAGTGCGGGTTGTCCCACGGGCCGCCAAAGGTGAAGGCGTTGCGCGCTGGCGGATTGGCCCCGTCGGCAGTCGGTGGCAGGTTGGTGCCGTTGGAGTGCGTCCCGACGCAATCCGCGTAGTCGAGCCCCCCCAGGCTGACGAGCTCGCGCAGATAGCTCACGTCGTCTATCACGATCGGGCGCCCGCTAGGCTGGCAGTTGGGGAAGCTGCCGTTGCAGTTGATGCCTGTCGGCGAGAGCGCGCCGCTAATGACGACGATGCTCGGGTCCTCGGCCTTGATCGTGGTAAAAGCCGCGCGCAGGAGCTCCAGGTAGGCAGCGGGGCTGACCCCCTCCGCCGTGTTCCACTCGCGCTCCAGGTTCATTTCGTTCCAGACCTCAATGGCGCCCACGCGGCCGGGGTAACGCTGGATGACCTGCGCCAGGAAATCGGCGTACAACTGCGGGTCGTCGGGCGGCGCCTCCTGGCCTTCCGGCGCGGGCATCGGGTTAGCCAGGGTCCAATCCGGCGCGGCCACGATCGACAGCATCACCCGCAGGCCCTTCTCGCAGGCCTCGTTCATGCCCGCGTCCAGCACATCCCAGAAAATTCCGCCCTGCTCGCGCTCCAGGTCGTACCAGCGCACCTGCATCTTCACCCAGTTGAAGCCCAGCTTATCGCTGATGACGCCCAGCCAATAGTCGTTATCGCCAACGAAGATGTGGCTCTGAATGCCGTAGCCAAAGCCGGAGGCTGGCTCTGGCCGAAAGTTGCAGGCGGAACCGCCCCCACCAACCCCCTCCGGCGTGGGCATGTCGGCCGTGGCTGGCACCGGCGGAGGCGTGTTGGTCGCGGGCGGCGCCAACGGCTGAGTGGCCACCGGGCTGGCCGAGGTGGCGCTGGCCAAAGGCGCCGCGCCGCCGCGCGAGAGCATCAAGTATAAGCCGGCGAAGGCGCAGACGCCCACCATGGCCGTCAGGCCCAGCCACAGGCCGATAAAGAGCGAAGCGTTGATGCGCGCTGGAGGTTGATTCATGCGTCCCTTGCCCCGGCCGGCCCTTATTGGATGGTCACGGCGACACTCTCCGAGAGCCGGTCCCAGCGGGTGGCAGGGTTCAGACAGGCGGCGCGGTCGGCGTAACAGATGCCCAGGTACACCTGATAAGTGCCGGGCTTGTCGAAAACAATGTGATCTTCCCAGGCCAGCACCCGGCCGGGCGTCAGGGTGTCAGGTCCCCAGGAAATGGCCGTGTAACCCACGTCGGTATGGGCGGCCAGTATGTTGAAAGGCACGTCGCCGCCGGTGGGGTTGGCAACCTCGAATTCGAACCACACCTTCTCATTGACCGCCGCCGTGGCG
>JADLEU010000385.1 GCA_020845955.1 Anaerolineales bacterium
GCCATCGGAAAGCAACTCGATGATTCTCTCATTATGATTGAGCCACTGTGCTCGGCTGCCGAGTTTTCCACGTATCGACAGTGCATAGGAAGAATTATGGGTGAGATACTCGTCGGCGTGTTGAATCGTATTTGTTTACCAGCCTGAGAGCCCGCTGAAATCAGGCACCTGAAGAATTTGCTGGACAAAAGAAGCGGTTTCGGCTACCGTAGGGTTGGATGAAACCAGGTGGTCAGCCCGCCGGAGTCAAGCAGCCTGAAAGCATCGAGTTCGTTCCCAAACGAGATTTGGACCAGGCGCAGCGAGAACTGGAGCAACTGCGGAAACAGAGTGAACGGCTCCAGAAGGAAAACGAGCGCCTGCGACGGGAAACTGAGCGGTTGCGGCGGGAACTGGAAGCCGCGTGGCGTGCTAGCAAGCGTCAGGCCGCACCTCATTCGCGGGGCAACCCAAAAGCCAACCCGAAGCGGCCAGGCCGCAAACCGGGCCGCCGCTATGGCCGGCAGGCGTGCCGTCCTATTCCGAAGCGCGTGGATGAACGGATCACCGTTGCCTTGCCAGAGCGCTGCTCGCATTGCGGCGGCCGTGTGGAGCGGGAGAGTGGCGAGGCACAGTATCAGGAAGAAATCGTCCGGCGGACCATCGTGCGCCGTTTCGATATCGCGGTGGGCCGCTGCTGCGATTGCCAGCGGCGTGTGCAAGGACGCCATCCCCTGCAGACCTCCGACGCATGGGGAGTGGGCAACGTGCAGTTGGGACCGGAGGCGCTGACTCTGGCGGCCATCCTGAACAAGCAGATGGGACTGTCGCTGGGGCATACACGGCAAGTCCTGTCCTATGGTTTTGGGCTGGAGGTCAGCCGCGGAGGGTTGTACCGGGCGCTGGCGCGGATGGCGGGCCGCGCCGCGTCCACCTACGACGGATTGGTGGAAACCGCGCGGCAAGCTCCGGTCAACGGTATGGACGAAACCGGCTGGAAGGTGGGCGGGCGGCTCCAGTGGTTGCACGTGGCGGTGAGCGCACAGGTGACCGTATACGCCATCGGGCCCGGCCGAGGATATGAACAGTCGGCAGTGATTCTGGGGGCCGAATACGACGGGTTTCTGATTCACGACGGCTGGGCGCCTTACTACCGTTTCCAATTTGCGTTCCACCAAAGTTGTCTGGCCCATCTGCTGAAGCGTTGCCGGGAGATGGTGCAGATCGCTTCACCAGCGGCGCTGGTTTTTCCGCGAGCCGTAGAGGATTTGCTGGAGACGAGCCTGGAGTTGCGCGACCGCTATCAGCGGGGTGAGGTTTCCGAGCGTGGCCTGAACATCGCCACGGGAAAACTGGAAGCCAAACTGGACCGGATGCTGGAAGCGCGCCGCCGGAATCCGGCGAACCGCCGGCTGGCGCGCCATCTCGAACATGAACTGCTGGGGCTGTTCACGTTCCTGCACTGTCCCGGATTGGACGCCACCAACAATGCGGCGGAACGCGCGATCCGCGGCATGGTGATCGCCCGCAAGGTGTGGGGCGGGAACCGGACCTGGAAAGGAGCGCGCACACAGCAGATCCTGGCGAGTGTGCTGCGGACCTGCTGGCAGCAGGGCAAGGACGCTATTACGCGCTGCGTGAGACTGCTGCGTGCGCCACGCGCCGTCACCCTGGACATTGTGCCGGACCCAGAGGGCACCCCGGGCTGACCGCGCCATCCAAGATCATGCCCGAATCCCTGACCTTTTGCGGACGCACGTTCGGCCCCAGCGAACTGGACTTGATGCGTCAGATCGCGCGGGAGTTTTCTGGGCTCGGAGTGACCGAGATCGCGCGCACCGTCTGTGAGCTGCTGGAGTGGACACGGCCCAGTGGAGGGCTGAAGAACCACGAGTGCCGGCAACTGCTGGAGCGGCTCCAAGGCGAAGGCTTCCTGAAACTTCCCGAGGTGCGAAAACTGGGCGGGCGAGGTCTGCGGCGGGCAGACGTATCTGCGTCCCGCATCGAACCGGCATCGGTCGACTGCGCCGCCAGCGAGTGCGAGCCTCTCGAACTGGTCCTGGTGGAAGGCCGAATGGAGAGCCGCCGGTGGCGCGAGCAAGTGGAACGGCATCACTATCTCGGGTGTCGCGTGCCATTCGGCGCGCACCTGCGCTACTGGGTGCGCCATCGCGGGCAGGAGTTGGCCTGTCTGCTGTGGACCTCGCCGGCCTGGAAGATGCAGGCTCGGGATGAGTGGATCGGCTGGAGCGACCAGCAGCGGCGCCGCAACCTCCAGTCGATCGTCAACAATAGCCGATTCCTGATATTGCCGTGGGTCCAGATCAAAGGGCTAGCCAGCAAGATCCTGGCGCTGAGCGCGCGGCAGATGCCGCGCGACTGGGAAACGCGATACGGGCGTCGTCCCCTGCTGCTGGAAACCTTGGTGGACCCGGCCCGTTTTCGCGGCGCCTGCTATCGGGCGGCCAACTGGGTCCATATCGGGCAAACCGCTGGACGCGGCCGCATGGACCGAGAGCATCAAGCCCACGGTCAAGCCGTCAAAGACATCTACGTTTATCCGCTGGTGCGCGACGCGCGGCAGCGGCTATGCGGGAGTTAAGATCGAGGAGTTCTCATTATGCCGGCGAAAAAGAGCGTAATTGCACCCGAAGTTTTTCAGCTTAAGGTTACTCTGCTGGGCACGATGCCGCCGATCTGGCGCCGGCTGCTGGCGCCTGCCGACCTGATCCTGGCGCAGTTGCACGACGTACTGCAAGCCGCGATGGGTTGGCAGGATTGCCACATGCACGAATTCAGCGCTGGCCGTCGGCATTTTGGAAAGCCCAATCCAGAAGACCGGCTCATGGGAATACCACCTGTGGAAAACGAGCGCACGGTGCGTCTCGCCAGTGTGCTGGGCAGGGTCGGAGCCAAGGCCCTTTACACGTATGATATGGGCGACAGTTGGGAGCATGGCATCGTGCTGGAGAAGCGTTTGCCTGCTGACCCAGGCACGGCCTATCCGGTCTGCACGGGCGGTGAACGCGCCTGTCCCCCTGAAGACTGTGGCGGCATCGGCGGATTTTACGACCTGCTGGACGCTCTCGGAGATCCCACGCACGACCAGCACGAGGAACTGCGGGATTGGGTTGGCGACGATTACGACCCCGACGCTTTCTCTATCGAGCACGTCAACCAGATGCTCACGCCATTGCGCCGTCGCCGGGACAAAACCTCACGAGGCGGGTCACCCGCACGGTAAACAAATAC
>JADLEU010000386.1 GCA_020845955.1 Anaerolineales bacterium
CCGACGGAGGCCGAATGGGAATTCGCCGCTCGGGGCGTTGACGGCCGGCGTTACCCGTGGGGCAATGACTTTGATCCGGCCCGGCTGCCAGCCGGCGAAAGCGATACCACTTCAGTGGGACGCTATCCCGATGGCGCCAGCCCGTTCGGAGTTTACGACTTGGCGGGCAACGTCCTCGAGTGGGTGGCCGACTACTATGACCCCCAATACTACGCGCAATCCGTGACCGAACAGCCTCCCGGCCCGGCCTTCGGCAATGAGCGCGTGCTGCGCGGCGGCTCGTTTGGCAACCTGGATGGGCAGGCGTACACCGCCACCCGGCGCTATCACCTGGCGCCTGGGGCTGCGGAGGTCGACGTGGGCTTCCGCTGTGCTATGGGTCTCCCCTGAACCAGTTGGCAGCGCCCCACTGACGGGCCGGGGCTGGGTGGCGTGGTCGCCTGGCAGCCCCACTCTATTGCGTGGGCACTGCGCTCTCGCCAAGCAGTTCGCGGTTTGCCGTCAATATCGCCAGAAAAGCCAGCGGCAGCCCGATAGCGGTAAAACCATTGCGCGCGATCTGGTCCTGCAAGCTCATTGCACTGACATCGTGAGCCGCGGCCAGCCAATTCAAGTTGGTGACGGTTAACAGCGCGTATCCGAAGTAGAGCATGCCGCGGGAGGCGCGCGGGAAGCGGGCAGTTTCGGCGTTAAGACCGAAGCGATTGCCGGCCGCCATGACGTTGAGAAAGATGCTCACGCTCAAGAAGACGGCCTCGACCCCCAACCAGCCCGACAGCGGCGAAAGCGGGTCAGACAACCAGCTCTGAAACTCGAGGATCCACAGCAGCAGTGCCACGGCTGTCAGATAGGTGAGCGCTCGGGGCGAAAGCCGCCGTGCCAGCACCAGGGCGGCCAGCGCGGCCAGCAAGATCGGCGTCGCCACTGCTGCCAGATCTTGGTATTGGAACTCCAAGGCGTCGAGCCATTCACCCTGGCGGGTGGCGGTCCACACGATCAGCCACACGCCGAAGAGCACGGCGTACCGGCTGGCTGCCGGGACCGGTCGGCCGCGCCAGCGTGCGCGCGCGGCCAGTCCCAGGCCCAACAACACCGCCAGCGCTCCCACGCCCGCTTCGTTCCAGCGCACCAGGTAACCGTACAGCGCCTCCAGGCCGCGCAGCACGCCCCCTCCGCCGCGCCCCAACAGGACGGACACCACGGCCGCGCCGATTTCGACCAGGCTTAAGAGCTGGATCACGAACAGGCTGGCGTACAGCGCCAAGGCCGCGACGGGAACGACCCAGGCCGGCACAGAGTCGGCGGCGGCGGCGGCTGGTCGCCGCAGCGCCAGGGCTATCAGGACGATCACGGCAATCAGGCCCGCGCCCCAACTCCAGGACACCTCGCGCCGCCAGGCCGGAACGATCCACTGGCTGAACAGGCGCAAAACCAGAAAGCCAGCGAGCGCGGTTGCCAGGAGTACCCATCCCCACCGCGCCCCACTCGCTGATGCCCGCCGAACGCGGGCCGTGATTTGCTCGGTGACTGTCATGCCGAACTCGGCAGCCTCGGCGCCGGCGATGAGCAGAAACGGCATTAGGAAAGTACTGAGCGCCTGCAGCGCCTGGGTCAACTGCAGTGCGGTGGAGACCGTCTCTGACTCGAAAGCGCGATTGCCGATCAGGTTGCCGAAGTAGCTTGAAAAAAGCAGCAGCGCCACGAGTCCGAGCAGGATTGGAAATTCGAGCCCCAGGCGGGGCGCGCGCGGCCGGCGCAGCAGCGCCGTGGCGATCAGTAGCAGCCAGGCCGTTACGTGAACCAGCGTCGCCAGGCTCGTCCACAGGCTGAACCTCAGCCCGGCCAGCAGCAGCCCAAGCTCTGACAGCAGCCCCGTGAGCAGATTGACCGCGAACCCGGCGTCGAAGAGCAGGAATAGCAGCCACACGACCAGGGCGATCCACGCCGGTGCGTGTAGGGCGCCGACGAGCAGGTACGTCCAGGCCAGCGCGAACAATCCAATGACAACCGGCACCAGCATGCGCGGGGCGTACAGGCCACTCAAGGAGTCGCTGTAGAAAATGAGCGGCAGGAGCGGCGAGGCCAAACGCCACAGGTCCGCGGCGAGCAGGCCGGCCAGCAGCCCAATTGTCAGCCACAATCCAAAGCGCATCAGCACGCGAAAGCTCAGCGGGGTGCCGCGCAATTGCACTGAGCCGGCGCGCACATTGCTCCAGACGATGGTCTCCCAGACGTTCCTCAGCAGATGCCAGCCGCCCTGTCCGGCCGGGCGTGCCAGTCGCGCAAGCGGACGCGCCGCGGGCATATCAATCGCCCTCTAGATCGAGCGCATGTAGGGTCAGCCCGTGCAGGGAATAGACCCGGTCCGACGTCACGAGCGGGGCGGCATAGGTCTCGAGGTCAGCGCCAGCTCGAAAGCTGCTGATCAACCTGCCGCTGGCGGCCGCGACGGCGTACAGCAGACCACTGCGGCCCGTGAAGAAGGCTACGCCGTTCTGCACGACGACATCGCTTTCCAGGCCGCTTTCAGCCTGAAACTGCCAGCGCACCTCGCCCGTCTCGGCCGCGAAGGCCCACAGTTGCCCCAGGCTGGCTGGGACGAGAACGGTGCCGCTCGCGGGGTCGTAGGCCGGCCGCCCAAAGATGAAGTTGGCAGCGCCGGAGCGGGTCCAGCGCGTTTTTCCCGTGCGTGCGTCAAGGGCCGCAAAGACAAAGCCCTCGCGGCCCGTTCCGCCCGCGTAGACGGCGTCTCCGTGCACGGCCAGTGTCCCGAAGGCAGCCAGCGGCGCGCCTCGCCAGACCTGCGCGCCTGTCCGCCGGTCCAGCGCCGTAATGGCCTCGCCGCTGACGATGACCAGGTCCTCGAAGAGCGCTGGGGAGCTGTACCCTGTTGTGAACGGCGCCGACCAGGCCTCTGCGCCGGTGGCCAGGTCGAGGGCATGCACGCTCGACTGGCTGCCCGTGAGCGTATGCACATAGACGGTTTGGTCGTCGACCGCCGGGCCGAAGCGTATCAGACCGCCGACTTGAGTTTCCCATTTGGCGGTTCCGGCCACGGCGTCAAGCGCGATCACAGCGCCCTGTTCCGTTCCGAGGTACAACATGCGGCCTTTCACGGCCGGGGTGGCCAGGACGCCGGCGTACAGATCCGTGATGATTCTGCTCGCCCCGCTGGAGGTGTCCAGCGCCCGTACCACCCCGCCGCGCGGAGCCACGATGATCTCATCGCCCATCTGAACGGGGCTGGCATACACCGTTGCCTCGCTGAGTTCAGCCCCGGCGTCGAGGGTATACTGCCAGGCCGGCGTCAGCCTAATCCCGCGCGCGTCTGGGCCGGCCAGCAGCGCCAGGATGTCGCCGCTGTGGGTGGTCAGCAGCACCGCCTCGCCGGTCCAGTACGGCGAGGCGGTAACATTGCCTCCCAATACGATCTCTGCCTCCAGCAGACCGGTCGATGCCTCTAAGGCGTACAGCCTACCGCCTGTGTCGACCGCCAGCAGGCTGTTGCCAACCAGGAGCGGCGAGGCGGCAAACGGATCCTCCGTGATTGATTGCCAATCCCACGCCAGGCGGCCGTCCGACCGGGTATAAGCTCGCACTCGTCCGCCCACGTCCGCTACAAATACGTGGTCAATGCCCACTGCCGGCGAGGCGCTGTAGCCAAAGCGCGAGACGGCCGACCAAAGGATTTCGCCCGACAGCAGATCAACTGCTGCCAGCTCGGTGCCAGTCGAAACGGCGTAGACGGCGCCGTCTGGGCCGATGGCGGGGGCGGCCTCGACGGGCCCGTCCAGCGCGGCCCTCCAGATGAGCTCGCCAGACTCGGCCTCGACGGCATACAGCACGCCGTCGCCGCCGCCAATGACCACGCGCCCATCGGCGACAGCTGGCGCGCTCACCAGCCGGCTGGCGGCGGTGAAGCGCCAGCGCTCGACACCCGTGCTGGCCTGCAAGGCATACAGGGTCCGGTCCTCGCCCCCAAAATAGACCAAGTTTTCGGCCGCCACCGGGGCCGTGGCGATGTTGTCGTTGATGCGGTAACGCCACAGGTACTGCCCCTGTGCGGAATCGAGTGCGTAGAGATACTTGTCCGCGGCGCCAAAATACAGGATGCCATTGTCGACGGCCGCCGCCGCTGCAATGGGTCCCCCGGCTTCGAACTGCCAGCGGGGCACGGATTGAAAGAGCGCCTGCGCTGTCATCCGCCCAGACTGATCGGCCACATATATCAAGCCGTTCGCAAAGACAGCCGACGCCGTATAAGCCGCGTCGGTCTGCAGCCGATAGGCGACAGTCAGGCGGCTGCCTTCCAGGCTGGCATTTGGATGTGCGCCGCTGCGCCGTGGATCCTCCCGAAAGAAGGCCTCGGTCGAAGCGGAAACCATTGAGGCCAGTGGCAGCTCGGCGGCGGGGAGCCGGGTGCTGGTGAGGAGCTCGAGCCGTTGTCCAATTTCGCCCGCGCTGTTGTGCTCCTCCATTTGAACCAGGCCGACGCCGGTCACATACCAGGCGGTGGAGTGAGACGGCGGTCCAGCCGTCGGGCGCCAATCAACCTCCAAGCGGACAGCCGGATACGTCCTGCCATCGGGCAGCCGCACAGTCTCATCGGGCGCGCGCCAGGAGGTGTAGCGCAGGTCGACTTCGCCAAAGCGGGTGCGGCCTTCGATGGGCGTGCCGGCCGTCGCGACCAGTAGTTGGGGCGACCAGGCCGGCACGGGCGGGTCGAACAGATACGTCTCGATCAGCTCCTCCTGCGCCACCAGGAGTAGATGGTCGCCGCTGACTGAATAGTGATCGTCCCGGACGTAGGCTTGGCCGGTGCCCTGCCAATTGGTGTAGTGGCTATGAACCTGCGCGGGGCGGCCCTGGTCGCCGGCCAGGGTAGCATACGACACGCTGGCGGCGCTGGGATGAACTGCATTGGCCGTGAGGAGGCCCTGGCTGCCGCCGGCGTAGGTGACGCGGAAGACGCTCGTGTCGCCAGGGTCGAGGGCAAAGTACCGGTCGAGCTCCGTCGGCCAGCGGCCCGCCAGGCTCAGGGCCGCTGCCAGGCAAACGCACGCCGCGAGGCCAAGCAGGCTGATCACGATGGCCGACGGGCCGCGCCAGCTTTCGCGCGTTCGCCGCAGTGCCGGGTTGGGCCGCGTGGGCGCGTCAGGGAGTGCGTCCATGACCTGATTATGCGGCGCGCGCTGTGGGTTGGCAAGACGCTGCGGCCGGTGGAAGAGGTACCGCTTGGCGGTGGGGTGGCCCAGGGCGGGGAAAACGGCCGTGAATAGCCTGGCCCGACCGCGAGCTGCCAGGATAGCGTCAGGACAGCTGGGCCACCTCGCTCAGAAAGCGAATATAGGCTTCGATCCCGTGGAAGTAGTTCGGCAAATGGAGCTTCTCATTTGGGGCGTGCAGGTTGTCATCCGGCAAGCCAAAGCCCATCAGGATCGAATCGACGCCTAGTCCTTCTTGGACCATGCTGACGACCGGCACGCTTCCTCCTTCGAGATGCAGGATCGGCTTGACGCCGAAGGTCGCCTCCAGCGCGGTCGATGCCGCGCGAACCGCCGGGCTGTTGGTCTCCATGATGGCCGGCGGGCTGCTGGTCAGGCTGTTGAGCTCCCAGCGCACGGTCGCTGGCGCGCGCTGCGCCAGATAGGCCCGCAGCTGGCCCTCGACAGCGAGGTCGTCCTGGTATGGAACCAGGCGGGTTGAGATCTTGGCCATGGCCTTGGCCGGCAGCACGGTCTTCGACCCCTCGCCCGTAAAACCGGAGAGCAGGCCGTTCACCTCCAGCGTGGGTCGCGCCCCCAGGCGCTCGACCGTCGAATAGCCGGCCTCGCCGTACAGCCGTGGAGCGCCAGTCATCGCCCGCCACGCCTCATCGGTGACCGGATTGCGCGCGAGAGCGGCCCGCTCCTCCGGCGGCAGAGCGCGGACCTTGTCATAGAAGCCCGGTAGGGTAACCCGCCCATTGGCGTCGTGCATGCCGGCAATCAGCTCGCACAGGACTTGGGCCGGATTGTGGACCGAGCCCCCAAACTGGCCGGAGTGAAGATCGTGGTCTGGCCCGTAGACGCGCAGCTCAAAGTACGCCAGGCCGCGCAGACCGTACGCGAGCGACGGCAAGTCCGGCCGCAGGATGTTGCTGTCGGCGTTCAGCGAGAAATCGCACCTCAGCTTTTCGGCGTGTGTCTCCATGAAGCGCTGCAGGTTGGGAGAGCCGATCTCCTCCTCCCCTTCGATCAGCAGTTCTACGTTGAGCGGCAGCCCGCCGCCGCGCAGCAGGGCCTCCAATGCTTTCAGGACGGCGTGGACTTGGCCCTTCATGTCGGAGGCGCCCCGGGCATACAGGTTGTCGCCGCGCTGAGTAGGCTCAAACGGAGGTGAGTGCCACTCGTTGAGCGGATCGACCGGCTGCACGTCGTAGTGCCCATAAATCAACAGAGTCGGTTTGCCGGGCGCGTGCAGCCAATCGGCCACAACGACCGGATGACCGGCCGTTGGCAGGATCTCGGCGTGCTCCAACCCAATCCGGCGCATTTGATCCGCGACCCACCCGGCCGCGCGCTGGATATCAGGTTTGTGCTCTGATAGCGTGGAAATGCTGGGAATCGAGAGGAATTCTTTGAGCTCGGCCACGAAGCGAGACTGCTCGCCCTTCGCAAACGCAATGGCCTGGAGTTGGTCCGTCATGGGTGCTCCTGGAGGCTGGGGTGAATGGCCGCATTGTAGCACACGCTCGCGCGCACGCCTGACCGTTGACGCCTGGCCCGAATTCGGGTAACATTCCGACCGCGAACGAGCGGTGGGGCTTTCCCCAGGGGCGGGAGGAGCCCCCTTTTTGTCCGGAGCGCCAGCCATGGAGCCAAATCCCGTCCCTGAACCCGAGGCCGCCAGCCCAACCAACATCGAGGCCGAAGTCGTGAACTTGTCTCAGGGCGCGGCTGCGCACGTGCGGGCCGAGGTGGTCCGGGCCACTCAGAGCGCGTTGCAGCACGTTAACGCCGGTGAGCTGGAAGTGCGCCAGGGGGCGATCGCCCAGGCCACGGCTGACTTGTTGCGCGTTGACCAGGGTGCGGTGGGCGCGGCGCAGGCGAACACCCTGACCATTGATAAGGGGGTTGTCGCGTTCGTGTCGGCCCAACAGGCCGCGCTGGTCAATAGCCGGGCGGCCATTGTTGTGGCTCCGCATGCTGACCTGGATGCTGCGCGCGTGGGAGTGCTGCTGGCGCGCAGTGTGGAGGGCTCCGTCACGACGGTGCTCGACACGCGCCAGGCGGCCGTGGCCGGCTTTGCCGCTGGCGCGGCGATTGGGATCGTGTTGTGGCTTGGCCGCCTCTGGCGCGGCCGGGATTAGGTTTGTCGCGGTTCTCCGCGGCCAAGCGGAGCGAGGGTAACCTGCTGGCCAGGCGAGAGGCGCTCCAGGAGAGAGTATCATGGGAACACCAAGACTGTCGGCCACCAGGCGAACCGTGATCGGCAAGCAGCTGGGTCAGTTGCGCCGGTCTGGCCAGTTGCCCGCAGTGTTGTACGGGCCCGGCGTTGAGCCCCAGCCCATCCAACTCAGCGCGCGCGACGCCGCCAAGGTCTTTCGCCGTGTGCACGGCTCTGAGCTGATTGATCTGGACCTGGAGGGCGCCACTCGCAAGGTGCTGGTTCACGATCTGCAGCGCGATGCGATCCGTGGCGATTTCTTACATGCCGACCTCTACGCCGTCGACATGACCCGTGTCATTCGTGTCCGCATCCCCATCCGCCTGGTAGGGACCGCCCCGGCGGTCACCACGTTTTCTGGCGTCCTAGTCCGCGGCCTGGGCGAGCTGGAAGTCGAGTGTTTGCCGGCCAACCTGGTGACCGCCATCGAAGCGGACCTGGGCGAACTGAGGGAGGTCGGACAGGCCATTCACGTCCGGAACCTGTACGTGCCTAAGGACATCACTGTCTTAACGGACGCCGACGACCTGGTGGCGCGCGTCACCTTCCAGGCCAAGGAAGAGGACCTGGCGACCCCGGCCTCGGCCGCGGTGCCGACCGAGGTCGAGGTGATCGAGAAGGGCAAGGCCGAAGAAGAAGGCGAAGAAGCCGAATAGCCCCGCATGTTCAGAAATGCGACCGGCGGGCGATTGGCGGCAGCCAGTCCCCCGCCGGTTTCTTATTTCTGCGCTGATGAGTCACGGCGAATTGAGCACCGGGCGCAGTAATTCGATCAGGTTGAGCAGCATGCGGGCGGTGGCGCCCCAAATGGTATAGCCGTCGTAGTGCAGGTAATAGACGGGCACCTTGGGCCCGGGCACCATTGGCTCACGCTCCTGGATCTCCAGGTTGGCCGGATCGGCCAGCCAGGCCAGCGGGGCGCCGAAGACGGCCGACAGCTCGTGCATCGACAGCACAAACTCATAGGGCCAAGGAATGACGCCAACGATCGGCGTGATGTGATATTGCGTCACGGTCAGGAGCTCGTCGAGCTGGCCTAGGATGGTGACATCCGCCCGGCGAAGCCCAATCTCCTCTTCCGCCTCACGCAGCGCGGTGTCCACCCGCGACCGGTCATCGGCGTCGACGCGCCCGCCTGGAAACGAGACCTGCCCTTTGTGCGTCTCCACGCTCTGCGTTCGCAGCGTGAACAGCACTTGCCACTCGCCAGCCTTCCGGTACAGCGGAACGAGCACGGCCGCCGGCCGGGCCTCCCACTCGGCTCGGGTCACGGCGGTGCGGGCCGCCAGGGTTCGGCGCAGAAAGGCGGGCAGTTCGTCCATGGACCGGAGGCCTTAGCGCGCCCGTCGCACCCGCGGCGCGCGCCAGAAGACGAATGCTGCCGCCAGTAGAGCTACCAAGGCGTTCGCCAGGTTCGTCATCGAGATCTGCCCTCGGCCCGCGGCATCATCGCCCCAACCCACATGAACAACCATGAGGGGATTTCAGTGTCAGGGGCGACAGCCGTCTGCAGCCCCGCGGACGGCCTAGCCATCGTGACTGGCCTACTCCTGGAGCTCCAGGATCCAGATGTTGCGATCGTCGGCAGATACGAAGGCCACCATGTTACCATCCGGCGACAGCGACCAGTCGCCGCCGGCAATGTGCAGCGGCGTTACGGCCGGATCGGTCAGGGGCCGCGCCGCGCCGGTGTGGGCGTCAACCTCCACCAACCGCTGAGCGGGGGCGCCGGGCTCTAGCGGAAGCACCAGGAGACGACCTTCCCCGCGCCAGCGATAAGCGCCGTACAGCTCAAGCTTCCTCGGGGCGGCGCCATCCGTGGTTACGACCCACAGACCATCAGCAGCCGGGTCACCCGAAAACGTGACCTGGTAAGCCAGCCAGGCGCCGGCCGGCGAGAGCAGTGCGCCGCGCAGTTGTACACCCTCAACCAGCAGCGTCAGGTTGCCGTCTGCCAGGTTGAGGCGCGCGTAGGCACTGGCCCGATCGGACTCGTCTCGGCTGCTGACCAATATGTGGTTGCCGTCGGGTAACCAGGCGACCAAACCGCCGCCTCGCAGGGAGGCGACGGTATGCGCCTCGCTGCCATCAACGTTCGCCACGCGGATATCAGCCAGGCGCCGGTCGAAATTCACGCTGGACGAGCTCACCTGCCATGCGATGCGGCTGGCGTCCGGTGAGAATTCGATTGGGCGCCCGCCCGCCGGCACGATCCAGCGCTCGCCGCTCACGCGCTCGATGTAGGTCAGGTTGCCCTCGGGATAAGCGAACAGTGTGCGGTCAGGCGAGAATACGCCCAGGCGGTCGGTCAGGAAACGTGGGTCGCCGCCCGCGGCCGGCACGGCCCACAGTCCGCTCGGATCGGCCGCGCTCGGCCGGTCGAGGTACCATATCTCGCGTCCATCAGGCGACCAGTTGGGCTGCACGCAGCATCCGCCGCCGGTCAACTGACGCAGGAGCGGCGCAGGCGTGCTGCTGGCAGTTGGCGTGGCGGGGGGGCGGGGAATGGGACTGGCTGTTGCGGTCGCCAGGGCCTCGGTGCCGGTTGCCGTCGAGCCGTGTTCGGCAGCGGTTGGCTGGGTCGAGCTCGGCGACACCGACGGCGCTTGGCCAGATCGGCTGCTGCAGGCGACCAGCAGTTGGGCGACAATGGCGAGCAACGCGGCAGCGGCCGCGCGCGAGCGCGTGGACATGCGCCCATTGTACTGGCAAACGCGCTCCCCCTTCCGGGCTGCTAGTGCGTCGTCACGTTGGTCCAGTACCCAACTTGGCGCGCCAGGCTGGCCGCTTCCATGCGATTCTTCAGGCTGAGCTTGTCCAGGATATTGCGGACGTGGATCTTGACGGTGTTTTCCGAGATCACCAATTGAGCCGCGATCTCCTGGTTGGTGGCGCCGCCCGCGACATGCTGCCAGACCTCCCGCTCTCGTCGCGTGAGTTGATCCAGGGCCGCCGGCTGCCGGGCATCCAGACTGGACCGCAGCCGGAACTGCTGGATCAGGCGGTTGGCCAGGTGGCGCGAGAGCACGAGTTGCCCTGCGGGCAGCGCCCGCAGGGCGGCCGCGAGGTGCGCGACCGGCGTAGTCTTGGCGACGTACCCCTTGGCGCCGGCCTGGAACGCCTCAAACAGCTCTTCATCCGCCTCGCTCGACGTCAGCACGACCGCGGCGCATTGCGGCGCGCGCCCCGCGATGGCGCGTAGGGCGTCGAAGGCATTCCCGTCCGCCAGGTTCACGCTCAGCAGCACCACGTCGGGCAGTAGCGCCGTGGTCTGCTCAATGGTCTCCAAGGCTGTGCGTGCCTGCCCGACAATCTCAAAACCCTGTTCAGCCTGCAGCAAGCTGCGCAGCCCTTCTCCAAACAACACATGGCCGTCCGCGATCAACACTCTCATGTCTCTGCCCTATCAGCTTCTGTTGTCCCCTCCACCATTTACTTTACCGCCACAACCGGGCCGATGTCAAAAAGAGAGCGTTGTGATGACGCTTTGTAACAGGTTTGTAACATGCCCGCAACGGGTCAGGCACGACTAGTGCAAGATCAGGGAGACTTTTTGGGAGCCTTCAGATGCGGCTCGTGAGCACAGCCGAAGTGCGCACAGACCCGGTCGGCCATCTCGTCGGGCGCCAGCAGCCGCGCCGGCTCGACAATGGCACGTTTGCCATGCAGCCACTTGGGCTCGATCGGATTGAGCCAGGGACTTTTGCTCGGCAGTTTGCAGGCCACGCTTCGCGTGCGCACGCCTTTGCCCGCGCGCTTGACCTGGTGATTGTGGTCGCGGATCCAGGTGCGCACCGCGCGGCTGACATGCCACGCTTCGCGGGCGTTGTCCCAGATCAGGGTCCAGACCTTGACCTTCTGGCGGGACAGCTGCTGGCGCGCCCACTGCAAGAAGTCGATGGTCACCGCGCTGACCGGGCCTATTCGGGATCAGGACTGGTGATCCACTCCTTGGCCCGACGCCAGCCTGCCCCCAGCCGTTGCAGCGTGGCGCGCACCATCTCGCCGCTGACCTGCTCCGAGGTGATCCCTTCGGCGTCTGCCACTTCGGCCGCCAGTTCCAAGGTCCACAGGCTGGTCGGCTTCCCAAAGGTGCGCGGGCTCTGGTGGAGCAAGGCGCACAAGCGCTCGGCCCGCGCGCCGTCAAAGGCGCGCGCGACGTGGTGTGCGACCGATGAGGCCGGCTGCAGGCTGGCCAGGCCCTGGCGCTTGAAGGCGTGGAGGGCATTGCGCACGGTCTGGTCACTGCAACGCAACTGCTCGGCAATCTGGAGCGCCGTCTGGCCGCGGGCATTGGCCAGCACGATCTGGCAACGGCGCAGCGTAAAGGCTTCCGGCGAGCGCGGGCCGCCTTCCAGCCCGGCTCGCTCGTGGGCCGTGAGAGGTCGAACGTCCAATCCCCCCGCGCCTCATTGCCCACTCCAGTCCGGCGGCCATGGCCGAGCATACTGGTTCAACAAGGCGCCGCCAAAGGCGACCTCCGGCTGATCGTCCAGGAACTGCCATTGGCGCGGATTGTCAAGGTTTCGCTCGAACCCGCGGCCGAACGGGCCTGCCAGGCTGAGCGCATCCCAATCGGCGTCGATCAGTCCGACCGGATTAAAGGCGCGGCGGTAGACGCCGGCGTCGCGCACCTCGAGGTGGAGGTGCGGGCGTGAGGTGCACGTCAGGTCGGGATCACCCGTCAGGCCAACGGCCTGGCCGCGCGTGATCTGATCACCGGGAGCCAGGCGCGGGCGCTCGTAGAGGTGGCCGTAGAAGGAAGCATATCCATTCGGGTGGGTAATCATCAGGTTGTGCGGCCCGGCGCCGTGCTCCACCGCGTCTACCTTGGCGACTTCTCCGTCTCCAATGGCGACGACGGTGGTCCCGCAGCGCGCGGAAAAGTCGATTCCAAAGTGCAAGCCCTGGCCCGCGGCATAGGTCGAGATGCGCCAGCGGTACGCCGTAGTCGTATTCCCAAAGGGCTGACCCAGGAGCCACGTGCTGGGACCGGGCGGCTCGGCAAACGGCAGGCCGAACGGCTTGGCCTGACCGGCCTCGGGGGCCTCGAGCGCGGGTGCCTCGGCAAGGGCAAGCGTTCCAAACAGCAGCGCCAGCGCCAGCCCCAGTAGGCGCGTCCAGGCGGCGTTACGCATGGCCTGATGATAGCAGTCGAGCCTCACCCCGCGCAAGTGAGGCCAGCATCCGCTTGCGGTCTGCGTTATTCCCCAGATGTGGTGGCGTTGGTCGGCAGTGCTCGTATGGTTCAGAGTTTGCCAGGCTCGGATGGCTGCGCGCGCCGCGAGCGGTCCCTGCCGACGGCACGCCGGCCAGGCCATGTAATAGCGACATGCCAACGTTGGCCGGAACCCCTGGCCGCCTCGCCGTGGCGCTTGCGCTCTCCGCGGCCGCCTGGGTCTGTTTCTGGGCTTTTGGCGCCCTGGCGTTGTGCGCGCTCCCTCCGGTCCCCGAAGGCGGACGCCTCCTGACCCTGTCGCTTGGGGCGCTGGCGCCGGCCTCGGCCCCAGCCCAGCCGGGGAGTCCTATTGGATCACCACGGAAACCATGATCCGGTCGCCGCCCGGTTCGACCGTAATGGCAATAATGGCGATCCGGTCGTCTTTCTCATACTGCAGCGACGCAATTTGGCCGAAGACGTTATCGCCGTTCGTGGCCAGCTCCCAGCCCTCGGCTTCCATGGCCTCACGATAGTAGTCTACCACCTCGTCGAAGCTGGCGTCGGCGATGAAATACGTCAGCGTGCTCTCGTCTCCAAAGAGCAATTCGACGTCTCCAGCCTCCGTGTACACCGGCACGTCCTCAGGCCCTTGCCCCTCAAACGGATCGTCGGCCGAGGCGCCGTCTTCGTTGTCATTCTGATTGTCGTCCCCGCTGTCATTGGAGTTGTCGTTCAGCGCATCGATGCCGGCCTCGGCGGTGGCCTCGGCGGCCTCAACGGTTTCTTGGGCCTCTGTTTCGATGTCGCCGAGGCCCTCTTCGACCGCGTCGGCCGTGGCCCGCGCGTTCTCACCGCTCAGCCCCCTCACAACGGTGTTGCAGGCCAGGGCTGGCGCTAGAAGCATCGTCAGGATGACAAGCAGCAGGCGTGGTGTCTTTTGCATGGTTTTCGTCTCCTCCATGGAGGCCAGATTGTAGCGCGTTTTGGAACATGGTTGGGGGTGGCGTTTGTCTCAGCGGCCGAGGCGGGCCGGTCAGAATTGGCCGGCAATGCTGGCCGCATACCCCGTCAGTTCCACGTAGCCCACACCGCTGACTGGCTGGCCGTGCCGCGTGCCAGTCAGGCGGACGGCCCCCTCCCAATAGATAAAGCTCACGGCCAATTCCTGATCGGCGATCCAGGGCTCCACGATTAGGTCGAGCGAGTCTGCCGGGAGATGCAGCCGCCAGCGCGCCGGATATTGGGCGCCGCTAGTCGGGCTGCGCCAGGTGTCAAGCACTTCCAGCCCGACCTCATCGGCCGACACGCGCTGAAGGGTGCCATCCGCTGCAACCAGAGTGCCGCCCGAAACCGGCTCCAGGCTGCCATCCTCGCGCCGGATTTGAAAGTACATCAGCTCCTGGCCACCGCTCAACTGCAGGCTGAACCAATCCCAGCCGACGGCGCCGGGGCCCAGGGCGCTGGTGCTCCATTCGTGGTCAAACCAGCTCTCACCGCTGACCTCAACGGCCGCCTGGCCGGGCAGGGCGATACGGCCGGTGGTGGCCAATCGAGTAAAGCTCAGGTAATAGGACGCATTGCCCGGTTGCTCGCTTTTTTGGCTCAGGCCGCGGTCGCCCTGCGCCACGATGGGCTTGACGGCCCGCAACGTCAAGTCCAGCGCCAGCCCGTCCTGCGCGGCCACCAGACGCACGGCCTCGCCCTTCGCGTCCAGCGCTTCGGCGCGCCAGTCATCGATCCAGACCATATAAGGCTCGCCGGCTGCCCCGGCCAGTGCCATGGCGCCTCGGCCGAACCGCTCGAAGCTGGTGTGGCTGACGCTGCCCACGTCGGTAAGCGCAAAATGCGCGAAGTAAACCTGGTTGGTGCCGAACTTCGAAGCGCGCTCAGGGGCGGTCGGGCTCAGCCCGCGCCGGAAAAAGGTCAGCTGATACCCGAAGTGGCGGCCGGACGCCGTGGCCAAATTTCCAGTGTAGTACCACCATTCCGTCTGGAAATCCAGGTGCGGTCCGTGGTCGCGCGGGAACGCGAACTCGCGCGGCTCGAACGCCCGCGCAAAGCCAGTTATGTCGCCGGTCGCCGCCAGCCGCAGCGGCGGGGTGGTGGGCTCGGGTGGCTGCGTGGCCCACCAGAAGACCCAAATCAGCGCGGCGGCCAGGAAACCCAGCCACAGGAAAGTGAGCGGGGCCTTGAGGTAGTGATGCCCGCACCGGCGTGCTGTCTTCATTACGTGATCTGAGCTCATGCGCTGCTAGCCTGGCTGTCCCACGGCGGCTGTCAATCTTGTTTGAGGACCGCGGCCACCGGCGCCTGTCGCAGGCGCCACATGGGATAAACCGCTGCCAGGATGGCGGCCGTCACGCTGACGGCCATGGCTTGCACGAACACCCATGGGTCCACGGTCATCTGGATCGTCCATCCAAATGATCGAAGATTGATGACGTAGATCTGGACGACGGCCAGCACGAAGCCCGTGGGAAGCGCCAACAGACCTGCCGTGGCGCCCATCAAGCCGGTCTCCATCAGGGTCAGCCGCCAAAGCTGCCCGCTGGTCAGGCCCAGCGCCTGGAGCGTGGCCAGTTCACGCGCTCGTTCGATCTGCAGGGCCATAAGCGCGCTGAGGACTCCAATAAAGGCTACCACGACCGCCAGCAGGCGCAGGGCGCTGGTAATCGCAAACGTTCGGTCAAACACGGCCAGGGCCTGTTCGCGTAAGGCCCGATTCACCTGCACTTGTAGGGCCGAACCGCTCAGCACGGTTCGCAGCGCGTCAGCCACCTGGCTTGGATCGGTTTCGGGCCGCGTATAAACGGCCAGTCCCGAGAGATGGTTGTCGCGCCAGTAGCGTTGATAGACCTCGCGCGCCATCAGGATCGCGCCCTGGTCGGACGAATAGTCGTAGTAAACCGCGGCAACCGGGAAAACGCGCTCGCCAGTTGCGGTCCGCAATGTGACGGTGGCGCCGTCCACGGGCAGGTTGTGGCGGTAAGCGAACGGCTCGCTGACGATGATGGCGCCTTCCGTCATCGCCCGCCAGATGGCCTCCGCGTCGCCGCTGGCGAAACGGTACAGCGCGGCCGACCGGCGCCGCTGGGTGTCGGTGGCCGTCAGCGGCACCGGCCCGAACTCGCTGTCCACTACCACGCCGCGAATAGCCTCGACCTCGGCAACCCCTGCCACGGTTTCTGCTTTGGCCGCGATGCTTGGGTCCAGCGTTGCCTCGGGTCTCGTTCCCCCTGGGGTCGGGGCGCTTATATAAACGTCGGCTACCAGTGTGAGGTCGAGCCAGTTGACGACCGTGCTGCGGAAGCTGGCAATCATGACGCTGACGCCGATCGTCACCGAAACGGCCACCATGAGCGCGGCAATGGCGACGCTCGTGCGGCTGATGGCCTTGACCACCGTGCGGGCTGCCAGTCGGCCCAGGACGCCGGTGAGCCGAAACAGCACCGGGCCAGCCAGGCGCATCAAGCTGATCGTGGCCAGGGGCACTGTCAGTGCAATCCCAATGACGATCAGGAACAGACCCGCAAAGCTCGCTACCAGCGAGCGTTGGATCACCAGCAGCAGCGCCGTCCCCGCGAGTCCCAGGATCAGTCCGCCGCCGCCAAGCCACGGCAGCCAGCGCCTGGCCCGGTCTTCGAGCGAGCTGCGGCGCATGAGCGTGACTGGCTCCACGTTGGCGGCTTCCAGCGCGGGACCCAAGGCAGCGATGGCGCCCGCTCCCAGGCCCACGCCAATGCCTTTAATTGCGCTGAGCAGGGTCAGCGGCGCGTCGCGCACCGTGACCACGTAGTAGAGGTCGTTTATTGTCTGGGTCACCAGGCGGACGGCACCCTGACCCAACAGCCAGCCCAGGCCAAGGCCCAGCACCGCCCCCAACCCGGTGACGATGGCGGTTTCGGCCTGGATCATCTGAAACAGCCGCTCGCCCGTAACGCCCAGCGACCGCAAAGTCCCCAGCACACGGCGGCGCTGGACGACGCTGAACATGACCGTGTTGTAGATCAAGAACATACCGACGACCAGGGCCAGCAGGCTGAGGGCCGTCAGATTCAGCTGAAACGCTTCGGTCAGTTGGGCGGCGGTTTCTGCCTGCTCGCTGGCGCGCGCCAGCCGCAGGCTGGCCGGAAGCTGGCCGGCGAGGCGCTGGGCTTCCTGCGCGGTTAGGATCAGGTCGATGCGGCTGAGGGTGTTCGTCCCGGCCAGGCCCATTAGCTCCTGTGCCGTGGCTATGTCGGCCAGCAGTAAACCATCTAGGGCGCGGCGGTTCCCGGCCTCACCCGGCTGGAGCAGGCCCGCGATGGTGACTGTGTCGAAGCGATCGGCCAGCCGCAGCCGGATCGAGTCACCGGTTTCCAGGCCATAGTGCCCGGCCAGACCCGCGCCTACCAGCACTGTGCCGGGCTCTACCAACAGCCGGTTCAGGCCGAGGATCTGCCCGCCGGTGTCAGATAAGTAGCTCCGGAAAGGGCCCTCCGCCAATGGATCGACGCCCAGCAGGCGCAGCGGCTGCTGGTCGAGATCAGGCGCCTCCACCACCCCCTCCACCACCGGCGCGCTTAGCCGATAACCCCAATCAATGCGGAGTTGCCGGTAAAGCGCGCCAGGTACGCCCCGCGGCCCACCCCGGACTTGGTGGGTCGCGCGGCCAACGACTGTTTCCGTGCTGAGGCGAAACGCCCGGCTGGCGCTGGTGTTGGCCAGGTCGATGGCAATCACCACGGCCACGCCCAGGGCAATGCCGAGGAGCATCAACCCGGTCTGGAGTGGGCGGCGCCGCAGGTCGCGCAGGCCGGTGAGCAAGAGAGAGTGAGGCAACATGCGATCGTCACTGCCGGGCCGCTAGCCAGCCCCCGGGCGCGCAGCGCCTAATCGGTGGCCGCCAGGCTTTCGTGCGTGACCCGCGCCAGCTCGCCGCTGTGCAGTTCGTAGATATCGTCGGCTAGCGCTGCCATTTGACGGCTGTGCGTGACCATCACCAGCGTCTTACCCCTTTGACGCGTCATCTGGTCCAGCAGTTGCATGATAGCATCGCCGGTCCTGTCATCCAGGTTGCCAGTCGGCTCGTCTGCCAGCACCAGCCGCGGGTTCTGCGCCAGAGCACGAGCAATAGCCACGCGTTGCTGCTCGCCGCCGGAAAGCTTGTCCGGGAAAACATGACGGCGGTCGGCCAGCCCGACCTGATCCAGCAACTGCAGTGCGCTGCTGACCTGTCGCGTGCCCCGGCCGGCCAGTTCGGCCGGCAGTGTCACGTTTTCCAGCACCGTCAAGGTCGGGATCAGATTGAAGAACTGAAAGATGAACCCCAGGTTGTCACGGCGAAACAAGGTCCGCTCACGCTCATTCAGCCCAGTCACGCATACCTCGTCGATATGGATCTCGCCGCTTGTCGGCCGGTCGATGCCGGCGATCAGGTTGAGCAGGGTGCTCTTGCCGCTGCCGCTGCGGCCGCGCACGGCGACAAAGTGCCCAGCCTCAAATTCGGCGCTCACGCCGCGCAGCACCGTTCGGGTCTGGGTGCCCTCGACAAAATCCTTGGTAATGCGCTCCAGGCGGATGATTGGTGCCATGTTTTCTTGCTTGCTCGTCGCGGATTGGGTAGAATTCTATCACCCGGCGGTGACTTTGTACTATCATGTACAAGAGGCGTGGCGCCGGCCATACGGGGCCGCTCCTCGAGCCGGCGCGAGGAGATCCGTTCATGCCCACTTCTGTGCGCGACTGCCATCGTCCGGCCTAGCCCGCTGAAGCAGCGCAGCGATTGCGCACCGCTGAGACGGAGGCGACCCATACAAGTCTCACTGAGCCTAAACGGCCAACTCCGCATCCTGGATTGCCAACCCGGCGAGACCCTGCTGGGGGCGCTGCGGCGGGCAGGCTTGTGGAGCGTCAAACACGGCTGCGAGACCGGTGAATGCGGCGCGTGCGCCGTGTTGATCGATGGCGCCCTGATGCCCACCTGTGTGCTGCTGGCCGGCCAGGCCGCGGGCCGGCAGGTGGTCACGCTTGAGTGCCTGGCTCCCGGCCAGTCCCTCCACCCGCTGCAGCAGGCTTTTATCGAAGTTGGCGCAATCCAGTGTGGCTACTGCTCGCCGGCCATGATTCTGGCTGCCCAGGCTCTCCTCGCCGGCAACCCCAGACCCAGCGAATCCGACGTGCGCGAGGCGCTCAGCGGCGTGTTATGCCGCTGCACCGGCTACAAGAAGCCGATAGAGGCCGTGTTGCGAGCGGCTGCTGCCTTGCGCGGCGAACCCGTGCCCCCGATTGGCGGCGGCGGTGTCCCCTTTGAAGCGGTATTTGGCCACGGCCGCGACGGCGGCCGGACCCCCGCCGACCTGGCCGCTCCAGGCGGCGGGCCCAGTGGGATACGGACCCGGCCAATCGTTGCCTTTCCCGTGACCCGCATGTCGCCGCAGCCGGAAACAGACGTCGTCGGCCATCGCGAGCCAAAGGTCGATGCCGTCAAGCTTGCCAAGGGCCGCGCGGTTTTTGCCGGCGATGTGGAATTGCCGGGCATGCTGCATGCGGCCTTGCTCACCAGCCCGCACGCCCACGCGCGCATCCGCCACATCGACGCCAGCCGCGCTCGGGCGCTCCCCGGTGTGCACGCCGTTCTCACGCACCAGGACATCCCCCGCGTGGTCTACGCCTCTGGCGGGCAGTCGTTCCCGAACCCGCCGCCGTACGACCAGGTTTCGCTGGATAACAAGGTGCGCTACGCCGGCGATCGCGTGGCCGTGGTGGCGGCCGAGACGCCCGAAATCGCCCGCGAGGCGCTCGGCTTGATCGACGTCGGCTACGAGCCGCTTCCCGCCGTGTTTGACCCACTGCAGGCCATGCAACCCGGCGCGCCGCGCATCCACGACGAACCTGACGCGGTTGAGATCTTGGACGCCAACCGCAACCTGGTGGCGCAGGTCCACGCCAGCGTTGGCGACCTGGAACGCGGGCTGGCCGAGAGCGACCGCATTTTCGAGCGCCGCTACTATTCGCAACAGGTGCAGCAGGCCTCCATCGAGCCGCACGTCGTCATCACGTATTGGGACGAGGACGACCGCCTGGTGGTGCGTACCTCCACCCAGGTGCCGTTTCACGTCCGCCGGATGCTGGCGCCGCTGCTGGGACTGCCAGTCAAGCGTATCCGGGTCATTAAGCCGCGGATTGGCGGCGGCTTCGGCGGCAAGCAGGAGATGCTCATCGAGGACCTGTGTGGCCACCTCACGCTGGCCACGGGGCGCCCGGTGCGCTTCGAGTACACTCGCGAGATGGAATTCACGAGCGCACGCTCGCGCCACCCGCAGTGGATCACGTATCGCGCTGGCGTACAGGCCGACGGCACGCTCAATGCGCTCGAGATGTGCATTGTCGAAGATTGCGGCGCGTACGGCACCCATGGCCTGACCGTGTGTTCGGTTTCGGGCCTGCGCGGTCTTTCCACCTACCGCTGTCCTAACATGCGCCTGCACGCCGACATCGTCTACACCAACAAGCCGGTTCCAGGCGCTTTCCGCGGCTATGGGGCGCCGCAGGCCTTGTGGGCCCTCGAAAGTCTGGTGGACGAGGTCGCGGCCGAGATGGGGTTCGACCCGGTCGAATTCCGGCTGCGGAACGCCGTGCGCGCCGGCGATCCGCTCGCGCTGGCCAAGGCGTTGGGAGAGGGGCGCGAGGGGTTCGAGCAGATTATCCAAAGCTGCGGACTGCCCGACTGCGCCGCGCAGGGCGCGGCCGCCATTGGCTGGGACCGGCGCGCCGACCCCGGCTGGCGGCGCGACCCTGCCCGCCCACACCTTCGCCGCGGGCTGGGTATGGCCGTCTGCATGCACGGCACCGCCATCGCGGGGCTCGACATGGGCGCGGCCAGCATCAAAATGAACGACGACGGCAGCTTCAACCTGTTGGTCGGGGCTACCGATCTGGGCACCGGCTCGGACACCGTCTTGGCCCAGATCGCGGCCGAAACCTTGGGATGCCTGCTGGCCGATGTCGTCACCTACTCGTCGGACACTGACCTGACGCCCTTCGACACTGGCGCCTATGCCTCCAGCACTACCTATATCTCCGGCGGCGCCGTTATGAAAGCCGCCGAACAGGTCCGTGAGAAGATCTTCGCGCGTGTCGCGCTAATGCTGGGGGTCTCTGGTTCAGCTCAGCAGCCATCGGCGGCCGGTATGTACCTGCGTAACCGTTCCGTCTGGCTGCCCGATGGGCGTTCCGTCAGCCTGGAAGCCGTGGCGCTGCACAGCCTGCATACGTTTGACCAAGAGCAGATCATGGCCACGGCCTCGCACATGTCGTATCATTCACCACCGCCCTTCGCGGCCCAGTTTGCAGAAGTCGAGGTCGACACGGAGACGGGCCAGGTGACCGTCACCAGGCTGGTCATGGCCGTCGATTGCGGCACGGCCATCAACCCGCAGACGGTAGAAGGCCAGGTCGAAGGCGGCTTGGTTCAGGCGCTAGGCTATGCCGTATCAGAGGAGATGGCCTACGACCAGGCCGGCTGCCTATTGACCCGCCGCTTCGGCGATTACCGGGTCTTCCAGGCCGATGAGGCGCCCGAACTACAGGCCATCCTGGCGCCTTCTTATGAGCCCAGCGGACCATTCGGCGCCAAAGCCGTGGCCGAAATACCCATGGATGGCGTGGCGCCGGCCGTGGCCAATGCGGTTTTCGACGCCGTGGGCGTGCGGTTGCGGTCGCTACCGTTGACGCCTGAGAAAGTCTGGCTTGCGCTTAAGCAGGCTGCCGTCGGATGAGCGGTAACGCCTCTTCCCCAGTGACAGGCGCTTGACGACCGGATCACTTCGGCGCCCGCATGTCCTGCCGCTTCTTGTTTCTTGCCAGTCTTGCCACTTTCTGGCTCGCCGGCCTGGCGGCTTGTGCGCCGGCCACGGCTATGGCCTGGCCAACCCCGGCGCCTACCTTCCACTGGCCAGGCGCTCGACCGACTGAACAGGCGTCGGCTCAGGCGGACAGCGTCACCCTCGTGCTGGCTGGGCCTATGCCGGGCAACGCGCCCCATATGCCCGGCGACGAGGGCCTGGCTGCTACGGCGCGCGACGATCAGGCCGCCATCGGAAGCGATCCCACCGGCGCCAAAACCCAGGCTCACGAGACCCTGCTGGACTTCATCAATCCCCTCGGCCCCTATCGGGGCGCCTGGTGGTTTGGCGACGACGGCCGCGCCGACCTCTACGAAGTGCTGGCCGTGATCCTGTACACCGAAGGCAATACGAGCTTTGACGTGCGCAGCGCCGTGGCGGCGCGCTATCTGTGGTATTGCGGTGGAACTGGAACAACCTGCCAAGGCGCGGCCCTGCTGAACTTCCTGTCGTATTTCCAACCCTGGCGCGAGCCTTGGATCAGCCGCGGATTCGCCAGCCACGAGGCGCAGCGGCACCTGGATCTGGCCAAAGCGGTCGTGAACCAGGATCCCGGCCTCTTGACCGCGATGATCCCAGGAGCGGATACGTACCGGGCCAGCCGCGATGGCCTGAGCGGCGAAGGCTCGATCGATTGGAACCGCACCCTCTTCCACTTTGCTAACGTGCATGCCACCTGGGACCGCTATCTGCGCGAGGAACTGCGGCGGCTCGCCAACGGTCCCGCGCGGCTGTGGGTGCTCACGATGAACGAGGCCGGCCAGGTGTGTGGGTCACCGTTTATCTGTCAAGACATGACTCAGGCTCGTCACTAGGACTTGCCATGCCTGCCAAGCAAAGTCGCCCGCTCCCTCCGGCCAATGCGTCGCGTCAACTCCTTCACGGGGTGCCTGCTCACAGCGCAGGATTTCCAGGTGGGCAGGGCGATCACCGCGACCTTCTGCGGCGCCACAACCTGGCCCCGCATGCCGTGGGCGCGGCGCAGGGCCTGACCGTGACCGTCTCAGCCGGGTGGGTGCAGGTGACGCCTGGCGCTGGACTGTATGAGACACGAGATCTGTGTGCCGGCAGCAGCCGAGATTTCCCTGGCTGGAGCGCTTGGCTGGATTGCCCACGTGTTCATTCGCTACGCCGAGCAGGCGATCGGCCTCATTTCAGTTCCAGGCATTCCAGTTCCATGTCCGCTATCGCCGCCCAATAGCTGCTTGATCTGGGCGCTGCACGTCAGCCGAAGCGCCGCGCAGCCTCCTCCACCGCGCCCGCGTAGCCGCGCCCGAAGAGGTTGAGGTGGTTCAGCAGATGATACAGGTTGTACAGGTCAAACCGCTCCTCCCAACCGGGCGCCAGCGGGCGGGCGGCAGCGTACGCTGAGTAGAACGCCTCGGGCAGGCGGCCGAAGAGCGTCGTCATGGCCAGGTCGGCTTCAGCCCAGCCAAAGTGCGCGGCCGGGTCGATCAGGCAGCCCAGCCCGTCAGGGCCGGACACGATGTTGCCGCCCCACAGATCGCCATGGATCAGGCTGGCTGGTTGTTCCGGCACCAGCTCGCGCAGCCGCTGCGCCAGGCGTTCGATGCGGCGCAGCGCCGGATTGGTGAGGAGCCCGCGGTCAACGGCCAGGCGCGCTTGAAAGCGCAGCCGCTGCTCGGCGAAGAACTCCCACCCGTCGGGGGTCCAGCGATTCGATTGAGGCGTGCTGCCGATGTAGTTGTCGTGGTCGAAGCCGAATGCCCGCCCCGTGACGGCGTGCAGCGCTGCCAGGCGCTCGCCCAGCGCGGCGGACCAGCGCGGTGCTGGCCGCGCGGCCGGCAGATATTCCAGCAGCAGGAAATCGGCGCCTGTTAGGAGTGGTGCGGGAACCCGTGGGCCGTCCTTGGCCGCTCCAAGCGCGGCTAACCCTTCGGCCTCCCTCACGAACATATCCGGCGGCGCGCTGGCGTTCAATTTGAGGAACAGCGTTGGCCCGCGCGTGGTGCTGACGACGTGTCCAGCATTGATACATCCGCCGCCGACTGGCTCCGCGGCCGCGGCGCCCCAGCCCTGGGCGGCGATGAAGCGCGCGACAGCCGCGGGCACCATGCTACTCAGTTACTCGCAACTGCGCCAGCAATTGACGTGCCGCGCGGTCGATCATCTGAAAGGCCAGCTCGAACCCGCCACTGCCGCCGTAGTACGGATCTGGCACATCCAGGTCCCGCTCCCAGCCCGAGCCGGCCTGCGGGTCGTACTCGCGCAGTAGGCGGATCTTGGCGCGATCGGCCGCGTTTGACGCCAGCCCGCGCAGATGGGCCGCCACGTCACGGTCCAGCGCGATCACGTGGTCTAGCCGTGAGAAGTCTTGCGCCGTGATTTGCTGCGCAACGCCGTCGAGTTCGATGCCGTGGCGCCGAGCGGTCTGTCGAGCGCGGGTATCGGCTGCCTCGCCCACGTGCCAGGGGCCGACCCCGGCTGACTCGATCTCGAAGTCCCCTCCCAGCCCAGCCGCCTCAACCAGGTGCCGGAAGATGCCCTCAGCCATGGGGCTGCGGCAGATGTTGCCTGAGCAAACGAAGGATATGTGGGTCTTCATCATGCCGGCCATTATACCGGCATCAAGACGGCGCCAGCCCCAGCGGTGGCACTGGCTTACGTGGCGAGGCAAGCGAGCCGATCTATGGCTCATTTCTGACCAACACCGATATGCAGTCTGGCGGCTCCTGTTTTGGCACGCCTGATTGCGCCGTGGGGCTGCTGGACGCGGTGGTCAACAGCGATGACGGGGTCCCGGCCAGGCCTGCCCCCGATCTAGCGCTGAGCGCTTGCCGCGTCACTGGCACCCGGCCCGAGCGGGCAGTTGCCGTGGGCGATTCAGAGGCCAATGTGCGCATGGCGCGCGCCGTTGGCGTGCTCGCCGGCGTCAGCCCGGCCGGGACGCTTCAGCCAGCAGGCGGCCGCGGCCTGGAGCGCGTCGCGCCGCAATCGTCCCCGGCCGGGTTGGCGAGTCGACCCAAGCCGACAGGCGTTGCTTGCTGTTACGCTGTTACGGCCCCGCTTGACAGGGTAAGTGAACCCATTTAGGATGGTTGCTCTATCCGGAGATGGTTCCGTATCGTGCAACATCCCGCCGCCCTTCCACAACGTGACACTCGCGAGGCCGGAATCCAGTCGGTGCGCCGGGCAGCGGCCCTGCTTCGCGCTATCGGAGCAGGCACCGGCGGGATGGGTGTCTCAGAGCTCGGCCGCAAGCTTAACCTTCATAAGAGCACGGTCTCTCGCCTGCTGTCCACGCTCGAAAGCGAGGGGCTGCTCGAGCGCGCCCCGGGCACCGACAAGTATCGCCTGGGGCACGAAATCTGGCGTCTGGCGGGCCACGCCGGACACTTGGGAGACGTTCGCCTCGTGGCCAGGCCAGTATTGGGTGAGCTGGCGGAGGCGACGCGCGAGACCGTCAACCTGGCTGTGCTCGACGGCGTCGAAGTCTACAACGTCGACCAAGTATCGGGTCCGCACCTGGTGCGCATCGGCAATTGGGTAGGGCGCCACACCCCCCTCCACTGTGTCGCCAACGGTAAGGCCCTGCTGGCATATCAGCCGGCCGTCGACATTGAGCAGTTGCTCGCCAGCCCGCTCCCAGTCTTTACGCCGCGGACCGTGACGGACCCGGCAGCGCTCTGCCAGGAGTTGGCCGCTGTCCGTGCGCAGGGCTATGCTTGTGCCCTGGGCGAGATTGAAGTTGGCCTCAACGCCGTCGCGGCGCCGGTCTTTGACGTGAGTGGGCAGGTCGTGGCCGCCGTGAGCGTTTCCGGACCGGCCTACCGCGTTACCGCCGAGCGCATCCCTGA
Source organism: Anaerolineales bacterium (assembly GCA_020845955.1). Taxonomy (GTDB): domain Bacteria; phylum Chloroflexota; class Anaerolineae; order Anaerolineales; family UBA6663; genus JADLEU01. The sequence continues at coordinate 25,293 of JADLEU010000386.1, forward strand.
GCTGGCGCGGCTGACGCGGGTGGCAGCGGACAAGGTTTCCAGCCGCCTGGGGTATCGTGGCGCCTCGGCCTGAGGCGCCGCGCGCCGTGCGGATCACCCCGAAAGGACCATCATGACCGAAGAAGAGATCTACGCAGGCTTGTACGACAACACGGTGCTGGGAAGGGCCGGCGAAGTGAAGGCCCTGACGCAGGCCGGATTGGATCTGAACATGGATCCGGTCAGGCTGCTATACGGCGCACTGCTGCCAGCCTTGCAGGAAGTGGGGCGTCGTTTCGAAATTGGCGACTTTTTCGTACCGGAAATGCTCATGTCGGCGCGAGCGATGCAGGCGGCCCTTACCTTGTTGCGGCCTCTGCTGGCAGCCAGGGGCGAAAAGACGCTGGCCAAGTACGTGATGGGCACCGTTAAGGGCGACGTGCACGACATTGGCAAGAACTTGTGCAACATCATGCTCGAAGGCGGCGGCTTCGAAGTGATCGATCTGGGCGTCAACGTTGCGCCCGAGAAGTTCGTCGAGGCAGTCCGCACGCACCGGCCTGGCATCCTGGGTATGTCCGCTTTCCTGACAACCACCATGCCGATGATCAAGGTGACGATTGAGGCCCTGAAGAAAGCCGGGCTGCGCGACCAGGTCAAGGTGATGGCGGGCGGAGCGCCCGTTACAGCCCACTACGCTGAAATCTCTGGCGCCGACGCCTATTGCCCCGATGCCAGCGCCACAGCGCGCCGGGCCAAGGAGTTGATTGGCGTGTCCAGCGATGCGCCCTCGGGCGCCCTGGTCGATGCGGTCGCGGCAGTCGAAAAGATGATGAGCGGAGTCGAAGAATAGACACACTCCTCCACTCCCAGACCCGGTCGGTGACGATTGGGCCAGACCGGCCCTTCGTCTTGATCGGCGAACGCATCAACCCATCTGGCCGGAAGCGGCTCGGCGCCGAGATGGCAGCCGGCGACTTCTCCCGCGTGCAGCGAGACGCCGCGGCGCAGGTGGCGGCGGGCGCCCACGTGCTCGACGTTAATGCCGGCGTGCCGATTGCCGATGAGGCCGCGCTGCTGGTGGCGGCGCTGCGGGCGGTCAGCGAGGTCACTCAGGCGCCCCTTTGCCTGGACTCGTCGGTGATCGAAGCGCTTGCGGCTGGCTTGGCGGCCTACCCTGGAAAAGCCCTGGTCAATTCGGTCACCGGCGAGGACGACCGCCTGGAGGCTGTTCTGCCGCTGGTCAAGAAGCACGGCGCTGCCGTTATTGGCATGGCCAACGACGAGACGGGCATCTCCAGCAATCCCGAGTATCGCCTAGGCGTAGCGCGCAAGATACTTCAGCGCGCTCAAGATCACGGGATTGCGCCTGAGGATGTCCTCATCGACCCATTGGCCCTGACTGTGGCGGCCGACCCCGAAGCCGTCCAGGTGACGCTGCACACCATGCGCCTCATCCGCGATGCGCTTGGATTGAACATGGTCTGCGGCGCCAGCAATATCTCGTTCGGGTTGCCGGACCGCTCGCCGCTCAACGCCGCCTTTCTGTCGATGGCCATGGTGTGCGGCCTGACCTGTGCCATCACCGACCCAACCAACCCGGCAATTCGGCAGGCTGTGCTGGCCAGCGACGTGCTGCTGGGCCATGATCCCTATGCCGGCGCCTGGATCGCTCACTTTCGCGCGCAGAAGGCGGCCGCGTCCACACCGTGAAATACCCCGTTACGTTTCTGCCGCAGAATATCGTTACTCACGCGCCCGAAGGCACAACTGTCTTCAACGCCGCCAACTGGGCCGGCTTGCCCATTGACAGCACGTGCGGCGGGCGCGGCACGTGTGGCAAGTGCAAGGTGCGCTTGGTGCGAGGCGCCGACGGCGTCTCAGAGGCCGATCACCGTTTTATCGCTGAGGCGGAGTTGGCGGCCGGCTGGCGCCTGTCGTGCCGCGCCGCGGTGCACGGCGAATGCGTGGCCGAGGTGCCGCGGCTGATGTCGTCGCCCAAGGCCGCGCTGCTCGGCTACGGGCAACATGTCCTGCTCGACCCCAATGTGGCCAAGGTCTACCTGAAGCTTGACGAGCCAACGCTCGAAGACCAGCGCGGCGACCTGACGCGTCTTCTTGATGCGCTGCGGGTGGAAGGCTGGGATGTCCGGCCGGATCCGGCGCTTTGGCGCGCGCTGCCAGGGGTCTTGCGTGATAGCGACTGGACTGTCACGGCCGTTGTGGTCGGCGATGAGCTGATTGCGGTGGAGCCAGGCGACACCAGCGCTGAGGCCTATGGCGTGGCCGTGGATGTCGGCACCACAACCGTCGTGGCCGCGGTCGTGAACCTCATGACCGGCGCTGTTGTCGCAATCAAGTCCACCCTGAACGGCCAGGCGGCCTTCGGGGCAGACGTGATCTCGCGGGCCAGCCATGTCATGGCCGATCCAGGCGGGCTGACCGTGTTACACGAGCGGATTGTGGCTACCCTCAATGCGTTGGTGGCCGAATTGTGCGCGCAGGCCGGTGTGCGGCCAGAGCAGATCTACGAAGCGGTGGCCGTGGGCAACGCCACCATGCTGCATCTGCTGTTAGGGATCACGCCCGAGCCCATTTCGGTTGCGCCATTTATTCCAGCCGTCGACGGCCCAGTGACGGTTGCGGCCGCCGATTTTGACCTGGCGTTGCACCCGCGCGCGCGCCTGGGTTTGCTACCGCACTTGGGCGCCTACGTCGGCGCTGATATTGTGTCGGGAGTGCTGGCGACTGGGCTGGTCCGCAACCCCGACGACCGGTTGCGCCTCTACATCGACGTCGGCACGAACGGCGAGATTGTCCTGGGATCCCGCGCGCGCGCGCTGGCGACCGCCGCCCCGGCCGGCCCAGCCTTCGAGGGCGCCCAGATTCGCTGCGGCATGCGGGCCAGCGACGGCGCCATCGAAGGGGTTCGGATCGAACCACAGGGCGCGGGCGCGGTGCGGCTTCAGGTCATCGGCGGCGGCCACCTGGCGCCGATCGGCCTGTGCGGCTCCGGCTTGATCGATGCCGTGGCTGAACTGATAAACGTGGGCCTGGTAGACTCCAGCGGCCGCCTGCTGACGCCAGCGGCCGCCCGCGCGGCCGGCCAGCCAAGCGAGCTCGTCGAACGCCTGGTGACGGTCGACGGCGTGCGCGCCTTCCTGCTCAGCGCCCCTGGCCAGAATATCGTGCTGACGCAGACCGACATCCGCGCGCTGCAGTTTGCCAAGGGCGCCATTTCCGCGGGCGTGCACGTGCTGCTAGACGCCATGGGCGTGACTCCCGACGATGTGTACGAGGTCTTGCTGGCTGGCTCGTTTGGCTCCTACATCAACCCAGCCAGTGCGCGCACGATCGGCCTGGTGCCCCAAGTGCCCGTCGACCGCATCGTGGCCGTTGGCAACGCCGCCGGGGAGGGCGCTAAGATGTGCCTGCTGTCATTCCGCGAGCGCGAGGCCGCTCACCAATTACCGGGGTTCATCGACTATCTCGAGCTCTCGGGCCGGCCGGATTTCAACGATATCTTCATGGAGGTCTTGGCATTCCCGCCGCCGGCTGGCGCGCCGCCGGTGGTCAGGCGGCAGTAATGCCGCCCGCCGGCATACCGCCAATCACCGTGGTGACCTTCGTAATGCGTCCGCGCCCAGGCAAGTGACAGAGCAAGCCGCGCCTTCCCCCTTGCGCGCCGGCACTCGCCTCGAGCGGGTCCTACGGGCCGGCCTCTTAGCCGTCACGGCGGAACTCAACCCGCCCGACACCGCCGATCCGCAGGCGGTTTATGATGCCGCCCTGGTGTTATCCGAGGTTGCGGATGCCATCAACTGCACTGACGCTTCGGGCGCCAACGTCCACATGTCCAGCCTGGGCATGGCGGCGTTGCTGGTCCGTGCGGGTTACGAGCCGGTTTACCAAATGTCGTGCCGCGACCGCAACCGAATTGCGCTGCAGGGCGATCTGCTTGGCGCGGCTGCGTTGGGCATTGGCAACGTGCTGTGCCTGACCGGCGACGATGTGACGGCCGGCGATCAGCCCCAGGCCAGGCGGGTCTTCGACCTGGACTCTCTTCAATTGCTGCAGACCATCCGATCAATGCGTGACGGCGGCCAGTTCCTCAGCGGCCGCAAGCTGGCGCGGCCGCCGCGTGTGTTCCTTGGCGCGGCCGAAAACCCCTTCGCGCCGCCCATTGAGTGGCGGGCGCTCCGGCTGGCCAAGAAGGCCGACGCGGGAGCCAGGTTCATCCAGACCCAGTATATCTTTGATGTGCCTGTCTTCACGCGGTTTATGGCTCAGGTCCGTGACCTGGGTCTTGATCAGCGGCTCTACATCCTGGCCGGCGTCGGTCCGCTGCGCTCACCGCGAGCCGCGGAATACATGCGTACGCACGTACCCGGGGTCGTGATTCCTGAGGAGGTGATTGACCGCCTGAACAAAACGCCTAAGGCGCGCTGGTTGGAGCAAGGGATGCAGATCTGCGTGGAGAACATCGCGCAGGTGCGCGCGCTGCCGGGCGTGGCCGGCTTTCACGTCATGGCTTACCGCCAGGAGGAAATGGTTGCCGAAATCATCCGCCGGGCGGGCCTGTTTCCGCGCGTCTCGGCGGCAGCGCTGGGGTCCAAACCGGCGCCCGGCCGCAAGCCTATAGCCGGGTCGTCTCGGGCGCAAAGCGTGGATCCTGGCTGACGGTCAGGCGCAGACCTTCGGCCAGGGTGAGCTTTGGGCGGAAACCGAGCTTCTCTTCGGCCAGCGCGATATCAGCACACATGCGGGAAACGCCGCCATTCTCGGCTTTGCTATAAAGCACATCGATAGAGCGCCCGGTTACCTCGCCGACCAGGTGGGCCAGGGCGCGCACGCTGGTTTCTCGCCCACTGCCGATGTTGATCACGCGGCGGTCGACGCTGCGGGCAGTGGCGGCAGCGACCAGCGCGTCCATCACGTCGTCCACGTAGACGTAGTCGCGCGTCTGCGAGCCATCCCCATGGATGACCAGCGAGCCGCCCTGCCGTGCTTGGCGCAAGAAACGGGGGATGACCGGCGCGTGCGCGGCCGGCAGCGGCTGCCCGGGGCCGTAAGCGTTGAAAACCCGCAGCGCCACCGTCTCCAATCCCCATAGGATGCCGATTGTGTGCACGTAGAATTCCGCCGACAATTTGCTGACAGCGTATGGGCTGCGCGGAGCGGGGCGTTGGCGCTCACTGAGCGGCTGCTCGGCTTGCTCACCATAGACGGCGCCGGACGAGACAAAGACTACCCGTCGCACGCCCGCATCGCGCATGGCTTCCATCACGCTCACCGTGCCGCCGACGTTAGCGGCGTTGTACTCGCGCGGGTAGAGCACTGATTCGGGCACGGAGACGCGCGCTGCCAGGTGGTAGACGCACTCGACGTCCTGCAGGTGCGTCCATAGTTTCGGCCGGTCGTTGACGTCGCCCCGCGTGAACAACACGCGCGCGGAGAGGCGCGCGGGGTCGCCCGCCGACAGGTCGTCCAGGCCGCGGACCTCGTGGCCCTCGCCCGCCAGGCGGTTGGCAAGCGCCGAGCCCAAGAAACCTGCAGCTCCGGTTACGAGAAAATTCATAGGGTTTGCGATTATAGCATGTGCTATGATCGCCGCCATGCGCCGACGCCTGTTGGACGCCGCCGATCGCGGGATCGCAGCGGCGGCCTGGCTCTTGCTTGCCGTCACGCTGGCGAGCCTGCTCACGCGGGACGTTGTCGTGGCGACCGAAACGGCCGATCGTGTTCGGGTGTACGTGCGCGGCCTCGAGTTCGATTTCGTCGGGTGGACTCTCGCCTCGGCGGCAGTCAAGGTCAGCCAGGCCAGCGTCGGCGCCCAGGCCTTTGTGGGCGAGGCGGCTCGCGCTGAGCTGGCACGCCAATACGTCCGACTGCAGGGCGATCTCGAGCGCACTCAAGCCGCGATCGAACAGCGCTATGCCGATCCAGCCGTGTCAGATCCCCTGGCGGCGACCGCCGGGGCCCGCCTGGAGGCCGAGCGCCTACAGTTCCGCTTGGACGCAATTCAGCCCACGGTCGAGGCTATTCTGCAGGAGCAGTTATCCGTGATTCTGGCGGAACAGGGCCTGGCCTGGGGCGGACAGCCGGTTCCGCCTGTTTCGTTCCATCTCACCCCGCTGCCCTTCGCCCTCATCACGTCGCCGCGTGACGTCATTCGTCTGGAGGCGAACATCGACGTCAGCGGCGACCTGCCCATTGACGAACAGGTGGCCCTCGAAGAGCGAGTTTCGGCCGATCTTGGAGTCTCGACCCTGGTTGTGCCACTCGGCGGGATTGGGACCTATCCCACCATGGTGGCCGAGACCAGCAACCTGGGCTGGATCGCCGCAACGGTGGCGCACGAATGGCTGCACAACCTGCTGACCCTGCGGCCGCTTGGCTTGAGCTATAACGCCTCGCCCGGGCTGCGCACCATGAACGAGACGACCGCCGAAATGATCGGTCATGAACTGGGTGACCTGCTCTTGAAGCGCTACTACCCGGACCTGGCGCCGTTGCCACGGCCGTTTGAGAACATCCTGCGCCGTGACGTGGTGCCGGCGCAGGTTCAGGCGCCCGGGTTTGACTTCCGCGCCGAGATGCACCTCACGCGGGTAACGGCTGATCGCTTGTTGAGCGAGGGCCAGATCGATGCGGCCGAAGACTATCTGGAGGTGCGCCGCATCTTCCTATGGGAGCACGGCTACCAAATCCGCAAACTGAACCAGGCCTACTTTGCTTTCTACGGAGCCTATGCCGTCAGCGGCGGCGGCGCTTCAGGCGCCGACCCGGTCGGCGAGGCCGTGCGCCTGTTGCGCCGGCGCAGCCCGACGCTAGCGGACTTCGTCAACACCATCGCCTGGTTTACCAGCTTCGACCAACTCCGCGATTATCTGGGCTTGCCGCCGGCCTGACCGGCTGCCTACCAATCGCTCAACAGCGCCGCGACGAGAGCCGTGCGCTCGGCCAGGCTGTCGACCCTGATATGCTCCCGCTCCGAGTGCGCGCCATTGCCCTGCGCTCCCAGCCCGTCCAGCACCGGCACGCCCAACGGCGCCACGAAGTTGGCGTCGGAGCCTCCACCAGTGCCCCCTTCCGTCAGGTCGATCCCCAGCCCCGCGGCGATGGCGCGGGCTTTGGCGAAGGTCGCGGCCATCGTGGCGTCGCGCGGCATCGGCGGCCGGTTGAGACCGCCGATGACTTCCACGCTCGTGCCCTCCGTGGTCGGACTGAGGCCTCGCATCCATTGCGTGATCCGGTCGCCCTCCTCGGCCGTCATGACGCGCAGGTCGATTTTGGCCCGCGCCTCGTCGGGTACGACGTTGGATCGTGTGCCGCCCGCGATGACGCCGACATTGAGCGTCGTTCCCTTGGCGTAGTCTGTCAACTTCTGGATGGCCAGCACCTGGCGAGCCAGCTCTGCGATCGCGTTGCGACCGCGCTCGTGGTCGGCGCCGGCGTGGGCTGCGCGCCCACGGACCGTCAGGTCGAAGTCGCCGACGCCTTTGCGCCAGGTCTTGAGCGCGCCGTCTGGCAGGCACGGTTCCATGCAGAGCACCAGCCCCGCCTCCTTTGCCAGAGCCTCGATCAGCCCGCGGGAATGCTCGCTGCCCAGTTCCTCGTCGGTGCTGAACAACGTGGTGACGGGCCGGTTGGGCCAGCGGCCTTTGGTCCGCAAAATGCTCAAGGCCATCAGCAGCATACCAATGCTCGCCTTCATATCGAGCGTGCCAGGCCCCATCAGCCGCCCATCGACCA
>JADLEU010000387.1 GCA_020845955.1 Anaerolineales bacterium
CCACATCGGCCTGCCCGCCAACAAGCTCCTTGCTCTCGACATTCCCAATGAAGTTTAGGCCGCTCTCGGCCAGCAGCGGATATGCGCCGCGCACTAATTGATTGCCTTTTCCGGCTTCTTCGCCGTTCGAGAGCAGCCCGACCCGGGGCTGCGCCACGCACCGTACGCGCTCGGCGTAGAGGCTGCCCATGAGGGCGAATTGAAGCAGGTTCTCAGGTTTGCAGTCGGGGTTGGCGCCGACATCCAGCACAACACAGCTGCCCGTGCGCGTCGGGAAGACCGGGGCCAGCGCTGGCCGGTCGATGCCAATCAGCGTCCCCAGCCGGAAATACGCGGTTGCGCCAGCGGCGCCGGTGTTGCCGGCCGTCACAAAGGCCTGGGCCTCTCCGCGCTTGATCAAGTCCAGGCCCACGGCCATGGAATTGCGCGCATCCTTGCGCTTGGCTTTCAGTGCCAGGGCCATACCCTTGTCTTCCATCGTCAGCACTTCAGGGGCGTGAACAATGCTGATGGGCAGGCTGCCCGGCTGCCGGGCGGCGAGGGCGGGTCGAATGACCTGCTCATCTCCAACTAAAATCAACTCGAGACCGTACTCGCGCGCGGCCATGACGCCGCCAGCCACGTCCGGCTCCGGATGTTGATCGCTTCCCATTGCGTCGAGCACAATGCGCATGACGAGGAATCCTGCCTGACGATTTGCTGTCCGCCTGCTGGCTGCACACCAGCCGTGTGCGCTGGGACGGCGCCGGGCCAGCCGACGCAGCAAGCCGGCCAACGGGCCGGCGCAAGTGCATTGTACAACGCCGGGCGGGTTTCCTCAATGCGAATCAGTTGGGCGAAAAAGCAGCGGTATCGCGGGCGTAGTTGCTGGTCAGCATGGCGCGCAGCAGGCTTACCTCGCGGCGGTAGATGGCGCGTTCCTGGCGCAGCAGGTCAGGCGCCGCGGCCGCCGATAGCAGTCTCTGCTTCTCAGGCATGGGGATTTGGGCGACCATGGCGGCCAGATAGCCCAAGGCCTCTGGCTTGGCCGGCAACTCCTGGGGCTCGATGGCGGTTGCGGCGGCCTGGGCGAGCAGATCGATGTAGCGGCGCAGCCAGGGTGCCAGCGCGTGGGCCTGGCGGTGAGCCTGCCCGCCGGCTGAGCCCAGCAGCGGAAAAGCCTGGACGGTGCCGGTCAGACAGCCATTCTCCTCGCGCACCTCAACAACCCGAAATCGATCCTGGCCGACCGCCTCGATGTTGAGCCTCCCGTCTGGGAGGCGCTCAACCGTCGTAAGGCGGGCCGCTGTGCCGACGATGTGAAGCACGACCGGCGCACCGACTTCAGAGGCTGATCGGATCAATACGATGCCAAGTCGGCGCTGGCCGGCTAGGCAGCCGTTGATCATCCGGCGATAGCGCGGCTCAAAGGTGTGCAGCGGCAGCGCCATGCCAGGAAAAAGCACGGTGTGCAGCGGGATAAGCGGGAGGTTCATGGCAGCACGCAGGGGCTTGTTTGACAGTCAGATGCGATTCGGTATAATTGTTTGCTGCTATCCCATACCCGCTCGTATGCGCCCGTGGCGGAATTGGCAGACGCGCTAGGTTGAGGGCCTAGTGGCCGTTGAGGCTGTGATGGTTCAAATCCATTCGGGCGCACCAATGTCGCCCTCAGCGCCTGTCTCCCTGGTGAGCAGGCGCTTTTATTTCGTGCCTCCCTTGTCTAGTCGCGAACCAGGCTCCAGCGGCCGATGGCGCAGATACCCATCGCTACATGGATTCTATCGCTCTTACCAGGCGGCGCCGGGGTCAGCGGCAGGGCCGCTGGCTAGGCCTCTGCCTTGGGAGGCTTCTGCGGCAGCGCCTCGATCGCTGCTGCCAGTTCAAAGTCCTTCTCGGTCACGCCCCCAGCGCTGTGGGTCATCAGGCTGACCGTGAGCTGGTTGTAGTTACGCAGCATCAGGTCGGGATGGTGGTTGGCCGCCTCGGCCAGCTGCGCGATGGCCCCGATCAGAATCACCCCGTGAGCGAATGAGCGCACCTGGTACGTCTTGACGAGCGCGCCGGCCTCGATCGCCCAGCCGGGCAGGTCGGCCAACCGGGAAGTTATGGCCTCGGTCGACAGAATCGGCATTTCACATCTCCTCCGCTAGCGTGCGGCTAATGTGCTGCATGAACTCGGCTCGGGTGCGTGGGTCGCGTTTGAATACGCCGCGCATGGCGCTGGTAACCATGCGCGCCTCCGGCTTCTTTACGCCGCGAATGCTGGCGCACAGATGCAGGGCGTCGATGACAACCGCCACGCCCTGCGGATTGAGCACGTCTACCAAAAAGTCGGCGATTTGGCGCGTCAGGTTCTCCTGGATCTGAAGGCGGTGGGCGAACATGTCGACCACACGCGGAATCTTCGATAATCCGATGATTTTGTCGCGAGGGATGTAGGCTACATGCGCATGCCCAATGAAGGGCAACAGGTGATGCTCACACAGGCTCGCGAACTCAATCTCGCGCACCAGCACCATTTCGTCGACGTTAGCGGAGAACAGCGCGCCGTGGATCAGGGCCACCGGGTCAACCGAATAGCCGGCAAGTAGCTCAGCGTACATCCGGCTAACGCGCTCAGGCGTACGACGCAGCCCCTCGCGCTGCGGGTCTTCACCGACGCTGACCAGGATTGAGTGCACGGCTTCGATGATCTGTTCGCTTTCCATACTTTACCTCGCGGAACCCACCTCACGTGGGTGCCTGTGGTGGACGCGCACGCGCGCTGCGGGATCCGCCCCCAGTTCTGTCGACCGGCGGCGCCAGATGAGGCCGGCCAAGTTGTCGGCTGCGCCAATGCGCTCATTTCGCGTGGGCATGTCCTGATCCTGGTCGCCTCCCCGAAACGCGCCGGGCGATGACGTCAGCCGCCGCGTTGCGGCCCGACCGGTCCGGCCTATCGGCGGCAGGCTGTGGTGATTGAATTCAGCCCTAACGCTGGCCGGGCTCTGACGAATCGGCATATGCCGGCAGAATGGCCGGCTCGCCGTATCTAGGGGATGGGCGGCGGGCAAGCTCACCGACCGGCTGCAGGCGTGCCGCATACCGGCACAATAATTGATTTCCGGAGAACCGTCCAGAGCGATGTTAGCGCCGGGCGCCGCGCCGCACGCCGAGAAGCGCGAGGGCGTAGAGGTTGAAGACCGTTGCAAACAGCCGCAAGGCCCAGTTGGGCCGGCCGGCGACAGCGCAAGCGGCGATGACGAGCAGTTGTGTGCCGAGCCCCAGCACGCTAGCGGCAGTCATGAAGCCCCGCGAGAGTGGGGCGCTGGAACCCCTGGTCAAGCGCCGATCTAGCCAGGCGACCAGGTGATCTTGCCAACCGTATATGGCGCGGTAGGCCAGGTAGAGCCAGCGAAGCTGGACGGGATCATCCCACGGATATCCGTCGGCGTCATCTTCGACGACGTGGCTGGTCTGATCCCCGCCTGTCTGAGTTCGATATCGCAGATAGAAATAGTTGAAGACCGAGACCTGCAGCAGCGCGGAAACCAGGGCAACCGCCCCCAAGACCACGACCGAAGCCTTCTCGCCGCCGGACAGGCTGCTTACCACAATCCCGCCGTACACGGCCACGTTGACGACAAAGTCGCACACCGAGTCGAGAAAGCGGCCTACTCGCGAAGGACGCCGGCGGGCGCGGGCCAGGGCGCCATCGGCGCCGTCCAGACCGCTCTTAACTAGTAACAGGACCGCGGCTAGACCCAGCCAGCGCCCTGCCGCCAGGAGTATCGCAGCGGTCAACCCAGCCGCCGTAAAGGCCAGAGTGAGGTGCTGAGGCGTCACGGCCGTCTGAAGCAGGGCCCGCACCAACCAGCGAGCTGCCGGCCGGGCATAATCGCTCACGTCAAAGAAGAGATGGCCGGGAGGCACTTTGTCCAAGCTGTTGGTGGTCAGGGCTGTGAAACTATTTCTAGGCCGGGTTCGAATGCGCGCCAGACGAGGCCGGGACTGGTGAACGGGGGCGCGTCGGCGATAAATTCGGAAAGACCGCCCTGCGCCGCGGTGTCAGCCTGGACCTGAGGCAACTGCTGCACAAAGTCCCAGACTATTGCCGGTGTCCAGTTTTGCCGGCCGAGGGCAGCCAAAATCAGGGCGAAGACCTCGCCCTGGTAAGTCATGCGGCTCGCCGAGTCGTCGACGCGCAAGCTGTCGTAGTGTTCGAGCACGTCAATGCCAGAGACAGTCTGGGTAGGCGTTGTCAGGCCGCCCACGTTCTGGATCAGGTCCAGCAGATCTGCGCGGTCCAGGATCAGGTCGGCCTGGATCGTAAAGCCGGGCAAACGCGACTGAATTGCATCATGCATGAATTGGTAGCCGCGCTGCTGGCGGCGATCTTCGGAGAAGATATCCGCCAGCGAGCGCGAGCTTGATAGGCTCGACAAGCTGAATTGAGCAGTGGGCAGGAACCCGATTACGTAGTATTGGGGCATACCGACCAGGTAGGTGATGACCCAGCAACCTTCCATCCGTGGATCGGACTGGCCCAGGTCATCGACCCCGATCAGGAGCAAGGAACGCTGTTCGCCGGGCTGAGCGGCAGGCGCGAGCGCCACCAGCGCGGTAGGCGTCGGCGTTGGGGCCACACTGGTTGCCGTGGGAGGCGCAGCCGTGGACGTAGGTTTGGGCAGATCGGGCTCGAGGAAACTGCCGGTGGCAACGCCAAAGACCACGCTGGCCAGAGCACAGGTGGCAGTCACAAGGCCAAGCACGAGCACGCTCTCGCGGCGCAGTGGCATGACTGTGGTCAGGGGGAATCCAGTACTAGGTTGAAACGCCTGACCGTAACTATAACCGGAATCGACTGGGAAGTAAACACAAATCGGGCCGCGCGCTCCAGGAGCCGCGGCCCGATTTGTTGTCGGACAACCAGGCGAATACAGAACATTTGTCCCCCTCGGCCGTCGGTCCTCAGCTCAGTATCAATGCAGCGCCCAGGCCAACGACAAATCCTAATAAAGAGAAGGGCACAGGCACCCACCAATATGGCCTTAGCGGCGCCAGGACCGGGAGAAGCCAGGCGGCGAGGCGGTTGAGGCGTCGTGCAGCGGCGACGACCGATCGCCACCACATGATACTGAGGAATTCAGAGGGAGCAAAGGGCGAACGGAATGTGCGCAGCATAGCTACTTGCCTCGATTCAGCGCGATGTGCTGACCTTTAATACCTTGCCGCGATCATCGGCCACGACCCGAACGATGCGGTTGATCGTCTGTCCGCCCGGCCCGCGGCCCCGGCCCTTATAGGTCAGGACGTAGCGGCTCGAGCCGTCTAAAGCCGCCTTGGCGCCGGGCTGATTCTGAACCGCGGGGCGCGCGTCCCGCACCTCCGGGAACTGGCGGTAGACCTGGCGGTTGATGCCGTCGATCTGAGCAGTGGTAAGGGACATGTTATGGGCCTCCACCTGGCTCGCCCAGGCTGCCGCGCCGGCGCCGCAGGAAAGCAGGCAGATCGAGGCTGTTTTGAGCGGCAGCAGATGCCGGTGACGGATCGCGCGTTTCCGCTGCTGGGCTGGCCACGACCTGGCTAAACAGCGCTTCGGCCAACTGTCCTCCAGTGGTCGCAGCCGCCTGGGCCGGAAGATCGGTCACGTCCAGAGGCGACTCGGCCGCCTGCCGGCGCACCCCCACCGGCCGCCGGAGAGGCGCATCACACCGGCCCGCTTCGACGGCCTGGGTCTCCACGCCGGTGACCACTAGGATAACCTGCGCCCGACCGGTGTAAACGGGATCGACGGTCGCCCCAAAGATGACCTCGGCGTTGGGGGCGGCCGTGCTGATCTCACTGGCTGCCTGGTTGACCTCATACAACGAAAGGTCGTCGCCGCCAGTAAAATGCACCAGTGCCCCCGCGGCGCCGTTCACCGATTTGAGGTCGAGCAGCGGCATCTGCAGTGCCTGGCGCACGGCCCTGACGGCCTTGTGTTCGCCGCTGCCCTGACCGATGGCCATCATGGACGGACCGGCGACTTCCATGACCGCTCGAATGTTGGCAAAGTCCATATTGATCAGGCCTGGCCGCATGATGAGTTCGGTCAAGCCCTGCACGCCCTGCCGCAGGACCTCGTCGGCCACCCGCAGCGCCAGCTCAAAGGTCGTGGTTTTTGGGAGCAGGCCAAGGAGTTTGTCGTTCGGCACCGTCACCAACGTGTCCGCGGCGGCGCGGAGTTTGAGCAGACCAGCGGTGGCATTCTGCTGGCGGCGCGAGGCCTCAAACGCAAAAGGCAGGGTCACCACCGCCACCGTCAACGCGCCTAAAGAGCGGGCGACCTCGGCTGCTACCGAAATGGCGCCGCTGCCAGTGCCGCCGCCCATGCCCGCCGTAAGGAAAACCAGGTCGGTGCCTTTTAGGGCGTCCGAAATTTCATTCCGGCTTTCGATCGCCGCGGCTTCGCCAACCTCTGGCTTGCCGCCTGCCCCAAGGCCACGCGTCAGGTTGCGGCCCAGTTCGATTTTGGTCGAAGCCTGGCTCTTGCGCAGGGCCTGGATATCTGTATTGGCTGCGATGAACTCAACCCCGTCGAGGCCAAGCTCAATCATACGGTCGACGGCATTCGACCCGCCGCCGCCCAGGCCCATAATCTTGATCACGGTCGATTTTGGGGTTTCCATGTTCATCTCCTATGATCGGTTTACGCCCGGCGGGCGACCCGCCCAAGTGGGTCAGGCGCCTGGCGGAACTGCTTCGACAGCCACGGGCGCTAGCTGCACCCGCTCGACTTCGCACCCAGCCTGCCGCAGATCGAACTCAATGGCCTGACTGATCCCCTGCTCGTTGCCAACAATCGTGACACGCTGGGCCTGCATCGCCTCGTCAACCGAGAAGCCGCAGGCTGGCCGGTGGGACTTGACAAACTCAAGCGCCGCGTTCCAATGCCATTCCGACACACCCCATTCAAATGTGGGGAGAAGCAGGTAGTGGCGTAAGCGCTTCCCCGGCGCGGTCTCGGCCCCCTCCAGCGGCAGGCTCTTGCCTTCATGCGCTCGGCGGCGCTCTGGCCGCTGTCCGGGCCCGGCCAGCCGCTTCAGCGTCTCAACCGCGCCGATCGCCGAGCCTTCTGGCCGGTACCAGGCCTCGCTTTCAAAGGGACTGCCTTCGGCGGCCGCTAAGACCCAGAAGTTCACATTCAGCAGGTTGGCGGGCAAGGCGCCGGCTTCGGCGGCCACTGCCACAGCCTGGATGCAAGAAGCATGCCGTTCCTCGTTCATAACCGGGTAGGTCATGTCCGTCTGATCGCCATGGGTTGGCCCGCCGGCCAGGCACAAGAGCGGCTGAGGTGTGCCCAGGCGCGCCTGGATGATTTCGTTGTACCAGTCAAACAGGCGGAATCCGCGTTGATCCTGTGAGCCCGGGGGTGTCAGGTAGGGCCGGGACGCCGGCCAGCGGCGCAGACCGCCCTCGCCCCAATCCAGCGGCCGGTTGTAGGTCCACAAGTTGACGGCAAACGTGAGCTGCCTCGCCAAACGGTCCTGGCCGCGCCGGGCCAGGCCTGCCAGCGCGGCCTCCAGAAACGCCGTGTCCCAGTAATCGCCCCCAGCGCGCAGGCTCGGGAAGACTGGCTGCAAGCCCGCCTCGCTCTGCGCCTCCAGCAGCGGTACGAGTAGATCGAGGAATCGTTCGACCAGGCCCGCCTGGCCCCATTCGGCCGGGGCCCAGGCAGCGCGCGTGTTCGGCTCGGAGAACGCGACGACGTGCTTCACACCCCACCGGGCATAGGTCCGAAAGAGCATTGACACCGTCGCCGCGGTGACACGCTGCGAATCGCGCCGCGTCGGCACAGCGGGCAGGTGAACGATAGGCTCTATGCCTGCATCGAGGAGTCCTTTGAGAAAAGCCTCCGGCACGGCCCGGGTCATAGAGCCGATCACGGTCAACCAGCGGGCGTCCATGGCCAGAAGTTCAGGCAGCCATGTCTCCAGGTCGACGCGGCGGTAGTGGGCTTCGTCGGGAAAGTAATGGAAACCAAGCGTGGTCATAGCGTCACTATCCTTGGCCTAGCGCGAGACCGCCACCTTGACGACCACGCCCTGGTCATCCAGCGTCAACCGAGCGTAGTGTGGGTGGCGGCGCGCGCTAGTGCGGATGGTCTTTGAGAGGGTGACGACGGTGGCTGCCAGCGGCCGTACCCTGGCTGGCTGCTTAGCGCGGCGGCTAAGTTGGGCCGTGGGGCAGGCGTGATCTGTGCCCTGGCAGACGCTCTGCGAACGCGCCACCTGTACCCGGGCGTCTTCCATCCCTGGCAGGTAGCGCGCCACGGCCGCCTTGATTTGAGACACCATTTCGGGTGTCACGTCGACGCTACCGCCTGGCGGGCCCGGCTGGCTGGTCTTGTCGCAAACCGTGCAGGGCGCCGGGGGCTTCCCGGCCAGGCTCAAGGCTGCCGGCGCGCTCTTGGGTTGGGCGCCAGGCTCAGGGGATACCGCCAGAGGGTCACCATAAAGCACGAACGAGATCAGAGTCTTCTGATCTTCGCCGTCCAGGAAACCCTGGCGCTGCTGCATCTCCTGGGCCATCTGCAGCTTGGCCCGCCGTAACGCCTCCGCCGCCGGCACCCCATTTGTCAGGTTCTGCCAGAAGCAGCGGCCCAAGAGGTCGGCTCCAACCAGCGGCGTGGTCACAGAGCCATAGGCAATCTTCGTGGATCCGACCACAACGCGCGAGCCTGAATCAAGAAACTTGAGGCACAGCGCCTCGTCGGTCTGCTTGCCGACGATGTTGGCACCGTAGCATGCTTCGGAGAATACAAAGAGCGGTGCGCGCCCCGAATTGGCGACGTCGGCGGGGCGCAAGGCAACGGGATACTCAGGCATCGACCCCGGGTCCTCGAAGCTGCGCTGGCCATACCACTCTGGCCCGTCCTCGATCCCGTGTAAATTGAAGTAGGAAAACCGGCTGGGCACCAGGCCTTCCAGCGGCAGCCCGTTGGCATCGAGCGGAGGCGAGGTCAGCAGTTCGCGGGGATCGCCGATTTGATTATAAACGGCGGCCGATGCGCTGCGCCATACGTTAGCTGAATATCCGAAGCTGGGACGTCGCAGCCGGCGCAGCCACTGCTCGCGGAACCAGAGCCGCAAGCGCGCTAGCCAGTCCAGGCCGGCCGGCGCGGCCGATCTAGGCGGCGCACCGCTCAGGGCGTGGATCTGGCGTAACAGTGGGGCAGCCTGACTGCCAGCTCCGGTTGGCAGCCGCCCAATAGGCCACTCGGGGACGAAGTAATTCTCGTCGCTGGTGGCATACGGGTTGTCAGAGGGTATATCAGGGTCGGCATCGTCAGTGGGATTGGGCAGATGGTGAAACGGGATGATGTCGCCGCCGCCGACGATCAGCAGGGCGCCAATGGCATCCCGGTCTTGCTTAAGGCGCGCGACGAGCTTGCCGATCAAGGTCTTGACATCCCAGGCGTTGGCCGGGTTAACCGGGCGCAGGCCAAATGGTGAAAGCGCGCTCGGGTCGTCAACGTAGAGGATGGCCGTGCGCAGCCCGCTTTGCCGCCGCACCTGGCTGGCAGCATGGTGCAGTGCCACATCGATCTGGCCAAACCCCGCCGGCCCGAAGACCTGGGTCAGACGCGTGCGGCTAGACAGCCAGATGTAGTGGAGCCCTCGTGGCTGCGTGTCACCGCTGCGTCTCTCCGTCTGCTTGAGATGGCGCAACCGATACTTGACCGCCAGCCCGCTGGGCAGCCGCCCAGCAAGTTCGTCGAGCCGGCTCTGGATTTGGGCGATCTCCTCAACCCCCGCGGCATGGGCGCCTGGGTCCCTGCCGGAAGTCGAGGCACCTTGGCCCTCGAGACGGTTGAGTCCGAGCAGCGCAATAAGTTCAGCGGGCATGGGGCCGGGTAGGGCAGCGGTGGCCGTGTTGTTCCACAGAGCACGGTAGGCGTGTTGATTGCCCCAATGCCGTGTGACGACCTGCTCGCCAAGATCCTGGGCCGCCGCGTCGTGGAGCAGGGCAATGGCGCCTGGGTGATCGTTGGTCGCTATCAGGCATTCCGCCAGGCACAACCGAAAGGCCACGGCCTGGGGCCACCGGGCGCTACCGGTCTGAGCCAGCGGGCGGGCTAGGTCAAGTTGGCCGGCATGCCAGTGGACGGCCAACTCCAGGAGAGCCAGCAGCGCTGCGCCTGGCGCTGCGCGTCGGGCTGCCGCCGCCTCGCGCGCGGCCGTTGCCCAATCGCCAATACGGCCGGCCAGGTACGAAGCGCGCCCGCTCGCTGCCCAATCAGGCAATGGGCCGCGCACACCCTGGCCATCACACACGTGGGCCAGGCCGCTAGCTTGTATGGCTGGTCCCCAGTTGCCCAGCGTCAAATGCTGGTCGGCCAGAGCCCGCCAGACTGCAGCGGCTTCGGGGTCGGCAGTGACCACGGTCAGCAGAGCCTCAATCGAGTGGCTTGGCCGGCCCTCGGCGGCATAGGCGCGTCCAAGCGCAAAATGCACAGCCAGGTCACCGGGCCAGTCAGCCAGGTAGCGCTGCGCGGTCTGGCGGGCGAATGCCGGTTGCCCGGCGGCCAAGGCGGCGTCCAGAAGTTGGAGCAGGTCTGTTCGGTTCATGGCATTCTCTCGTCCCAGGGATTGTGCAAGAGACGTGCCATCTCCCAACCAGCGGGGGGGCGAGCGGGGTAGGGTAACGCCTCCTTAAGCCTATTCACCCGGATCTGACCGGGCAGGCCGCGGCGGCGCGGAGGAGTTGCCGATGTTCCAAGGGTAAGAGTGGCCAGGGCCGGCGAATTCGCCGGCCCTGGCCGTTTCGTTCAACCGTTACGCCCAGCGCGGTGTGGGCGACTCTTAACTCTATGGGGCAAGCACGATTGCTTTGGTGCTGGTCTGGACCAGGTGCATGGCACTCACTACGGCCAACTGCTTGGTCGCCTCAAGGCTCTTGGAATCTAGCGCCACCGCGCGCTCGAGAGCAACGACCGCCTCTGGGATTGCCTTGAGGTTTTTCAGCGCCACACCAGCGCGGGTGTAGTTTTGGGCCGAATTGGGGGCTACTTCAATCGCCAGCTTGTACATGTCCAGCGCCCGGTCGAATTGCCTGCGCTGATCGAACACCAGGCCAATCTCGCGCAGGATCTCATCGTCGGACGGCGCCAAATCTTTTGCCTGCAGGAGTTGCGACAAGGCCTGGTCGAGTTGGCCTTGTGCCCGGCACGCCCGGCCAAGACGCAACAGGTGGGCGGCGCGCCGGGGAGCGATACGGGTGGCCTCCCGAAAGGCATGGGTGGCCTGGGCATGGTTCCCTGAGGCGGTGTAGACTTCACCAAGGGCCGCATAGATCTCGTCGGACGTGGGATCCGCGGTGGCGGCCCGCACCAGCGCGGCCAGGGCGTTGTCCCAGAGCTGCTGTTGGGCATAGAGCCGTCCGAGGGCCAGTAGAGCTGGCGCGGGTCGCCCCGATTTAGCCGCCGCCGCCGCGTAGTGCCGCTCGGCGACAGCCGTATCACCCCGAGCGGCCGCCACATTCGCCAGGCAAAGCATGGCCTCCGCATCCTCTGGGTCGGCCCGCATGGCGGCGTCTGCCTTCTGCGCCGCCTCGGACAACTTTCCCTGTCCCAGACTGACGCGCGCGGCACCCAGCAGGGCTGCGGGGCTGCCAGGCGAGACCTGCAGGGCCTGCGCGAAACAGCGTTCCGCGGTGGGCAAGTCCTGGAGCGACAGGTGAGTCTGGCCGCGCTCGGTCCACAGGCTTGCGTCAGCCGGGTTGGCGTTGGTCGCGCGCTCATAGTGGGTAAGGGCCGCGGCCAGATCGCCGTCGCGCGCCAGGGCGCGTGCCAGATCGGCGGCATACGTCGCGTTATCTGGTTCTAGCTCAGCAGCGCGCTGAAGATGACCGAGGGCCGTCGCGGCCGAGGTGAGGCTGCCGGCCTCGTACAGCGCCAGATGCACCTTGGCGAGACGATGGTGCCAGGCCGCGGCATGTGGATACAGCGCCAGGGCGCGCTGGAACACCTGGGCCGCCTCGCGCGGCTCGCCAAGCGCCAGCAGCGCCGTGCCCAGGTGATAATGCGCCAGCGCATCATTGGGGGCCAACGCCAGGGCGCGGCGGAAATCGGCCGCGGCGCTTGCCAGGTCGCTCTGTGCCATGCTAGTCAAGCCCAGTTCGAGATAGACGGTGGCATGGTCGCCGTCAGCCTGAAGGGCGGCCCGGAGAGCTTCGCGGGCGCGGTCGGGCTGGCCAGCCTTACGCAGCGCCGTGCCCAATGATCGATACAACTCGGCCACGGGCAAGGTTGGCGGTCCGGCGGATGGGCGGCCCTTGGCCGCTGGCGCCGGCTCGTCGAGGTGAGCGGCGGCAACGGACTCAAGTAAGCGCTGGGCCTCGCGCGGATCGCCCGCGATGGCCGTGGCGCGTCCCAGCCAGTAGCGGACGACGACCGGGTCTGCCCCCAGGGCCGCCGCGCGCTGAACCGCGGCAGTCACCTGCGCGGGCGCGTCCTCCAACAACTCAGGAACATCTTCTTTCAATCCGGCCGCCGCCGCCCGCTCGCTGCTCTCGACGGCACTGACCAGGGCCTGGACTAGAGCCAGGTGTGCTTCACTATCGTTGGGACGTGCGGCTGTCACTTGCCGCCACGCCCGCACGGCCTCGACCGGCTGCCTCGCCTGTAGGAACAGCTCGCCAGCGAGTTGCTGCACCTCGGCGCTGTCCGGGCTTACCTCTCGGGCCTTCTCCATCAGCTTCAGCGCCTCGGCCAGGTCGCCGGACCGTGCCAGAGCAGCGGCGGCCGCGGCCAGGTGACGCCCCTCCCCCGGATTGACTCGGAAGGCTTGCCGGTAGAGCCCCAGGGCTGCCTCAAGTTGTCCCTGCTCCTCGCGCAGCTGCCCCAGCAGGTGGCGCGCCTCAGCATCGCCGGGGTTCAGGTCGATGGCGCCCTGCAGCAGCGCGGCGGACCGGTCCAACTGGCCCAGAGACCGGGCCGCGCGCGCCGTCTCGCGGGCCAAAGCCCCATCGCGCGGATTGTAGCGAAGGGCCTGTTCGAGGTGCGCTAGGGCATCGGCAAAGCGGCCTAGGTGCAGCTGCGCCAGGCCCAGCCGAGCGCGGAGCCCCTGATCTTGGCTGCTGAGCGCTAAGGCACGTTCCCAAAGCGCTACCGCCGCCGCGCACCTGTTCATGGCCCACAGCGCTTCACCGGCCTGGTGCAAGTAATGAGCGCGGCCACGCCCGGTCTCGATTTCGGCGGCCCGCAGAAAGGCCGCGTGGGCTGTCTCGTATCTTTCGGCCTGGACTGCCGCCTGGCCAAACGCGGCCTGGATGGAAGCGCTACGGGGAGACAGCGCCACGGCCTGTGAAAGCACCGCATAAGCCTGATCGATTTCCCCCAGCTTGAGGGAGGCCTGGCCAGCGGCGAGATGGACCTCGGCATCGCCGGGCGCGATGGCGAGGGCTTGCGCGAAAACCACCCTGGCTTCGTCCTCCTGGCCCAGATCCAGCAGGCAGCGAGCAAGGCGGACTTGCATCGAACCGTCGGACGGATCTAGATCTACCGCCTGCCGCCAAGCAGCTAGTGCTGCGGGATGATCACTGACCTGGCCAGCGGCCTCAGCCAGCAACTGCAATACGTGCGGGTTTTCTGGATCGAGGCGCAGAGCGACTTCCGCAGCACGGCGCGCTTCGGGCCACAAGTG
This sequence comes from Anaerolineales bacterium, assembly GCA_020845955.1. Taxonomy (GTDB): domain Bacteria; phylum Chloroflexota; class Anaerolineae; order Anaerolineales; family UBA6663; genus JADLEU01. The sequence goes on from JADLEU010000387.1 coordinate 13,650, forward strand.
ACTGCCCGAATAGGCCTCGGCCAGGGCCACATGCACGGCCGGGTTGTCGGGCGCATAACCCAGGGCCTCGTCCAACGCCGTGATAGCCATCTCGGGCTGCTGCAGTTCCAGGCAAACCTGGCCCAGCCCCAGTGACCAATCGGTGCGCAGGGGCGCACGGTGCAGTGCCCGCTGGTAGCTCTCCAAGGCGCTCTGTGGATCGCCGGCCAGGTGCTGTGCCTGCGCCAACTGGCCATATGCTTCGGCCAGGTCGGGGGCGCGTTCCAGGGCTGCTCTCAGCGCGGAAATCGCCTGCAGCGGCGAGGCGTTCTTGACGCCGCGGCGCACCTGGGCCAGAGTTATCCGGCCCAAGTCCAGGTAGGGCTCGGGTTCTGCCGGTCTAGTCAGTGTGGCTTGTTGATACGCCGCCCAGGCTTCGTCCGTCCGGCCCAGCCGTTCCAGCGTCAAGGCCAATTCGTGCAGGGCCAGGCTGTCGCCCGGCCGAAGCTCGGCGGCGCGGCGCAGAAGCTCGGTGGCTTCGGTGAGAGATCCTTGCCGGCGGAGCAACATACCCAACTGACGATGCGCCTGGGCCGAGCCCGGATCGGCCACGCAGGCCTCGCGCAGCGCGAGAATCGCTTCCGTATGGCGTTCGGCCGCCGCGTAGCGCTCAGCCAGGTCGATGAGCAGTGGCGCGGCCTCTGGCGATGCTATCACAGCCAAGGCCTGTCGCCCGGCCTCGAGTGTGGCCAGGGCCTCGTCGGCCTGGGCGTGCCTGACGTGGTGTTGAGCCATGGCCCGCCAGGGCTCCGGCGCGGACGGCGCCACCGTCGAGGCGCGCCGGAACTGCTGAAATGCCTCGGCTTCCCGACCGAGCTGTGACAAGGCCTGACCTAGCAGCGTGTGCGCGCTGCCGAGCATCCCCGTCTGGTCCGGTGATCTGGTCACAAGGCTAGTCAATTGGCCGAGCACGTCTTCGGCGGTCGAGTGAGCCAGCTCGAGCTGGCTCGCGGCCAGAGCGGCCCTGGCCAGTCCGAGCGCGGCTGGGAGCCGTTGAGGAGCGTTCGCTAGAGCGGCCTGGAAGTGCCCAACCGCGGCCGTGGGGTGGCCGGTTGCCAACAGGGAGTGCCCCAAGGCCTCGCGCGCATCGGCAGAATTCGGAGCCAGTGCAGTTGCCTCGGTCGCGAACTCGCCGGCCGCGCCTGCGTCGCCGCGGGACAGTAGCGCCTTAGCGGCCGCCAGTTGGGTCTTAGCGTCGGTCGGGGCCAGCCGGGCGGCGCGCTCGAAGTGGGCGGCAGCGGCCTCTGTCTCTCCGAGCGCCTGCAAGCGCTGAGCCGTCTCAACAAACAGCGCCGAGTCCTCCGCTGCCCTCGTGTCGATCTGCAACAGTGTCTCGCGCGCCTGCCCAGATTGGCCCAAGGCCGCGTGGGCATCGGCGGTTGCTGCCAGGGCCGCCGGCTCGTCATAACCCTCCAGCAAAGCCAACGCCTCCGCCGCGCGGTTGAGCCTGACCAGCACGCGGGCCAGGCCCAGGCGGAAAGCGAGCGCCTCGGGCTGCTCGGCGAAGGCATCCTGGAAGGCGGCCATGGCCACGACTAGATCGCCGGCCTCCAGGGCCAGCCTACCCAGGTGCCCGGCCACGGTGGCCCGCAATTGTCGAAGCTGGGTCCAAGCAGTGGTTAGAACCGGGCCAGCCAGGGTGAAGTCCTCGGTGGCAGCCACGAGGAGCGAACGCTCGAGTTCGAAGCTCAAGTTCAGCTCTAAGGGGTTCCAGGCCGGCGGTGGGTTCTTGGCATCGGCCGCGGCGGCGGCCGCGCGGGGCGTCAGCACAGCCTGCGCGGCCCTGCCTTCACCCATTGCTGACAGCGCGCGCGAGAAGGCAAGCCAATGGCCGTTGGGGGCCGCCGATCCCAAGCGGGCGACGAATTCGACGATTTCGTCCGGCGCCAGGTTTGGCACCAGGCACTCGCCGGCGAGCGCGGCCCCCACCGGGCTGAGCTCCATCAGTGCGGCGAAAAGGCCCTCATGTTCACCCGTCCACAGTCCCCACAGCAGTTGCAGCGGCAGCCGCCACCGATCAGGCTCTTTCACCGCCTCAGCCGCCAGGGCTCGCCAATCAGCGGTCGCCGCCATACGCAGGCGCAGCGCCAGCGCGGCTGGCACTCCGTCGTCCACCGGGTGCAACGGCGCCTCGCTGGCCGTCAGGCAGGCATAGGCCACCCCCAGCCGATCACGACCGGGTCCAAGCAGCCAGGTTTCGGCATCCCCCTGGCATTCCGGGTGCCGCACGGCGTAGGCCGCTAGGGCCAGCGGGCCGGGGCGCCAGGCGGCGGCAGCTCCCGAGCTGTCGAAACGGCCGGGCGTCTTGGCGCGCGCGCCGCCTGGGAACGGCCCTTTGGCCTCCGCCTGGCTGTGGCGCACAAAGGCGCGCCAGACTTCCTGGTTGTGCGCCAACTCCTGTAGCAGCGGCATCCGGCGCAGCCGCCGGGAACTTTCGGACCAGAGGGACTCGGGCAGCTCGACGATCAGGCGGGCCGTGAGGGTCGTAGACATGGCGGCTAGCGACTGATGATCAGCAGCCAATAGGCGGCTGCTTCACACAGCGCCCCGACGATCACCAAGACGATGGCGTTTCCCGAGGAGGTGCGGATCAGGTTGTTGACCGCGTCGACGAGCGCTGTGGCCGATTGGGTCACAAGCGTGATATCACCGGTCAGACCCTTCTGGCTGATACGGGCCGACTGCTCGGCCAGTATCTTGGCTTCCTGCCGGTAGGGACCCAGAATCAGTATGAGCAGTCCAGCCGCGATGGAAAAGAGTCCCATCGGGAACAGGGACAGCCCCATAATCAAGCGGATCGTGTCGGGTGTGAAAAGGCCAGCCATCGCGGGCACCTCCGGCAAAGGGGATAAACGGACTTGACTTGTACGCGGTGTGAGGGTGCAAGAAACGTGCCCGAGGCGCCGCGAAGCGCCTGGCCAGTGCGCACGAGGGGAAATAGGTCCGCCGGCGTGAACGCAGGCGCAGGCCCGGCGATATTGGAATAGGCCGCGCCGGCGAGAGGGTTCGAGTCGTCAGGGGGGAAAGCGCGGCTGCCCCGGGGCCAAGGCGGGCGCTATCGGCCAGGCCGGGTGGGGAGGTCGTAAACGCTAACGATGTCAGGCGGGAAGTGGCCAATTTCCAACATGTCACCGTCACAAAACAGCATTGCGCGCTCGACGGAGTTGCGCAGCTGCCGGATATTGCCCGGCCAATCGTAGGCGCGCAGGGCTTCGAGCACCAATGGCCCCACACCTTGAACACTGGCCCCCATCTCGCGGTTGTACCTCTGGATGAAGTAGCCGACCAGCGCGGCGATGTCGTCTTTGCGTTCGCGTAGAGGAGGCAGGCGCAGTTCGACGACGTTCAGGCGATGGTAGAGGTCGTCGCGGAAAGTGCCAGCGCTGATCATCTCGAGCAGGTTGCGGTTTGAGGCCGCGATAACGCGCACATCAACGCGCGTCTCCGACGTGCCGCCCAGCCGGCGGATAGAGCGGTCTTCCAACACGCGCAGCAGCTTGGCCTGCAGATCGGGCCGCATGGTGGAGATCTCGTCCAGGAAGAGCGTGCCGCCGTTCGCCGTGACGAACAGGCCTTCCTTACGTTTGGTCGCGCCAGTAAAGGCTCCGGCCTCGTATCCGAACAGCTCCGAGTCCAACAATGTTTCGGTGAAATTAGCGCAATTGATGGGCAGCCACGGCTTGCCGGCGCGCGGTGACAGCTTATGGAGGGCGCCAGCGACGACCTCTTTGCCGGTGCCGCTCTCACCCGTGATCAACACCGTCAGATTTGATGGCGCCACACGGGCCAGATCGCGAGCCAGGCGCTTCATCGTGGGCGTGTCGCCCGTCACCCAATCGCCCAGCGGATTGCGCACGGCGCGTAGATGGGTCAGCTCCCGCATCATGGCCACGGTTTCGGCGGCCTTGTCTACCGCCTGTCGCAGGCGCGCCATATCGACCGGCTTCTGTATGAAGTCGCACGCGCCAGCCTTCATGGCTTCGACGGCCATCTCGATGTCGCCGAAGCCGGTGACGACGATGACGGGAAGCCTGAGGGTTTCTCGGTTGATGCGGTCCAGCAGACTGGGGCCGTATCCGTCGGGCAGTTCAACATCCAGCACCACGATATCAGCTTCGCTACGATCAAGGGCCCGATTGGCGGCGGCCAAGGTCTCGGCCTCGCGCACTTCGTAGCCGGCGTCACGGAGCAGCGGTGCCAGGAAGGACCGGGCATTGGCATCATCTTCTACGAGAAGGATTGCAGCGCTCATGTTAGGTGGGCCTCGTCAGGGCTGCCAAGGTGCGCTGGCAGCGTTACGGTGAAGATCGTGCCCGTGCCCGGAAAGCTCTCGACGCCGATGGCCCCGTGGTGCAGGGTGATCAACCGCTTGGCAATCGCGAGCCCCAGACCGGTGCCGTCGGGCTTGGTCGTGAAGTAGGGATCAAATATGCGCCGGCGATGCTCTTCCGAGATGCCGGGCCCCGAGTCGCCGACGCGGACTTCCACGACCGTTCCCGTCGCCCGCTGGCTGCTCCCCAGCGTGACCATCAGATGTCCACCGGCCGGCATGGCCTGGAGCGCGTTATCGACGAGGTTGTCGAAGACCTGCTCGATCAGCCGCGCATCGGCCAAGACTGGCGGCACTTCGTCAATGGTTAGGTTGAGGCGCACGTTGCGGCGGTCGATCTTACCGCGAAAACGGCCCAACGGGCGGCGCACGACGCCGGCCAGGTCGATTGGCTCGAGACGCGGATGCAAGGGCTTGGCCCACGTCAGCATGTCGTTCATCATGCTCGACAGGCGCGCGCATTCAGACTGGATGGTGGCAAGTGACCGGCTCACCTCGTCGTCAGACTGCGCCAGCCGCGAGGCCAGAAACTGGACGCCCATGGAAATGGCGTTGAGCGGATGCCGGAGCTCGTGCGCGAACGAGTGCGTGGCCTGACCCACATAGGCCAACTGGTCCAGGTGCTCCCGTTGGATTTCCTGGCTCTGGGCGGCAGACTCATCGCGAATAGTGATCAGGCAGCCGCCCTGGGGAAGTGACCTGAGATCAATCTTGGCAGGGTAGTCATCGCCGCTGCGTCTCAGCAAGCGGCAGGCGCGCGTGCCGGTATCGAGCGTCCCATCCAAGCAGTGCTGTACCAGGCCGCCCAGCGCGGTGTCCCCGATGAGGACGTCTCCGAAGGGCAAACCGGCGATTTCGGTTGAGCGGTAACCCAGCATGCGCGTGGCTGCGCCGTTGATCTCGTCCACTGTGCCGTCCCGGTTGATGACGATCACACCCTCTTCGACCTGCGCGCTGACGGCGGCCAACTGCCCGCTCAGGCGCACTGCCAAGGCGTGCGCACGGTCCAGAGCGGCCTTGAACCCAATCTGCGTAGTAAGCTCGTGGATGTAGACTGCCGTAATGGCCAGCAACCGTTCTGACTCCGGCGGTAGCGCGGCGCCGGGCCGATAGGCCGCGCAAAAGACGCCAACCAAACCCTGGGCGCTGCCCAGTGGGTGCGTCAGCAGCCATCCCCAACCTGCATTGCGAGCCGCTTGCTGCAGATAGCCCGTGGGCCGCTGGCCGGCTGACCAACGGAGTGGGGCCTGGAGATATTGGGCCTCGCTGGGGCCTAACAGGGGCGGGAAGATGCGCGGCGCGGCAGCAGGCGTGTACAGACGCATGCCAGGCTGATCAGATGCGACCTGATAAAGACCTACCGCGTCGGCTGCCAGCATGTCTCGGCACAAGTCGATGGCCAGGCTCAAAGTCGCCTCACCCGGCTCATCGAGCAGCTTGATGAGCTGCTCAAAGCTGTCCAGCGCCTGTGCCTGTTGAGCAGCCTGGCGCTCCTGGGCCAGGCGTTCTTCTGCCGGGATTGCCTGGACGAGAACCAGCACCTCGTTCTGACCCGGTTCGGCGAAGGCGGCCAGGCGCAAATCAACCACGGTTGTGCGGCCGGCCCGCGTCCGCACCGGGACGTTGACAAGCGGGCGAACGCTGCCTGGCACCAGCGTGTGAATGGCTTCCAGTGCCATGGCAGCAGCGGGCGCGGCCACGATTTCAGCCAAGAGCAGCCGCAACAATTCTTCGCGCGACCAGCCAGTCAGCGCCGCTGCCCTGGCGTTGACGGCCAGCACGGTGCCGCTCTTCTGGGCTGCCAAGAGCGCGGCCACGGGCATTTGCTCGAGAACGGCATGCAGCCGGGTGTCGTTAGGCTCACGGGGGGAGAAGATGGCCCGCAGTAGCGGTGTGGGATTGGTACGGCTTGACATCACGCCGGTGGGGTGGCCAGGGCGACCGCGGTTAGACGCGCGTTATGCGGGCGGGTGGCAAGATGGGTGCGGGCCTGCCGGCCGCGGACGCTCGCCGGAAGAATGCCCAGCATTTTGCGGTATTTGGCCACGGTACGCCGGGCAACTTGCAGCCCTTCCTTGGCGAGCGCCGCCGCAATCTCGTCGTCGGCGAGCGGATCGGTTTCGGCCTCCACCAGTTGGCGTACTCGGTCGCGCACCGCTAGGCTGCGGTCAAAGAACTTGGCCAATGGCACAATCCGCCCATCCGGAAGGGCCACCGATTTTCCCGCTACTGCGCGGGAGATTGTCGACTCGTGCAGACCCAGTGCCTGCGCGATCTGAACGCGCGTGCTTGGACGCAGGTCGCCGTCGCCGCCCAAAATGAAGTCGCGCTGTCCCTCGGCGATAATTTGCATCAGCCGGCGCATCGTGTGGTTGCGCTGCTGAAGGCACTTAGTGACCAGGGCGGCGTTGGCGATCGCCTGCCCCCAGCGTTCGCGATCTTCGCCGCTGCAATTGGCCGCTGCCGCCTTCAGTTCGGGGTTGACGCGCAGCCAGCCGGACAGGGGGGCGAAGACCTCGACCGACAATGCGCTGCCCCCGTCGGAAGCCAACGTCGTGATGTTGACATCTGGATTGCGGAGGGCGGCAGTGTCAGCAGCAGGCAGCTTCCCGTCACCCCAGTGGGCGCGGGCCGGGTAGGGGGTCAGATTGCGGTGAATGAACTGAACGGCGGTCTCAATCGTACCAGGCATCAAGTGAAGGCCATGTTCAGCTCGCAGCCGGCGGGCTACCCGCTCGTATTCCATCTTACCCAATGCGGCAAAATGCTCCTGGATCAACAAGCGGGCTAAGTGCATCATAGCCGGGGGCGCACTGGAGGTCTCGCTCAGGCAATCGAGTTGGATAAGGAGAGATGCCTGGGGCCCGGCGGCACCAACGCCGGGTGGGTCGGCGTGCTGCACCAGGTCGAGCACGCGCTGCACGAGGCTAAGCGCGACGTGCTTGTAGCGGGCGATCTCCGCTGGCGCCTCGGTCAGGAATCCATTCTCGTCGAGTTGGGCCAGAATGTGGGCCGCAACTGGCCGCTCCTCGCGGGCAAGGGCCGGCCCGATTTGCCGGAGGATGTGCTCGTCCAGGCGCTCTGGCACGCTCGTTTCGGGCAGGTCATCCTCGCCGCCTTCTATCTCGTGCAGGCCACCGGGCTGGCGAGGCGACAAGAACACCACTGGCGCGCCATCACCTGTGGGCGCGGCGCAAGTCGGGCAGGGCAGCCGGCGCAGCCGCTTCCCGCAGCCTGGGCAGCGCAGCTCGTCAACCAGCTCTAGCGCCGGGTTACGGTCTAGCTCGGCCATCAGCGCAGCTTCTAGCTCGGTCGCCGGAAGCTGCAGATAGCTCATGGTTTTGGCCAGGTGAGCGGTAGCCTGCGGTCGGTTGTCCTGGATGTGGGCAGCAAACATCGCGTCCTTGGGGCCGTCAGGTGGTGAACAGGCGACCTAATCGCGTCTAGCGACCTAATCGCGTCTAGCGACTTGATCGCGAGCGGCGGTCGAATCATGAGTAGCGGCCAGATCGCCCATAGCCAGTTAGAGGTCGGTTAGCCGATGTAGGCAGTATAGCCTCGGCCAGAAGAGCGGTCAACTGGCGAAAGACCCGCGGCGCACGCGGTAAGGGATGTGCAAGAATTGTGCCAGCCGTAGTTCGGTACCTTTGGAGGGCCAGCAGCTGTAGCGCGGAAGGCTTCAACCCGGCTGCCAATCGGTAGTCTATAATCAGTCGGCACGGGATGACACGCGCGGCCCGGATGACTTTGCTATGGGCAGCATGGCGTCCGTAGCGCCGCCCATGCAACGGAGGCGACTCAATGCGCCAGGTGAAACACCCAAGACAGAAGGAAAAGAAATTGCGCATAGCCACACCTAGGTGCCCGACAGGTCCCAGCCGAGGGTTCTATGAGTGATCATCAGGCTATTCGCAGGCGATCATTGTGGTTGATGGGGTCAGCGGGCATCCTGGCCGCTGGAGCTGCTGGCGTGCTGGTCGTCGCTTGGCTAGGCGCGTTTTCAACGCCCGAGCTAAGCTCTTTTGACGGCGCGCGGGCGTACGACCATGTCGTTTCTCAGGTAGCCTTGGGGCCCCGCGTGACCGGCACGGAGGGCGGTTTCGCTGGCGGCCACTACATCGCGGCAGAACTGGCGGCTGTTGGTTGGGAGGCTGAGTTCCAGCCCTTCGAATACCAGGGAACGCCGGCACGCAATGTTGTAGCGCGGGCCAATGTGGGGCGGGGGCCGATCATTCTCCTCGGTGCCCACTACGACACGCGGCGGCGTGCCGATGAGGACGCCGACCGGCCCATGGAACCGGTGCCAGGCGCCAACGACGGCGCCTCCGGAGTCGCCGTTTTGCTCGAGTTGGCGCGCAGCCTGGACCTGGACCGGGTTCCGAATGAGATCTGGCTTGCCTTTTTCGACGCCGAGGACAACGGGCGGCTGGATGGATGGGACTGGATTGCCGGCTCAACCTATATGGCCGCAAACCTGGCATTTGAACCAGAGGCAATGGTCGTGGTGGACATGGTCGGCGATGCGGATCAGCAGATCTATTTCGACAACAACTCCGACCGTGAGCTTTCGGCCAGGGTGTGGGCAGTGGCAGCGCAACTGGGCTATGGCGCGAACTTCCTGCCATTTCCTCGCTACACCATGCTGGACGATCACATCCCCTTCCGTGATCGCGGCATTCCAGCAATCGACATTATTGATTTTGACTATCCACATTGGCATACCACCGAGGATACGCCTGACAAAGTGAGCGCCGACAGCCTTGAGCGCGTGGGGCGCACGCTGGAGGCGTTCCTGGAAACAGTAGATAATTGACACTTGCCAGACATGCTTCGCTCGCCGAACATGGGGTCTCAATTGGCCATGCGCTTCATCGACGACTTTGCCAAGTACGCCGAGCGGGCGAGCGAATCGGTGCGCCAAGCCGGACCGCGTCTGGCGTAAGTTTGGGTAATCGGCGAGAGAGGGTATACTTTCTCGCATGACGATCACATCACCGCCACCAGCAGAGCGCATGGCGCGCCTGCCCACCTATTTCTTCCACGGTCTCAACCAAACGATCGCCCGGCTGAAAGCGGCCGGTGTCGACATCATCCGCATGGATATGGGGTCGCCCGACCTACCCCCCGCGCCCTTTATCATCGAGCAACTGCAGAGCTCGGCGGCGGATCCAACCCGGCACGGCTATATGCCGACTGGCGGGCCGCCCGCGTATCGGGCAGCGTGGGCCGAGTTCTATGGGCGGCGGTTCGGTGTGGAGCTCGACCCGGCCAGCGAAGTGACAGGTCTGATCGGTTCGAAGGAAGGCATCTTTGCGTTGGCGCTGGCCTATCTCAACCCGGGCGACGTTGTCTTGATCCCGGACCCCGGTTATGCGGCCTACCTGGGCGGCGCTCACTTTGCCGGAGCGGAGATCGTGCGCTTGCCCCTCATCGCCGAAAACCACTTCCTGCCGGACTTCCGCGCCATACCGGCCGAGGTCCTGCAGAGGGCCCGCCTGCTTTGGCTCAACTACCCAAACAACCCAACCGGTGCGGTGGCTTCGCTGGAAGTCTTCGCCGAGGCCGTGGCCCTGGCACGTGAGCATGGTTTTGTGCTGGCCCACGACGCGCCTTACACCGAAATCACGTACGACGGCTATCGACCGCCAAGTGTGCTGCAAATACCCGGCGCCAAGGATGTGGCCGTCGAATTCCATTCCCTGTCCAAGACCTGTAATATGGCCGGTTGGCGTGTCGGGACCATGGTCGGAAATCCTGAGATCGTGCGCGTGCTTCAGCAGCTCCTGAGCAATATCGAGTCTGGGCAATTCCTGCCGGTGCTAGATGCGGCCAGCGTGGCGCTGACCGGCGATAACACCTGGATCGCAGAACGAAACCGGGTCTACCGTGAGCGGCGCGACCTGGTCGTGGCTGGGGTGCGCGCGGCCGGCCTTGAGACCGATGTTCCGTCCGCGGCGATCTACGTTTGGGCCCGGCTGCCCGGCGGGGCTGACGACGACGCCTACGCCGGGGCCTTGCTGGAGGGCGCGGGCATCAGCGTAACGCCCGGCCGCATTTTCGGCCGCATGGGGCATGGGTACATCCGGGTGTCCCTCGGCACGGCGACTGAGCGCGTGCGTGAGGCCATGGCGCGTTGGCAATCCTGGGCGGCAGCGCGAGGGTGAGTATAATCGGCCCATGGCCATCCCTTTCGTTCCCGTTGCCACACAGCCGACCGCCGTCACCGTCTTCTCGGACCGCGCGCGGATTACGCGCTTGGGGCGCACGATGCTGGAGGCGGGGCTGCGGCACCTGACGATTGACAACTTGCCCCTGGCGCTTCAGCCGGAATCCGTGCGGGCCAGCGGGCGGGGCACCGCGCGGGCCAAGCTGCTGGGGGTTACGACGCACCTGGAGCACTTTTCCGAGACCCCCGCACAGGCAGCGCGCGACCTGGAGCAGCGCATCCAGTCCGCCGAAGACACGGATGCCGGCCTGCTGGCGCAGTCAAGCGTGGTGGAGAAGGAACAACGCTACCTCGATGGCCTGGCGGCGCAAAGCGAGATGTGGGCACGTGGATTGGCGCTGCGCAATCGCTTGCCCCAAGAACAGGCTGAGATTTTCGAGTATGTCAGCAGCCGCAGCCGCGCACTGCAAGCCGAGCAATTGGAACTGGGGCGCCAGCGGCGCGAGCTGGCCAAGACCCTGGACCAGATGCGTCGCGAGCTGAAGGACCTAACTTCCGCTCGGCCGCGCAAGCGCTACCTGGCCGTTATCGAGCTGGAGGTCAGTGCGCCAGGCGACTTTGAGTTGGAGCTGACATACGTAGTGACCGGAGCCGGCTGGCAGCCGCTGTATGATTTGCGCTTGACCGATGTGGACCTGGAAATCAGCTACTTGGCCCAGGTCATGCAGGACACGGGCGAGGATTGGCCGGGCGTGACCTTGACGCTCTCGACCGCACGACCCTCCTTGTCCCTGGCCCTTCCGGAGCTGGAGCCCTGGTATATCCGGCCTCGGCCGCCTGTGGTGCAGCCGCCGGCGCGCGCGAAGAGCAGCCGACCGCCAGTCGCGCCGGTCCCCGCGGCCAGGATGGCCGCGGACGAGGCGCCCAACTGGGCAGCCAGTGCAGCCCGGCCCGAGGCTTTGGAGGCGTTTGAGGCCGAGGTCGCGACCGTCTCGGAAGCCGGCGCTTCCTTGACATATCGCCTGGCCGGTTCGGCCCAGGTGCCTGGTAATCATGAGCCGCGCAAAGTCACGGTAGCCACCGTTCGCCTCAAACCCGACCTGACCTACGTCACCGCACCCAAGCTCGAATCGGTTTGCTACCGGCGGGCCGAAGTGAAGAACGACAGCGCCTACTCGCTGCTGCCTGGAGGTGCCCAGCTGTTTGAGGGCGACGAATACCTGGGCGCCACTCGGCTGGAGTTTGTGGCCCCCGGGCAGACGTTCGAGCTTGCCCTGGGGGCCGACGAGCGGCTGCGAGTGGAGCGCGAACTGCTGGCGCGAGATGTGGACAAGGCCTTCATCTTGGGCGATCGGCGCCGTATCCGCTATGGCTTTGGCATTACGCTGGAGAATCTGCGCGATGCCGCCCAGCTGGTGGTCGTCCGCGATCAGATCCCGGTGCCTCGTGACGAACAGATCAAAGTGCGGATTGAATCAGCCGATCCCAAGCCAGCCGAGCAGAGCGAACTTGGTCTTCTAGAATGGAAGCTGACTCTCGACAAGGGCACCAAACGAACCATCCGGTTTGATTTCAGCGTGGAACACCCGCGCGCCATGGATGTGATAGGATTGCTCTAGCTTATGCCCAAAGCAGCGCTGCCCACTGAGCTGCCGTCTGAGCGCGCCTTGCTGGTGGGGATTGAGGTGTACGGCCGGAAATCGCTGCTGGGCCTCGAGGCCTCGTTGAGTGAGCTGGCGCAACTGGCCGACACGGCTGGCCTGCAAGTGATTGGCGAGATCCACCAGAAGATCAGCAAGCCGGACCCGAACACCTATATCGGCTCTGGAAAGGCCGATGAACTGCGCGCTTTGGCCGAAGAGACTCTGGCCGACGTGGTCGTCTTTGACGATGAGCTGTCGCCGCGGCATCAACGCGAGCTCGAACAGAAATTGGGCGAAAACGTAAAGGTCTTAGATCGGACCGCGCTGATCCTGGACATCTTTGCGCAGCACGCGCGCACCCGGGAAGGCGCTCTGCAGGTGGAATTGGCTCAATACGAATACCGCCTGCCGCGGCTGACGCGGCAGTGGACTCACCTGGCCCGGCAGGCCGGTGGCGCGGCTGGGCGCGGTGGCACAGGCGGTGTGGGCTTACGCGGGCCAGGCGAAACGCAGCTGGAGGCCGACCGCCGTGAAATCACAGAACGGATCGTTCACCTCAAGAAGGAACTTGAGAAGGTCCGGGCGCACCGCAAGCGCTACCGGCTGCAGCGCCAGCGCAATGCCGTGCCGATTGTGGCGATTGTAGGCTACACGAACGCCGGTAAGAGCACCTTGCTCAACACGCTGACCGGCAGCCAGGAGGTGGTAACCGCCGACCAGTTGTTTGCTACGCTTGACCCCACAACGCGCCGCGTCCGGCTGCCTAACGGCAAGACGGCGCTGTTCACCGACACCGTCGGTTTCATCCAGAAACTGCCCACGACCTTGGTCGCGGCCTTCCGGGCCACACTGGAGGAGATCGGTGAAGCGGATCTCCTGCTGCATGTGCTGGACGTGACCCATCCCAATGCGCGCCAGCAAGCCCAGGCGGTCGCCGTTACGCTGGACGACCTGAATGTGCATGATGTTCCGGTGCTGCTCGTGCTTAACAAGGTCGACGCGCTGACTACCGACCTGGAGGCCGAAGCACGGCTCAACCTGGGCGAGCGCTTTGAGATGGGCGTGCCCATTTCCGCCCTGACGGGTCAGGGGGTAGAGGCGCTGCTTGAGCGCGTGTCGGCCGAGCTGTACAGCAACCTGGTGCCGCTGAAGATCAAGGTGCCATACAAGAACGGCCAGTTGATTTCGCTATTCCACGAGCAGGCGGTGGTCGATCACGTCGAGCATTGTGAGGACGGTGTCGAACTGGAGGGCCGGATACCCGAGCGCTTGGCGCCGCGTTTCAGGCCATTTGTTCCCAGGGCCCGCCGGGCCGCGGCGACGCGCGCCGCGCCGCCGCCGCGGCGTTGAGCCAGGAGAGGCGCCATGTGGCTAGACAGGTTGTCGGACTTCATTGCCCGCTATAAGGGGCTGCCGACCATGTTGGCTGTCCTCCTCGTGTTCATCAACTTTGTGCTGCAATTCCTCGATCTGGGGTGGTTGTCGTCGTCCAACTTGCTGCTGCACCTGGGCATTGTGGTGGGTCTCGTTGGTCTTCTGCTGGCGGAGGCTTTAGGCTGACCCACCACCCAATGCGGGTTCGCCGGCCAACACGGTGAACCAGTATTTGGTGCGCCAGTCCGGCCGGCGGCCGGCCGGACGCCGGATCCTCCTGGCGCTGCTGGCCGCGTTACTTGGGGCAGGCTGCGCGCAGGCGCCGCGGGCGGGGACGCCGAGGCCGTCCACCACCCGTATCGTGTCGGTCGAAACTCACACGTCGACCCCGGCGCCCCCAACGCCCACGGTTACGGCTTCGGCGACCGTGACGCCGGGCGCGTCGCTCACTCCCATCCCGCCGTCGGCAACACTTACGCCCCAGCCGATCGTACGCTTTATGGCCGTCGGCGACGTGATGCTGGCCCGCAGCGTGGGTGAGCGCATTCTGCAAGCTGGTCCAGGCGTGGCTTTTGCGGGGGTGCTGCCGGTTCTGCAAACGGCCGATCTGCTGGCGGCCAATCTCGAATGCGTCATTTCGGAGCTCGGCGTGCCAGCGCCTAAAGCGTATGTGTTTCGGGCACCCCCGGTGGCGATGGAGGCCTTGGCTGGAGCTGGTGTGGACGTGGTCAGCCTGGCGAATAACCATGTCTATGACTACGGAGTCGAAGCGGTCGAAGAGATGTTGCCGCGGCTGCGCGAAAGCGGGATAGAGGCCGTCGGCGCTGGGCCCAATGTAGCCGCGGCTCACGCGCCGGTCTTGGTGGCGCGCAATGGGGTGCGCATGGCGTTCTTGGCTTATGTCGACGTTCCCATCGAAGGGCGCAGCGGCTTTGATACCGCGAGCTGGGCCGCGGGGCCAGAGACGCCGGGTCTTGCTTGGGCCGAGGTTGACCGCGTCGCGGCTGACGTGGCCGAAGCTTCACTGCAGGCAGATGTCGTCATCATCCTCTTCCACTTCGGTCTCGAGGGCCGGCCTGAGGTCACGGCCAGCCAGCGCGCGCTGGCTCACGCGGCTATTGACGCGGGGGCGGAGCTGGTTCTCGGCGCACATCCGCATGTGCTGCAGCGCCCGGAGGCCTATAACGGCGGTTTGATCGTCTACAGCCTGGGAAACTTCGTCTTCGATGGCTTCTCGGGACTGGCAAGTCAATCCGCTATCTTCACCGCCACGCTCACTCCCGCAGGCGTGGAGGCCTTTAGCTGGGTGCCGATTGTGGTTGAGGGCGGACTGCCGCGGTTGGCCACCGATGCGGAGGCCGCTCTAATTCTGCCGCAGATCGCGGGGGGTTAGCAGGCCGCTGGCGGCGCGCGAGACCGTCCCGAGGGTTCGCCTGGGGCATTTGCCCACACCGCTCGCGCTGCCACGGCTTACGGCCGTGCTGGGCGGCCTGAGGCTGTGGTGCAGCGCGCTGGCGCACGTGCCGCAAAGGGCGGCGCCTCCCGCGCAATTGTGCCGCGTACGGGCCGCCCAGTTTGCGCTCCGGCCGTTTTGGCGTAGCATGGACCGCCGGGTTCTGTCAACAGGATTGGCGTAATACGGCCCAAACGAGCGCTCTCGTGCCGACCTCGACCGCTGCCACAATCGGATTCGCCGCCACCAGTCTAGCCTTCGGCCTGATTGGCGTCTTGGCCTACCGCTGCCAAAGAACCAACCGGTCCCTGGCGACTTCCCTGGCCGCGGCAGCCGGGATCAGCCTGGTGGCCAACCTGGCCCTGGCCGCGGCTGCGGCCGGGCGCTTGGCTGCTTTGCCGGCCGGTTTACGCGAACGCCTTGCCACCTACGCCACGGTGGCCATGGCGATTGTCTTCACGCAGCTGACGCAGAAGTTTCTGCGCCCGCGGCGTCCCGATAACCTGTTGTTTTGGATCAGCCTGCTCAGTCTGGTCGTGCTTGTGGGCCTTGACAGTCCTCTGCTCGGCACTGATCCCGCACTGATACGCGGCGCGGATTGGCTCGTGCCGCGCAGCGGTTTCATAGCAGGGATGCTTGCGGTTCTATGGGGAATGGCCACTGCCTGGTCGCTGCTACTCACCTTGCGGGCGTACCATCGCACGCCGCAGCCGCTGCATCGTAACCGCCAGGTTTATTGGTCTCTTGCTCTGGCTCTCTCGGTGGCGGCTGCTGCCCTGGTGTGGTCAGGCTTGACCGTCGCCGGCAGTGTGCTCTGGGCGGCCGCCTTCGGCCTGGCTGCGCTGTGCCTGCTGAGCCGCCGACTGCCGGATGCCCGCCGAGCTGTTTACGGCTCAGGCGCTTCGGCCTGCATTCTGATGCTTGCCGTTGGCGCCTACCTGGGCGGCGTGCTTCTGGCCGGCGGAGCCACCCGCTGGCTGCCCTTGGTTCCCGTGTGGGCTTGGGGCATTGCCGTGGCCCTGGCGCTGGTGCTGGGCGTAAACCCCCTCCTACGCTGGCTGGAGCAGAGCCTGCGGCGGCGTCTGTCGGGTCGCCAGTACGACCCGAAGCAGTTGATCGGCGAATACAGCCTCAGCATCAGCAACATTGTCGATTTGGAGCAGTTGGCCGCCACTTCGCTTGAGCTGATTGCGAATGGCCTCGGTCTTCAGCAGGCCGCCCTGTTTGTGGTTGATAACATCATTGAGCCGGAGGCGGCGGCATATCTCCGCCTTCGTCGCGTGGGCAGCCTGGGCCCCGATTGCCCCGCGGCTGGCACGCTGCTAAATGGTAGCCCTTTAGCCGAATACTGGCGGACCGAATATGCGCCGCTGACCCAGTACGACATCGACGTTGAACCCCGCTACGAGCGGCTTTCGCCGGTCGAGCGGATCTGGCTGGAAAAACTCAATATGGATGTATTTGTTCCAATCTACGCCAGTCAGGATTGGATCGGGCTCCTCGCGCTTGGGCCAAAGCTCTCGCGACACCGCTACTTCGATGAGGAGTTGGAGTTGCTAAGCACCTTGGCAGATCAGACTTCCGTGGCGCTGCGAAATGCCCGCCTGGTCGACGACCTCGTGCGTCTGAATCGCGACTTGCAAGCCGCTTACGCGGCGCTGGACGAGGCCAACCAGCGGCTCAGCCAGCTTGACCGCGCCAAGTCGGACTTTATCAATGTGATGTCTCATGAATTGCGCACGCCGTTGGCGATCTTGTACGGCTATTCGCAGATCCTTCTAGAGGAGCTCGCCAAGCGGGGGGAGACAGGCAGCCTGCAATTGGTGGAAGGCATGGCCACGGGGGTCGACCGACTGAATGGCATCATCGAGGCGATGCTCGATATGGCCCAGATTGACAGCCAAGCGCTCCACCTACGCGCGCAGCCCGTTCGTATCGTTCACCTGGTTCAGAAGCTGGCCTGGCAGATTCAGTGGGCGCTGCGCGAGCGTAACTTGCGTCTCGAATTGATAGATCTTGATGATCTCCCGCCGGTCGATGCTGATCCCGATGCGTTGCTCAAGGCGCTCCATCACCTCGTCAGCAACGGCATCAAGTTTACGCCGGACGGCGGGCAAATTACCATCAGCGGCCGGTGCGTTCCCGAGGCACTGTCGGGGGGCGCGCTGGAAGTGACCGTAGCAGACACCGGCATCGGCATCGACCCTCGCTTTCTTGAGCTGATCTTCGACAAGTTCTATCAGGCAGGCGAGGTCGCGCTACACTCCAGCGGGAAAAGCAAGTTCAAGGGCGGCGGGCCGGGGTTGGGGCTCGCCATCGCGCGCGGCATTATCGAGGCGCACGGCGGAACGCTGCGGGCCGAAAGCTCCGGACATGACGAGGCCCAACTGCCAGGCAGCCGCTTCCTCATCCTGATGCCCATTAGCCCTACAACGGTCCTCCAGGCGAGTGGCACCGAGTGCGCATAGCCATCGTCCAACTGCCAAACCTCTCTGAAAGACATCACCCTTGAGCCAGCATTAGCCTATGCGCACTCAATCTTTGTTCGCCGCCTCGCCGTCGCGTGGCATGCGCGCGATTTACGTTGAGAAGGACTTGCCTCGAATGCTCTTGGTCCAGGCGCTGGGGCGTCTCTGGCCCGATATTGTCTGGTCGAAGGTGAGTCCGGCGCGAGTGGTCAGCCTGCCGGCGGCGGAATTACCTGGCCCGCGCTGGGTACGCGTTCGCAATCTGCAGTGCGGCATCTGCGCCTCGGACTTGTCGCTGCTCAATGTGCACGTCGATGCGGCCGTTGCGCCCGCCGCGTTGCCGGGGAACCAACGGATCTACCTGGGACATGAAGTGGTGAGTGTCGTGGAAGAGATCGGTCCGAGCGTCAGTCGGGTTCAGCCGGGGGACCACGTCGTGATGGATACTTGCTTCATCGGTTCACACTGCCTCAGTCAAGAGCGAGATCCCGTCTGTGCCCAATGCGCGCGTGGGCATTACGGTCTGTGCGAGTGCGCCTCGACCTTCGATGGACCGCGCGCCATTGGGGGAGGGTGGGGCGATGGATACATCGCTCACGAAACCGAGGTTTATCCTGTGCCGCCTGAGCTCTCTATCGACCAGGCCACGATGGTCGAACCGCTCTCGGTCGGTGTGCATGCTGTGTTGCGCCGGCCGCCCAAGCCCACCGATCATGTGTTGGTGCTGGGCAGCGGCATCATTGGGCTGCTGACTCTGCAGGCGGTTAGGGCCGTCGCCCCCGGTTGCCGCGTAACGACAGTCGCGCGCTACCCGCACCAGGCGGAGGCCGCTCGCCGTCTGGGGGCAAGCGACATCATCACGCGCGTGGACTATGAGACGGTTGCCAAGCTGACCGGTTCGAGCTACTCGAAGGCCTTACTTAACAAAGGCATGCTGCTGGGCGGTTTCGACCTCGTCTACGACTGTGTCGGCGCAGCCAGCACACTTGAGGACAGCCTGCGCTGGACGCGCGCCGGCGGCGCGGTAGTGATAGTCGGGATTGAATTTGCGCCACAACGGCTCGATCACAGCCCGATCTGGTATCAGGAAGTTGATTTGATTGGCGCACTGGCACATGGAACTGACGAATGGCAGGGCCAGCGGCGGCATACGTACGCCTGGGTGATTGATTGGCTGCGAACTGGCACCCTCACGGTCGAGGGGCTGATTACCCACCGATTCCGTTTTGACCAGTACCGGGCCGCCGTGGCGACCGCCCAAAGCAAGGCCCAAGCGCGGGCGATCAAAGTGGTGTTCACCTATAGTTAGGCTGCCAACGGCTGGTCAGGCGCTTTGGGTCTGCCGCCCATTTTCGAGTACGCGCATCATCCGCCAGGGCTCAGCGTTGCCCGCGCTGGGCTCCCAGCGGATTGGTCCTTGGGCGACGCTTAACGTCATGCTCAGGTAGCCGGCCGCCAGAGCGTGCTCGATCAACGCGAAGGGCCGCGCGGTATTACCCGGGGAGGGCCACTTTTCGACGATCATGACGCCATGCCCAGGCTGCTCGAGGAAAACGACCTGGCGCGGGTCAGCCAGGTCCTGCAGCGCGCGCGAGCGCGCAAAGGCCGCTGCCGTGCCCGCGGCTAATGGACCTGTACCGCACGATACGAGTTGCGTGTAATAGAGTGAGTCGAGCGAGACGGCTTCGACGTGTTCGGGGTTATAGCTTTCGACACCCAGGTGACCATGCAGGATGGTGCGGACGTTGGGGACCTCCACCTGCTCGCCGCGCGCATTTTCCCGCCAATGGCCTGGGACCGCCCGGCAAAGGCTCAGCATTTCGACAGCCTCGACCGACGGCAGCACCGTTTCCAGGCCCTCCACGGCCCGGACCACTACCCCGTCGCCGGCCGCCGTCAACCCGGTGACAATCGCCAGGTCACCGCGCGTGATGGCGCGTTTGTCGACCAGGCGCGAGCTGCCCGTCGCCGTGGTGAGCAACCCGGGGATGTCCGGCTCATAGAGTGCATAGCAGCCTTCACTGTAGTGAGCGCTGATGGCCTCGCTGACGCCGCGGTACCCCAGGAGCTTCTCCACGTAAACGGGCGACGTGAAGAAACCGTGGCGCGCAAACACCCGGCCAGCCTCAACCATGGCACCTGGCCCCGCCAGTGCCTGCCAGATCGCAGCCGGCAAGGGCGCCGGGTGGATTTGGTGGCGGTTGACCTCTTGGGCACAAACGGCCGCTAGATAACGCGCCCCTGTCTCCGCCGCAAACTCCTCGAGGTCGGTGGCGTCGCTGATCGGGCGTGCGCCAGCCAGGTCATAGTGGACGGCACGGTAGGGGCGGTCGTTCAAAGTGCGCAGCGCCATGACCCGGATGCTGATCAGCTGAGCCTGCAGATAGCGGGCCATCGCGAGCTCTGGCCCGCCCCGCCGCGTCTGTTGCGTAATCACCTCGGCAGCTTGCGGCCCCAGCCCTGGATACTGATGGCGAGCCGCCAAGGCCTCCGGCAGCGCCACCAGCTCAGAAAAATGCGCCAACCAGGATTGGTAGTCAGCCTCAGGGATATCAACGATCGTCAAGATCTGGGGGCGCCGGCCAAGACGATATTGCCGTTTGGCGTGGAATAACAGGGCCTCGTCCCGATTGACGCGTTCGCCAAAGCGCGCTGTCGTTATGATCAGCTCGGTGTCGCGAGTGGGGAGCGACGTCAGTGTGCATCCGGCTGCGCGCAGCCATTGGAACAGCGCCTCGGTTACCAGCGACAGGCTAGGCGTTGTGCTGCGGGGCACGTACGCAATGTGGATGGGATGCATCCAGGTGTGGAGCACCAGCGGTTTCATGAGTTGAAATTATCCAATTTGAGGCGACTTTGTCAACCGGGGTCTGGCGGCCATTCTGGCTGGAACAGACCGCGCAATAAAGGCCGGCATGGGCGGCAGCCGAGTTTGGTCAGGCATTGGATAAGGGTTCAATCGCGGGTTTCCCTAGCGCGCCGCAGCGCCTGAGCTGGCGAGGGGCGATATGTCTGGACCTGATCATCAAGGACCTCACTCCAGGTATGCGCGTAGACGGTTCGCGTGGTGACGATGGACTCGTGTCCCAGGAACGCCTGGACCGATTCGAGCGGCATGCCCTCAGACAGCATCGTCGTGGCGATATAGCGCCTGAAGTCGTGCGGCGACACCTTGCTGGCCAACCCTAACGCGCGCGCCGCCTGATTGATCACCTGCCAAACTGTCTTAGTGCTGATCGGCGTGGTTTGATCTCTGTCGTGTCGCACGAACATCGGCTCATCGCCCGAAGCCAGGTCGGGGCGCTTCCGGGGTCGCTGGACCCGGTCCTGATCACGCGCGCGCAGATACGCGCGAATAGCGGCTTTGGATTCGGAATTGAGGCCGACCAGGCGTTCCTTCTCGCCTTTTCCCGTAATGAGCATCTTGTCGCTCGTACCGTCGGCACAGTCGCTCCGCTTTAGCGATGCCAGCTCCTGGGCCCGCAGTCCAGTCGCAAACAGAGTATGTACCATGGCGCGGTTCCGGAGTATGGCGAGCCGTTTGCGCCGCCCCCGAGCTTGAGCAGGATCCGGAAGAAGGGCCTCATCGTAGTAAGCAATGATCAGCGGGACTGCCTCTTTGATCGGCTGTGTCTTGTAGCCGCTTCGGCGTCTGCCGCGCGCATTTCGCAAGACTAGAGTCATTCGGCTTGACGTAATGTCGAGCGGCAGATGGCGGTTAGCGTCGAGCCATTCCACATAGCGAATGGCGGCAGCGAGATAGGTGCCTTCGGTTGGACGGCTGAACTTTCGTTCGTGGCGCAGCCAGTGCCGGAACTGGGCCAGGGTATCCTCATGCAGCCGGTTGACCGGGACCTCGGCCGGCCTGGACAGCCCGGGACCGGCCGGACCGGTGGTAGAAGCCTTATCGGCGCGCAGAAACTCGGCGAAGGTCTGAAGCGCATACCGGTACGTTGTCTCGGTCTTGCGAGCCACGTCGATGTGGGCCAAGAAGTCGTCCATATGCGCTACCACCGGTCGGATTGGCATATTGGTGATCATCTCAATCATTAGACTTAATTACTCTTAAGTTACACGATTTGGCAGTGAGTGTCAAGCGTTTGGCTGCCTTCGGTCCAGTCACGGCCTGCCCCATACGCCAGAAGGCGGTTGTCGCAGTGCCCAGTTATTGCCGGGTTATGCTAAACTTCCGCGGTGCGCTAGAGCGGCGCCTCGGGCCCTGCCTGCCGCGCGCAGTGGATGGGCCCCCTGAGTCATAATTTTATCCGGCAGCCCCGGATCGAGTCGCATGTATGAAGTTCGATCGCAACCTGAGACCCTCCAACCACGCGCTGCCGCGCATCGTGTGGATCGTAGT
Organism: Anaerolineales bacterium; assembly: GCA_020845955.1. Classification (GTDB taxonomy): domain Bacteria; phylum Chloroflexota; class Anaerolineae; order Anaerolineales; family UBA6663; genus JADLEU01. Next base: position 35,480 of record JADLEU010000387.1, read on the forward strand.
GGGCATCTGGATTCTGATGCTGTGCGTATTGGCTGCGCTGGCCGCCCGCTCTACTTTCGCCCTGCTGGCGCAGGCCATGGTCTCTACCCCCACAGCCGCCGTCAATGTGATTATTCTGCCAACCCCAATCTGGCAGCCAGCCATCACTGACACGCCTTTCCCAAGCCCGACCATGGCCGCTTCCGCTACATTCGTCCGGCTGCCAACGGCGGAACCCAGTATTTCGCGTGAACCCACCGCGACGCGCTATTACATAATCCCTGCGCAGCCCACTCCCGTGCCCACGCCGGTGTTGCCCGCGGCGGCTCCCTTCCCAACAAGCTGCGATGGGCCTGGCCGGATGAATATTCTGCTCATTGGGATCGATGGTGCGAACAACGGCTACTATCGAGCTGCCCGGGCAGACACCATCATCCTCGTTGGCGTGAACTTCGCGGCTAAGAGCGCCAGCATGCTGTCGATTCCACGCGATTTATGGGTGCAGCTCCCGGACCTCGTTCAGGCACCCGAAGGCCGCATCAACACCGCCTACCACTATGGCGAGCTCTTTGGCGCGCCCGGCGGCGGCCCTGGCCAGGTGAGTGCCGTGCTGGCAAACACGCTTGGTCTACGCGTTGACCGCTTCGTGGTAGTCAGCTTCGCGGCTTTCGAGCAGGGCATAGACACGATTGGGGGGGTCGATATCAGCATTCCCAACCCCATCCACGACGACGAGTACCCGCTCCGCGATGGCACCGGGACAATTGCCATTGATTTTCCCGCCGGCGAGGTCCATATGGATGGCGCCACTGCCTTGATCTACGCGCGTATCCGTCATGACAGCAGCGACTTTCAGCGCATGCGCCGCCAGCAGCAGGTGCTCTTCGCCGTCCGCAACAAGCTCCTCTCGCCGCAGACAATTTCCCAGTTGCCAGCCTTGGTGCAGACCCTCGTGACGTCCGCCAGGACCGACCTGAGCTTCGAAGACCTAGCCTTGTTAGGTTGCCTGGGGCCACAAATCGATGCCAGCGCGGTTCAGACATGGGTCGTAGAGGGCAACATGGTCGAGAATACGCGCTTGGCCGATGGGGCCCAGGTCCTATTACCCAATATGAATGCAATTGTGCCCGTGTTGGAGCAATTCAATGTCGGTGAATAATGCCAGTTGTTCCGGGCGCGCGGTCAGTCTGTCAATCTTTGCCGCCGTCAACATCTTCTTCCTTACGGTGGCGTTTCTTGCTGGATACACGCTCCGCGCAGCCACCGTCGAGGCCGGCTTGGGCGAGCCATTACTGGGCAGTCATCCCGATCGATATCCGC
>JADLEU010000388.1 GCA_020845955.1 Anaerolineales bacterium
GACAAGGGCTATGCCGCATACTGCACCTCCTTTGAACGCTCCGAAACAACCTCAGGAATGCGACGCCGGTCCGCCAGTTTTCGTCCGCGTTGTTTGGTCGGCGCATCCGCAGTTGGCGGGTCGTAGAGATATTCGGGTTTGTCGGAGTAAGCGTAGCCGCGGAGTAAGCCGGCCTGGCGCCAATGATTGACGGTCACGCGATTCAGCTCCAGCTTGGCGGCAAGCTCGTCAGCCGTCAACAAGCCCATCGCTCGCAAGCGGTCGTAGCGACTCGCTAATCCGTACTCGCGCCGGATATTGCCGATCAGACGCGCCCGAAAGGGTGTCCCCTTTCCAGCGTGTAATCCGCGTTCAGCGAGAATCGTCGCGACTTCCTGATCGGTGTGGTCGTTCAGCAGTCGGTCGATCTCAGCCACAATCTCCGGCGCTGTCTGCCAGGTTTGCCAAGATTGTTGCGGGGCAGCCAGGGTCAGCGGTTTGGCCAAGCCGCCACGGAAGCGCACCTGCACCGTAAGCTGGCGCGGGTTTTTGAGCAGGGTCACATCTTCGATGAGCAGACGGAGCATGCGTTTGCGGTCCCGATCGGTGGTGGTGGGCGCCTGCCAGACCTGCGGAAAATCTGTGGTCAAGGCCATGACTTGCGCACGCACTTCGTCGTCGACCTGCAGTTGATCCTGTTGGCGCTGGTGGTCACGCTCGGTCTGCGCCTGCGCGAGTGCTCGCAGGGTCGCGTTCCAATCCGCTTCGAGCTCGTCGGCGACCAGGCGATTGTTGGGATCAACGCGCAAGTAGCGTTGGCGCGCCAGATCGGCTTCGTATTGGGCCCGCTCGACCTGCCTGGCCCGCAGTTGATCAGCATCCTCATGCCGCGCGGCGATCTCCTGTTGCACGGCCAGCGCCACTTCCAGGCTCAACGGCGTTAGCGTCCCAAACAGCAACTGAACGACGGCCCCATCGATGCTTTGGCCGGGGATGCGCTGGCAGGCACGCTCGGCGTGTTCAACCATCTCGCGCTGGCACACATACTCGGGGTACTGCTCGCCATTCCGTGCTCGATAGTGGACGGTCATCCGCCGGCCGCAGACGCCGCAGATTACCAGCCCTTGGAGTAGCGCCGGCCCTTCCCGCGCCGGGCTCTTCCGGCGGTCCTGGCCGCAAGCCTGGGCCGCTGCGAGCAGTCGCCGCTGGTTGTCTTCATACTCGTCCCAAGGGATATAACCCGCATGCGCATTGGGCACCAGCGCGAACCAGTCCTCGCGGGCCTGCTGGCGGACCTGGCGGCTCCCGTCTGGCCGCGGGCGCGTTTGGTGACGGCCATAGACGAACGCTCCAGCGTAGCGGGGATTGTGCAGGAGTTGCAGGGTGCGTGAATGCCCTAATGGGCCCCAAACCAATTCGCCTTTGCGCGGTCCGGAACGCTGCCGGCGCGGAAACAGTATCCCTTCCGCGCGGAAGTATTTGACCGTGGCCCAGGCCGTGCCTGTGCGCCGAAACGTCACAAACAAGAGCCGGACGGCCTGCTGCACCTGTTGATCCGGATCGAGCCGCACGCGGGCCTGGTCATCGTAGACAAAACCCACCGGAAGAGGACTGGCCAATTCCCCCCGCCGTGCTTTGTTGAGGACGCCCCCGCGCAAACGGGCCCGCAAGAAGTGCAGCTCGGCTTCACTCATGGTCCCTTTCAGGCCAAGCAGCAAGCGATCAATAAAATCATTGCAGTTGTATAGACCGTCCTCATCCAGGATCAACGTATCCGCTAGGGCACACAGTTCCAAGAGCCGCTGCCAGTCGGCTGAGTTGCGCGCCAGGCGGGAGACTTCCAGCCCCAGCACGATCCCGGCATGCCCCAGGCTGACTTCCGTCACTAATTGCTGGAAGCCGGCCCGATCGGCGGCGGACGCGCCCGATTGGCCGAGATCGCAATCAATGACATGCACGCGCTCCGTGGGCCAACCTAAAGCGATGGCCCGTTGGCGCAGCGCATATTGACGCTGGGTGCTCTCGGTGTTCTCCAGCACTTGCCGCAAGGTTGATTGCCGGACATACAGGTAAGCCTCGCGCTTCAAATGCGCGGCGGCCACTTTCGAGGAACTGCCTTCAGCCACGGGCCACCTCCGATCGGTTGCCCAACACCAGGGCGACCAACGCCAAGATCAAATCGCCTTCGGGGACCGTCGGTCCGCTGTTCATCGACCGGGTCGGCGCGGTGCTCGTCAGTTCGGGAGACAGGGCCGGCAAGGCTTGCATCCAGGCGACCATCCCCTGCCGTATCATCAGGGCCCAGCCCAATCCTCGCGCCGCTGAACCCAATGCCTGCTGCCGCAGGTCTTCATACCGGCCCTGCAGTCCATCGGCCGGGAAGCCTGGCTGCGCTGCCTCGGCCGCTAGGGTTTTTTTCTTGGCCGAGCCAGCGCCCGTTGGATGCTGCGCGGATGAACTGTGATTCCAAAGTGGTCGACGAGGCGCTGCTGCAGAGCGAGGGGGCTCAGGTCTGGCTCGGCCTCCCGGAGCTGCCAGAGAAAGGCCACCACTTCGTCGGTTAACTTGTGGCCCTGCCGTGGGCCACGCGGTTGGGGCAACAAGCCCGCCAACCCTTCGGCCCGGAAGCGCTGGCCCATCTGGTACAACGCCATGCGCGAGAAACCGAAGGCCATGGCGGTTGCCTGGACGGGGGCGCCATCGACACGCACCCGGCGCAGCATCTCGTATTTGACCTGGACTAAATCGCGGGCATCGAAGAAGCCCTGGCCCTGGTCTTGAAACAATGGATCGGTGACGCTCTGCGGGCGCGGATTGAGGGTGCCGTGCTGACGTAAGGCTTCGAGTTTTGGGTCGGGCTGGGCGGTCGTATTCTTCATGAGGGCAATGGGCTGGGCAGGAATTGATTAGGATAAGTAAAATTATGACACGGAAACCGCTCGTGTCAATCCCTATCCCGCCAAAAAGCCTCTCAATTGCCGAACAATCGGCTGTGATTCCCAGGACCATGCGCCCGATTTGACCATCCCACGGCAAAATTTCCTTTACATGGATGGCATAATTCACTTTACACCCCCTGGCTCCGCCTGTTTATCTTGGCCCAAACCGAATGAAGGTTTGATGCTGGCCAGCAGCCGGGACAAAGCCAACAGATCTGCCACCCGAAACGCGGATTGCCCGGCGCCGGCTAACACCACTGGATCCTCAGCGACTACACTGGTCCAGGCGGCTGGGAGTGATTGCAACTGCCCACCGCTATCGTGATAGTACACACGATCGGCACCCCAATTGCGGTGGCACGTGACCAGCTCGAATGTCTGCCCAGCTAAAGGATGAAACGGGTGAGTAACCTGGAAAGTTGTGGCTGCGCCGTCTGGTAAGGGTGCAATCGACGCTTCAGGCCAACCCGTTCTCGGAAGCGCAGTTCAAGACGGTCAAGTACCATCCCACCTTCCCAGAAAGGTTTGGCGGGTTGCTGGACGCACGCGCGTGGGGCCAACGCTTGTTTCACTGGTACAACTACGAGCACCATCAC
>JADLEU010000389.1 GCA_020845955.1 Anaerolineales bacterium
AGGCGGGCGGCTGCTTCAACCCCGAGCGCGGTGCCCTGATGCTGGTGCTGGCGCGGCTGTACGAGGGCTTCAACGACGACAGGCCGGGCGTGTCGCCTTTCCTGCACGAGTTTGGCCACATGCTCGATCATTTCGACGCGGGCACGGGGCTGATCGGCTGGAGCGAGGGTCTGCTGCCCGGCTTAAGCCCCGGCGACGGAGCCACGTTTACGCCCCCGGCCCGCACGTTGTTTCTGCACGGCAAGCGCCTGGAGTTGGGCCGCTACCAGGCCCAGGTGACCGGCAGCGCGGGTCCCGGCGATGCACTGCCCGTCGGCCATCCCTACGTCTTTCAGAACGACACCGAGTTCGCCGCTGGCTACTTCGAGATGTTCTTCCGCAACCCGCACTACCTGGCGGCCCAGAACCCAGATCTCTTTGCCGGCTACACCGCGCTATTTGCCTACGACCCGCGCCGCTGCTGGCCGGAGGACTTCCCCTTCTACATTGAACAGAACCGGGCCGCCTATCGCGCCGGGCGGCCGGCGCCGGCCGGCCTGACGCTGCCCGCCGGATGACAGGAAACCAGCCGAACTGGAAGCCTATCTGGCAGGCCTGATCGCGAACGACATGAAACCCAGCACGATGACCTGGGGCCTGCCGGTCATTGGCAAGTCGAGCATTGTGGCCCAGATGGCCGCGGGCCACGCTGGGGCAGGCCGCGCGCGTTTCGTCGTGACCCTATTCCGCAATGATATAATCGACGTCATGGCGCTCACTCTGGAGGAAGTCGAGCACATTGCGGCACTGGCCCGCCTGCGCCTGACGGCGGAAGAAAAAGCCCGTTATCGCGAGCAACTCTCCGCTATTCTGGACTACATGGCCAGCCTCAACCGCCTGGATACGTCGGCCATCGAGCCGACGGCCACGGTGCTGCCTTTGCGCACGGTGCTGCGCCCCGACGCGGTTACGCCCTCCCTGCCGCCCGACACCCTGTTGTCCCTGGCGCCAGAGACCGAGGCCCAGATGTTTCGGGTGCCGGCGGTATTGGAGTAACTGCCCGCGCCGGCCTGCTCAGCGCACCGCCTTTCCGGCGGTGTTCTGTCCCTGCCAAGCGCCCCAACGCCACGGACCCGTGACCGATCTGACAGACCTGACTCTCCACCAGGCGGCGGCTTCTCTGCGCGCGGGCGAAGTCTCCAGCCGCGAGTTGACCGAGGCCTGTTTGGACCGCCTGGCGGCTGTCGACCCGCGGTTGCGGTCGTTCCTGTCGGTTACGGCCGACCTGGCGCGGACCGCCGCTGAGGCTGCCGACCGGCAGTTGGCTGCCTGGCGCCGAGGCACAACAACGGCCGGCCAGTCTCCCTCGCCGCTCTTGGGCGTTCCGCTGGCGATTAAAGACGTGCTCTGCCTGCGTGGCACCGTCACGACCGCGGGGTCGCGCATACTGGAGGGGTTCGTCGCGCCTTACAGCGCCACGGCCGTCGAGCGGCTGCTGGTGGCCGGCGCGGTGATCCTGGGGAAAACCAACTGCGACGAGTTCGCCATGGGCTCGTCGACCGAGAACTCGGGCTACGACGTCACGCACAATCCGTGGGACCTGGCCCGTGTGCCGGGGGGCTCGTCGGGCGGCAGCGCCGCGGCCGTGGCCGCGCGGCTGACGTTCGGCGCCCTAGGCAGCGATACCGGCGGCAGCATTCGGCAGCCGGCCGCGTACTGCGGCCTGGCCGGCCTCAAGACCAGCTATGGTCGCGTCAGCCGTTATGGGCTGATTGCCTACGGGTCGTCGCTCGACTCGATCGGCCCGCTGGCGCGCAGCGTGGCGGACCTGGCCGCGCTGTTCAGCGCCACCGCGGGCCACGACCCGCGCGATGCCACCTCCCTGCCGGCGCCGGTGCCGCCGGTCGACCTGGCGGCCGCTGACGTCACAGGCTTGCGGGTGGGTGTGCCCAAGGAGTACTTCGTGGCCGGCATCCAGCCCGAGGTGGAGGCCGCCGTGCGCGCTGCCGTCGTTCGGCTGGCCGAGCTGGGCGCCCAGGTCGTTGAGATTTCGCTGCCGCACACCGAATACGCCCTGCCGGTTTACTACCTGATCGCGCCGGCGGAGGCCTCGGCCAACCTAGCGCGCTTTGACGGGGTGCGCTACGGCCCGGGGATTACGGCGGCCGAGGCCGGCCATAACGGGGGAACCAGCGCGGCGCCGCTGTGGGCGCGCTACGAGGCGACGCGCGGCACGGGCTTTGGCCCAGAGGTCAAGCGCCGGATCATGCTCGGCACCTATGCGCTGTCGGCCGGGTACTACGACGCCTACTATGGCCAGGCTCAGAAGGTTCGCACCCTCATCCGCCGCGACTTCGACCTCGCCTTCCAGCAGGTCGACGTGATTGCCTGCCCGGTCGCGCCGACCACAGCCTTCCGCATCGGCGAGAAGACGGACGACCCGCTGGCCATGTACCTGGAGGACATTTTCACCCTGCCGGCCAGCCTGGCAGGCATTTGCGGATTGTCGGTGCCGTGCGGTTTCGACGCCCAAGGCCTGCCGATTGGGGTGCAGTTATTGGGCCCGGCCTTAGGCGAAGACCGCCTGCTGCGCGTGGGTCATGCCTACGAGCAGGCCACCGATTGGCACACCCGCCGCCCGCCGCTCTAGCGGCCGGCAAGGCGGTTTGCGCGCTGTCGATGAAAGGGGTCTATGAAAATCATTATCCCGCTCGCGGGTTTCGGTAAGCGCCTGCGCCCGCACACCTTCACCAAGCCGAAGCCGCTGATCAACGTGGCCGGCAAGCCGGTGCTGGGGCACGTGCTGGACATGTTCACCAAGTTGGGCGACGTCGACGAGATCATCTTCATCGTCGGCCACCTGGGCGAGCAGATCGAGGAGTATGTGGCGCGCGAGTATCCGCACCTGCGGGCCTGCTACTACCGGCAGGAAGAGCTCAACGGCCAGTCGACCGCGATCTATCTGGCGCGCGAGCGCCTGACCGGCCCAATGCTGATGGTCTTTGTCGATACGATCGTCAAGACTGACCTGTCCGGCCTGCGGCAGGAGGCCGCCGATGCCATTGCCTGGGTGAAGGCCGTGGATGATCCGCGGCGCTTCGGCGTGGCCGAGGTTGGCTCCAACGGCTACGTCACACGCCTGATCGAGAAGCCCAGCGACGTGCGCAATAACCTGGCAGTGGTCGGCTTCTACTATTTCAAACAGGGTGAGGCGCTAATCGCCGCCATCCGCGAGCAGATCGAGCGCGACATCCGCACCCAGGAGGAATACTTTCTGGCCGATGCCGTCAACCTGATGCTGCAGCGCGGCCTGAAGATGCGGGTGCAGCCGGTGGAGGTCTGGCAGGACTGCGGCAAGACCGAGACCGTCTTGGAGACCAACCGCTATCTGCTGGAGAACGGCCACGACAACAGCGACCAGGTGCGCGCCGACGGCTTCCTGGTGATCCCGCCCGTGAATATCCACCCCACGGCCCACATTGTGGCGTCGGTCATCGGCCCCTACACCACCGTGGCCGCCCACTGCTGGGTGGAGGATTCAATTATCCGCGACTCGATCGTGGACGAGGAGTCGGTGGTGCAGGGGGCGCTGCTGGCCGGCTCGCTCATCGGCCGCAGCGCGCGGGTGGGCGGCCGTTTCCGGGCCTTCAACGTCGGCGAGGCCTCCGAGGTCGGTTTTGAATAGTGGCTGAG
>JADLEU010000390.1 GCA_020845955.1 Anaerolineales bacterium
CTCACGCAACAGATGCGCGTTGCACAAGGCGTACAACCCCGGCAGCTTCAGATAGGGCGCCCAAGCATCATGCACGCGGCGGCCGACGAAGTCCAGCAACAGGCCAATGGCCTCCAACGCTTCATGGCCGCGCTTGGCGTGATGGGCATAAAAGGTCAAGCGCGACGTGCTCATCACGTGCACCCATTCGGTGCGGCCCGCGACCCGCACGCCCGTTTCGTCCACGTGCGCTACCCCGGCCTACCGCAAGGCTTCCTGGATCGCCTGCTCCACCGGTTCCAAGCGGGTGTACGCGGTATTCTGCGCACTGGTCAAGGTGCCTTCCGAAGGCGAGACCCCAAACAGGTCTTCCAGCGCTTCGGCCGTGCGCTCGTAGGGCAGGAGTTGATAGGTCTGCCAATAGACCGCGGCGGCTTTCGCCCGCGGACCGTATTGCACCGGCTGGGTGACGTCCGGAGGAAACTCACCCGTGGTCACCGTCTGGCACACCCGACAGCTCTTCTGCACGGCTTGAGGCTCGGTCAGTTCCGGGCGCGGTTTGGGGATCTCGATCACTTGACGCCGTTCCCGACCCACTTCGGCGGCCTCTGCCAAGGAAGCGCCACACGCGACACAGACCGTGGGTTCATGCGCAATGATCACATCTGGATCGTCCACCAGACAACGCGTCACGCCCGGATGCCCCGCCTGCCCACCGCTCTTCTTACCGCTCCGCTGACGCAAGCTGCGCGGCCGGGGCCGCTTCGCGGGCCCATCGCTCGACGGCGGCTGATGAGTGTTATGGCTGTCCTTGTTCGAACGCGCTTCCAGTTCCGCCACCCGCGCCGTCAATCCCATGACCTGTTGTTCCAGCGTCGCCTGAGCCGCCAACAGTTGCTCAAGCTGCCTCACCAACTCAGCCACCTGCCGCTGATGAGCATCCGTCACTTGCTCGACCCACGCCACCAGCGCGTCAGGTCCGGCTTCATAGGCGGCCAGAATTTCTTCTCGTGAAGGCATCGCGCTTCACTATAGTCAACTTGTCACTGCATGCAAGCGCGAGGCGCTGGCATGCCTGGGCAGTTACGATTCAACCTTCTGTTCTGGGGATCTGAGCAGACGTGCAGCGATACTGCCACTAACCCATCACGGCGCGCCAGCAGGTTCGTCACGGTGCGCTCACTGATGGCGACCTGACGCTCCTCCAAGTGGGCGCCGGGCTTCGAAGACGAAGTTTGGTGGAGCCGACCGGCGCCGCCGGCCCGGCACCGTTGGGCCGAAGCCAACGCGCTCTTGCGCTTGCAGGAACTGACCCTACGCCCCCGATGACCGGGGGCCAAAGGCATTGGCCTGCTATGGGGTGCGGGTGCGCCGGCGGGGTCGGCCAACCACGCTCGGCACAAACCATTTCGCGCTTGTCGGGCTTCCAACAAAGCGATATCGTATCCTCAGCTTTGGGGGCAGAATTGACCGTGACACTGCAAGAGGTGCACCATGTCTCAAACACTTGTTCACTCAGCCCTCGACCCGGCCCTCAGCCAGGCGGCGTCGTTGCTGGAGCGTCTGTTTCCCTCGCCGCGCGCTTTTGGCGTGCGCCTGTGGAATGGAACGGGGCTTCCAACGCTCGGACGTCCAGCCTTTAGCCTCGTGCTCAACCACGCCGGCGCCTTGCGGCGCATGTTTGCCCCACCCATCGAGCTTGCCTTGTGCGAAGCGTTCATTTATGGCGATTTCGACATCGAAGGCGACATCTATTCCGCCGTCTCGCTTGTGGGCGACCTCCAGGCCCAGAACATCTCACTGGTGCAGGCCGCCGCCCTGGCGCGAGATATCATCCGTCTGCCGAGCTTGGGCCCTGCTCGGCCGGCCGGACGCGGCCCGGCCCGCTTGCGCGGCGCGCTTCATTCACGCACTCGAGACCGAGCGGCCATCCAGTACCACTACGACGTGGGCAACGACTTCTACACCCTGTGGCTCGACCGCTATATGCAATACTCGTGCGGCTACTTCGCAACCGGGATGGAAGACCTCGACACCGCTCAGGAGCAAAAACTTGAGCACCTCTGCCGCAAACTGCGGTTGAAGCCCGGCGAACGCTTGCTCGACATCGGCTGCGGTTGGGGCGGCCTGGCTATGTACGCTGCCCGAAACTACAGTGTCCAGGTGCTGGGCGTCACCCTGAGCCAGAACCAGATGTGCTACGCCAACCACGAGATCGCGCGCACGAACCTGGGCGACCGGGCTAAGGTCAAGTTGCAGGACTATCGCGACCTGGGCGACCAAGCCTTCGACAAGATCGTCAGCGTAGGCATGTTCGAGCACGTCGGCCGGAAGCATCTGCCCGAATACTTCGCTCAGGTCTATCGCCTGCTCAAGCCCGGCGGACTGTTCCTCAACCACGGTATCTCGCGCCACGCGCCCGTCGCGCATCCTGCAAGCGGTGAAGCGGCCCTGTGCTGCGATCCGCCGCCGCGCAGCGCGGGTCAGACCGGTTGGCGGAAGCTGATCGAACCCTACGTTCTCGGCGCCGGAACTTTCGTGTGGCGCTACATCTTCCCCGATGGGGAGTTGACGCCGTTGAGCGAGGCCAATACGGTGGCCGAAGCCGCTGGCTTCGAGGTGCGCGACGTGGAGAACCTGCGCGAGCACTATGCCCTGACACTGCGCCAGTGGGTCAACCGGCTGGAGGCGCGCCGGACGGAGGCCATCAAGGCGGCCGGAGAGGTGACCTACCGCACGTGGCGCCTGTACATGTCGGCTTCCGCGCATGGCTTCGAGGCCGGCAACATCAGCGTCAACCAGACCTTGCTGGCCAAAATGCAGGCGGGTAAGAGCAGCGTCCCACTGACGCGCGCCGACCTGTACGCCCCAGGCTGAGTCTTCCCGTCAGCGCGCTGAGCGCGCCGAGGCGGCGCCCCTGATCCCCACCAACAAGGGCTGTGGAAACAGATTAACGAGACAGGCATCGAAATCCTGTCCAAATCCGAAAGGTCGACAAGGCGTGCAAATGGCCTCGAGACGAGAACCCCCCAGACGAATCGTTAGCGGCCGCGGCGATGTCGACACTCTGCAAGCCGCGGCCGAAGTGTTAGGCGGCAGGAGCAAGAAGGGGTTCTTCGCGCGCTTACTCCCTTTTCTCGGCCCTGCCTTCATCGCCTGCGTGGCCTACATTGACCCCGGCAACTTTGCCACCAATATTCAGGGCGGCGCCAAGTTCGGCTACATGCTGTTGTGGGTCATCGTGGCCAGTAACCTGATGGCCATGCTCGTTCAATCACTGTCGGCCAAATTGGGAATCGCCACGGGCCAAAACCTGGCCGAGCATTGCCGTAACCAGTTTCCGCGGCCCATCGTCATCGGCATGTGGGCGCTGATGGAACTCGTGGCGATGGCGACAGACCTGGCCGAGTTCCTGGGCGCCGCACTCGGTTTCAATCTTCTCTTCCACATCCCATTGTTGGCCGCCGCCCTGCTCACCGCGGCGACGACCTTCCTTGTCCTCGGTTTGGAGCGCCGAGGGTTTCGACCGTTGGAGGCGGTGATCACGGCGTTAGTCGGTGTGATTGCGGTGAGTTACGTGATTGAGACAGTCCTGGATCGTCCCAATCTGGCGCAAGTGGCCTATTCGTCGGTCGTCCCCCGGTTTGCCGGGGCGGAAAGTGTGCTCCTGGCGACTGGCATCCTCGGGGCGACGGTGATGCCCCACGTCATCTTCTTGCACTCAGCGCTCACCCAAAACCGTATCCCCACTAAGAACGTCGCCGAACTCAAGCGGCTGTTTCGATTCGAATTACTGGACGTGACGATCGCCATGGGACTGGCCGGCTTGGTCAATGGCGCCATGTTGATCATGGCGGCTTCGACCTTCTTCGCGCAGGGCTTGACCAACGTCGGCACCATCGAGGAAGCTTACCGCACCCTGACGCCTTTGCTGGGCTCGGCCGCCAGCACCGTGTTCGCCTTCTCCCTGCTGGCGTCTGGCATCTCGTCCTCTACCGTCGGCACGATGGCCGGGCAAGTCATCATGCAGGGCTTCATCCACAGGAAGATCCCGGCCTGGGTGCGGCGTGCCGTCACCATGGCGCCGCCGATCGTGGTCATTGCCATGGGCCTTGACCCGACACGCACGCTTGTCATCAGCCAAGTGGTGCTCAGCTTCGGTTTGCCGTTCGCCATCATTCCGCTGGTCCTGTTCACCGCGCGGCAAAACCTAATGGGCGAGCTCACCAATCATCGCCTCACCACCCTGGTCGCCAGCCTGGTGGCGGCGTTGATCGTGGCCCTCAATCTCTACTTGCTCGTGCAGATCTTCACCGGGAGCTAGCCATGTTCAAACACATCCTTGTTCCCCTCGATGGTTCGGCGCTGGCCGAGAGCGTCCTGCCGGTCGCGGCTTCGCTGGCGGAAAGGTTCCAGGCCGCGATCACGCTCTTTCACGTGATTGAGCAAAACGCGCCCGAGGCGGTACACGCGGATCGCCACCTGACCAATGCGGAAGAGGCCGGACGTTATCTTCAAGCCGTCGCCCACCTGCACTTCGCCAGGGCCAAAGTGGATTGGCACGTGCATACGGCCGAAGTGAAAGACGTGGCGAGCAGCATTGCTGCGCACGCCGATGAGCTCAAGACGGACTTGATCATCTTGTGCACCCACGGACGTAGCGGCGTCCGGGCGGTCCTCTTCGGGAGCATCGCTCAACGTGTCATCGCTCGGGGCGGAAACCCGATCCTGGTCCAGCGGCCCGACGCCTCGCCCATGCCGGGACCGTTCGCGTTTCACAAGGTCATGCTGCCGCTCGACGACGAATCCATTCACGATGAGGTCTTTCCTTACGCCAAGCGCCTGGCAAAGACCTACCAGGCCGAAATCGCCATGCTGACCGTCATCCCCACTTTCGGCACGCTGGCGGGCGAGCAGGCTGCCGTGAGCAGTCTCTTGCCGGGGACGACCGCGGCGCTGTTGGATATCAAAGAGCAGGCGGCCCGCGAGCATTTGCAGATCCACCTGGACGAGCTGCAAGCAGCCGGTTATGCCGCCTCGGCCGGAGTCGCGCGCGGCGATCCCGCCTCCGAGGTTGTCAGCGCGGCTGAAAGATGGAAGGCCGACCTGATGCTGCTGGCCACCCACCGCAAAGCCGGCCTAGACGCCTTCTGGGCGGGCAGCGTGGCGCCCGATATCGCGCGGAAGACCACAGTGCCATTGTTCCTGTTACCGTTGACGTAACACCCAGCGACAGCACTATTCAGTGCGCCGTCCCTGCCCGGTTGTGAATCGAGCGCCTGTCTGCCGTGGGCAAGACTGGGCCGTTGACCCGAACCGCGTGCGGCAGGCGCTGTGCTCCGATCTCTCAACTCTGCTCGCGGTGCGCCAAGTCGCCAATGCCCTCACTGCAAGGTGGAGTCCTGCGCCAGCTTGCGCCTTCTATGTGCCTCGCCATCTTACATCCGGTGAGATGGTTGGCCTGCCCTCGTAACCGAGGCGGCCTCCCACGAACTGGTCGTTTCGGCTCGCGGAGGTGGCCGGCATCTGTCGCCGGGCCACTGGTGAACGCCGACACCGCCGGCGTCCTGGTCGTGCTGCTGGGGTTGCGCCTCGGCCCCATGCTGCTCACCAGCCCCGGCCGCCGGCCCGCGGACCCGGCAAACACGCCCTCGCTCAACACCTTGCTCATCTGGCTGTTCTCGGCCAACGCCAGCCGGGTGCTTTTTAACCTGATCCCGGCCTTCCCGCAGGGCCTTCTCATTCTCAGGTCGGCGGGCCAACGACGAGCCCGTGCCACCCTCCAGGACATGGTCGCGCAGATTTCGGCGCTGGAGGCAGGCTTGGCCGCGCTGATCCGTGCCGCCTTGCAGGGTCTGCTGCCCGACCGCGTGCCCCCTCACCAGGCGTGCTCAACAACGCGCGGCCCGACGCCGTTTTCGGTTACCCGGCTCGATTCCTCTTGGCAGCGCTGTGCGCGGCGGCCAGCGCCTGGTTCTTGTGGCCGCCAAGGTCTAGCGCAAGCAATAAGAGCCTGGGCAGAGACGACTGATGCTAGGTAACATCGTATGCAGCCTAAGCCCTTAGCGCAGCCGCGCCAGATTCTGCGAGTGTACTTCACGATCTCCGGTCTATACACCCTCTCCGCGTCGCTCATCTGGGGCGTCAATACCCTCTTCCTGCTAGCTGCCGGCCTGACGATCTTCCAGGTCTTCGTGGTCAACACGTTCTTTTCCGTTGGGATGATGCTGTTCGAGATCCCCACCGGCCTGTTGGCCGACACGCGCGGCCGGCGAGCCTCGTTCCTCCTGAGCACAATCACACTGGCGGCCGGTACGCTGGGCTACGTGTTTGGAGCGCAGCCGCCGGGCAACGTGCCGGTGCTGAGCCTCATGTCGATCGTGATGGGGCTTGGCTTCACCTTCTACTCGGGGGCGGTCGAGGCCTGGCTGGTAGACGCGCTCAAGGCCGCTGGATTCGCGGGTGGGCTCGACCCGGTCTTTGCGCGCGGCGGTTTTGTCAGCGGAGCGGCGATGCTGGCCGGCACGGTCGGCGGCGGCTTGTTGGGCGAGATCCACCTGGCGATCCCATACGTACTGCGCGCCGCGCTGTTGCTGCTGCTCTTCGGGCTGGCTTACTTCTCGCTGCACGACCTCGGCTATCGGCCGCGCGCGATCACGCTCAGCGCCGTTCCGAGGGAGATGCAGGCTTTGGCGCGGTCGAGCCTGCAGGTGGGCTGGGCCACGCCCGGGCTGCGCTGGCTCATGCTGATGGGCCTGATCCAGAACGGCTTTCTGTACTGGGGGTTCTACGCCTGGCCACCCTATTTTCTCAACCTGCTGGGGCGCGAGGCGGTTTGGGTTTCGGGGGTCGTGGCAGCGCTGATTTCCCTGGCCACCATGGCTGGCAACGCCTGGGTCGAGCGGCTCGCCCGGTTGTGCGGCAAGCGCACCACCCTCCTGCTCTGGTCGGCCGCGGTGAGCGCCATCGCCCTCGTCGGCGTCGGGATCGTCAACTCCTTCTGGCCGGCCGTCAGCCTCTTCCTCGTTGCCATGGCGGCGCAGGGCGTGGGCACCCCAGTCCGCCAGGCCTACCTGCATCAGTTGGTGGCCTCGGAGCAGCGCGCGGCTATCACCTCCTTCGACTCGATGCTGGCCAACGTTGGCGGCATCGTGGGCCAGACTGGCCTGGGCTACGTGGCGCAGGCCGGCTCCATCGCTGCTGGCTATGTGATCGGCGGCGCGGCAACGGCCCTGGCGGTGCCCGCGCTGTTCGGCCTGCGGCGCCTGCGGCAGGCGGCCGACTGGCTCACCGGGCAGACCGGCAAGCCCAGCGCCTGCGCGGCTCAGGGCCTGCCAGCGATCTCCAGCCTGGACACGCTGCAGCCGAACGAATGACAACAAAAAACGGGAGCGCGACCAAATACCGGCCGCGCTCCCGTTCTTGACTCACCCCAACCTGACCTGGCTAAGGACAGGGCGTCCCCGGCCGATAGGTGGCGTATTGGCCGCAGAATTCGGCCACTAGCGCCTGGCGCGCCTCGGGCGACATTTGTTCGGTCACCTCCGGGGCGCTGCGGGCGCACCGAAAGCCAAGATCGACGTTGCTGAAGTTGCGCGCCTTGACGCTGCGGCGGCTGGTCGTATAGAGCGCGCGGTCTTCGTCGCCATAGCTGCCGCCGCGGAATAATCGGAAGTAACCGGTCCCTGCGCCCAACGGGTTGTGAGGCGGCGAGGCGGCGTAAAAGTCGATCACGTAGACATCCGCCACCCACTCTTCCACGTTGCCGGCCAGGTTGTAGACTCCGAATGGGCTGGCGCCATCCGGGTAGGCGTCCACCGGCTGGGTATCGCGCGACCCGGCGGCCGAGCGGGCCAGTTCGAAGGTATTGCCCCATGGCCAGGCGAAGTTCTCGGGGCCGCTGGCCGCGTATTCCCATTCGGCCTCGGTCGGCAAACGCAGACCCGCCCACTGGCAGTAGACCTGGGCGTCGTCCCAGGTGACGCCGATGACGGGATACCCGGCAAACTCGGGGTTGTCACGGTACTCCAAACGCGTGAACGAGCGTGCCAGCCGCGCTGGCGCACACGCGCCACCTGACGAGCACATCTGGTAGTCGGCGTTAGAGACCTCGAAGCGGTGCAGGTAGAAAGCGTCGAGCAGCACCGGGTGTTCCGGCGCCTCGCTGCGCTGGCCGGTGGTGGAGCCCATTTGAAAGTAACCGGCCGGGACCAGCACCATGCCCGTGGGCACTGGAGCCGGCGTGGCGCTGGGAACAGGTGACGGCGTAATGGTCATGCTCGCCGTCGGCGTCGGACTGGCAGGCAGGGCTGGCGTCGTCGGGCTGGTTTGGGTCGTCGGGCTCGGCGTTGCCGTTGGCAAAACCGCGGTTACGGTCGGCGCGGGGGTGCGGGTGACGTAGACGATCGACGGTGGCGCCCCGCCAGCCACGACCAGCGCCACGACCGGGCCGAGGAGCACGCCAGCCGCCAGCACCAGGCCGATCAGCAGGTTGCGCGGGCTCAGCACTTGGCGGGCGGGATTAGGCTGCGGATATGGGGGGCGGCCAGCAGGACCGCGCGGCTGGGCCACCCGGCCGGCACGGCTGGGCTTGGTTGATTGGGGCGGCATAAACTTAGACAGGCCGGCCGACTAGGGCCTGCCGACTAGATTATAGGGCCAGCCGCTCCGCTGCCATGTACTTGACCCCAGGTCTGACTATCTTCCAACCTGCCCGGCATTTGACGGCGGGCCTCAGTCGCGAACGGCATAATCGCCGAATACAACCCACTTGTAGGTGGTCAACTCGGTCAGGCCCATCGGCCCACGGGCGTGCAGGCGCTGTGTGCTCACAGCTACTTCGGCCCCCAGCCCAAGCTGTGCGCCATCGGTGAAGCGCGTGCTGGCGTTGACATACACCGCCGCCGAGTCCACCTCGGCCACGAACCGCTCGGCCGCCTCCGCTGCCTGGGTCAGGATGCCGTCTGAGTGAGCGGTGCTATGCGCGGCGATGTGCGCCAGGGCCTCGTCCAGGCCATCTACCACCTTGAGCCCCAGCACCAGCGACAGCCATTCAGTGTCGAAGTCCTCCGGCCCGGCCGGGCACACGCTGGCCGGCGCGGCCTCGCCCCCCAGCGCCGCCAGGGCGCGCGGCTCAGCCCGAAACGTCACCCCCTGTGCGCCCAAGTGGGCTACGATCCGCGGCAGGATCTCGGCGGCCACGGCCTGGTGCGCCAAGACCGTGTCGAGCGCGTTGCAGACCGACGGCCGCTGCACCTTGGCGTTGCTGATCACGGGCAGGGCGCGTGCCAGGTCGGCGCTGGCATCGACGTACAGGTGGCAAATGCCGATCCCGCCGGTGATGACGGGGATGGAGGCGTTCTCGCGGCAGAATTGGTGCAGCGTGTTGCCGCCGCGCGGGATGATTAGGTCCACGTACTGGTGCAGCCGCAGCAACTCGCTGACATAGCGCCGGTCCGGATCGTCTATGAACTGCACCACCGCGGCCGGCAGCCCCGCGCTTGCCAGCGCCTGCTTCACTACCGCCACCAGCGCCCGGTTGGAGGCCAGGGTCTCCTTGCCACCGCGCAGGATGGCGATATTGCCCGTGCGGACCGCCAGCGCCGCGACGTCGATCGTGACGTTTGGCCGCGACTCATAGATCACACCCAACACCCCCAGGGGTACACGCTGGCGCCAGATCCGCAGCCCGTTCGGCAGGGTCCGCTCGTCGAAGCGTGCCCCGAGCGGATCGGGCAGCTCGGTCAGCGCGCGCACGTCGGCCGCCATGCCGGCCAAGCGCGCCGGCGTCAAGGTCAGCCGGTCCACCAGCGCCTCGCTCAAGCCGGCCGCGCGGGCGTCCCCCACATCCTTCTGGTTGGCAGCCAGCAGCACCGCCTGTTGCGCCAGCAGTTCATCGGCGATCACGGCCAGCACCTGGCAGCGAACCGCATCAGCGGCACGCGCTGCCATGGGCGCCGCCTGGCGTGCCGCCTGGCCCATGGCAATCAGGTCGATCATAGACTCTCCTTACGGTTCTCGCGCAGCACCAGTTGATTACGATGGATCACTTCGTCCCCATAGGAAAACCCCAGCAGACCCGCGATGGCTTCCGAGCGCCGGCCCTGGATGCGGGCCAGGTCGTCGGCGTCGTAGTTGACCAGACCACGCGCCAGCTCGTGGCCGCCCCGGTCGAACACCGCAACCGTGTCGCCGCGCCCAAACGGCCCGCGCACCGCGGTGAGGCCCACGGGCAGCAGGCTGCGGCCGTGGTGCAGCGCGCTGGCCGCGCCGTCGTCCACCTCCAGCCCCGCCTGCCCATCCCAACCTGCCCAGATGAAGCGTTGGCGGCTGGCCAGGGCCGAGGCCAAAGCCGGGAAACGCGTTCCAAGCGCCTCGCCGCTCACTGCCCGCACGATCACGTTGTC
>JADLEU010000391.1 GCA_020845955.1 Anaerolineales bacterium
ACCCGCAAGGCCACCACCACGCTGGCCGCCCCGACGCCTAGGCACGCGGACACCTGCCACCCGGCCAGGTCGCCGCGCAGCGCCTGCAGCGGCACGGTCGTCGCTACCGCGACCGGCGCCAGGAAGGTGATGGCAAAGCCCAGCATCAGCGCCGGAGGGGCCAGCAGCAGTCCGCCCAGCGTCACCGCGCCGTAATCTGGGCCGAACAGCAGGCTCAGCCCGATCCAGATCGGCGCCAACGCCATCAGCGGCAGGGTCTTGAAGGCCAGGTTGTTGATCAGGATGTTGGTCAGGATCGGGTGGATGGGCTTGAGCAATTCGCTCGCCAGGGTGCCGCCCTGGATGCGGTAAGCCAGTAGGTAGATCGTGATCTCGCTGGTGCCAGTGTCCACCACCAGTAAGGTCCGATAGTATGTGACGAAATCGTTGGTCGTCAGGCCGTTGACTGCGCCCTGGCCGCGCGCCATCGTCGTCCAGACCGCCAGGTTCACGATCGGCGCCACCAGCCAGTACATCAGGTACATCAGCAGGTTGGCGCGGTACTGCCCCTGCTCGGCCCAGTTCACCTGCTCCAGGCGTTGGTAGGTGCGCAGCACGGCCTTGTCTTGAAAGACACGCTCAATGACGGCTTCGATGGACGGGGCTTCGATGGTCAGGTCGCGCACCGGTAGCTCCGAGAGCAGCCGCGCGGTGACGGTGGCCACCTCCGCCGCCGGCGCTTGCAGCCGTCGCTTGCCGTCGTTGTCCTCAGAGCCGAAGCCCCCGTGTGGGTTCTTCACCGGCGTGCCGTAGCGGCTCAGGTCAGGCTCGCCGTCCCGGCCGTTCTCCGCCAGCACGACCTCGATCAGCTTCACCGGCGCGATCCGGCGCGACAGCTCGTTCAGTCCGCCGTCGTACTTGAGCTGGCCGTGGTGGCTGATGACGACGCGCTCGCGCAGCGCGGTCACGTCGGCCATATAGCGGCTGGTGAGCAGGGCGTTGTGCCATTCGACCGTGTCAGCGCCGGCTCGACCAACTCGCCCGCCACCTCCATCGCTGCCTCGCCGGTCCACGCCCCGTTTCAACCTGCTTCAGTGTGGTAATAGCGGCTCCTGATGTCAAACATTTGTTCTGCACACGCTCTAGGGTAGGCACACAACCTTGCGGCATCCGCCTGGATTGTCCAGCCGCCTCGCGCCAAGGCCGCGCCGCGGCGATGCGGCTAGGCTCCAGTCTACGACCAGGCGCCGCCGAGGAGATCGGTCTGGGCATGGAAAGAGGGTAGGACTGGGGGTGAAGGTCTGAAGCTGGAGGCTGGGCGTTGGACGCTGGAATGCCCCTCTCCCAACTCCAGCCTCTACTCCACCTGGTATGGGACGTCGGTGACGACGACGCCCCGCCGGAACAGCAGCGCCAGGCGCAGCAGCACAGCCGTCTGGGTATGCAGCAGGTTGTGCCACCAACGCTTGGGCACGAATTGCGGCACCACGATGGTGATGGCTTCGTTCGGCTGGCGCAGGCTGGCCAGCCGCTCGATGTAGGCCAGCAGCGGCTCGAGCATAAGCCGATAGGGCGAGGCCAGGATCACCAGCCGCACCCCGTTGCCCCAGCGCTCCCACTTGGCCCGCAGCCGGTCCGATTCGCCCGGGTCGATCGAGACGTGCACGGCCGTCACGTCCGGCGAGAGCGAGAGGGCGTAATCCAATGCCGCCAGGCTGCCGCGGTGCACGCCGCCGATGGGGATGACCACCCGGTGCCGTCGCACCAGCGGGGGCGTGCCGTAGGCCTCCAACGACAGGCTGCGCGCCAGGCTGCAGTAGTGGCGATGAATGGCGAAGAAGCCCGACACCAGCAGCGGCACTAGCACCAGGATGATCCAGGCGCCGTCGCGGAACTTGGTGATCGCGAAGACGAGCATCACAATGCAGGTGCACACCGCGCCCAGGCTGTTGATGGCCATCTTCCACTGCCAGCCCCGTTCAAAGCGCAGCGTCGAACCCGGCTCCTTCACCTCTTCGCCCGGCTGCAGGTGGCCGATCTTCCACCAGCGGCGTGCCATGCCGGCCTGCGACAGCGTGAATGACAGGAACACGCCGATGGCGTACAGCGGGATCAGCAGGGTCACGCTGGCATTGAACAGGGTGATCAGGCCGGAGGCAATCAGGCCAAGCACCACGATGCCGCGTGAAAAGACCAGCCGGCTGCCGCGGTAAGTGAACTGGCGCGGCAGGAAGCCGTCGCCGGCGTGCAGCGCCGCCAGCCGAGGGAAGTCGGCGAAGGCCGTGTTGGCCGCCATGATCAAGATCAGGGTGGTTGCGCCCAGCACGATCAGGTAGAGCACGTTGCGGCCGCCGAGCGCGGTGCGGGCCAACTGCGAGATAATCGTCTCGTGCTCCGAGGGGATTGCGCCGATGTGCCCGGCCAGGAAGGTGATACCCACCAGCAGGCTGCCCAGGATGACGGCCATCCACACCAGTGTGATGCCGGCGTTGCGGCTGCGGGGTTCGCGAAAGGCCGTGATCCCGTTGGAGATGGCTTCCACGCCGGTGAGCGCCGTTGTGCCGTTGGAAAAGGCCCGCAGCAGCAGCAGCAGGCTGATGGGGTGCAGCACCTCCGGCAGCTCCAAGTGCGGCGGATCGACCACCGGTCCTAGCGAACCGGTCACCAGCCGAAACAGGCCCACTCCCACCGTCAGGTACATCAGCATCAGGAAGAAATAGGTGGGGATGGCGAACGTGATGCCTGACTCCTTCACCCCGCGCAGGTTGACCAACATCACCAACAGCACCATGCCCACGGCGATCGACACCCGCCACGGCGCCAGGGCAGGGAAGGCCGAGACGATCTGGGCGACGCCCGACGAGATCGAGACCGACACGGTCAGGATATAATCGGTCAGCAGGGCCGCGCCCGCCGTCTGCGCCGGCAGCTCGCCCAGGTTGTCGCGGGCGACGATGTAGGCGCCGCCCCCGCCGGGGTAGGCGTGAATGGTCTGCTCGTAGGACAGGGTCAGGATAATCAGCAGCCCCACGATGACGAGTGAGAGCGGGAAGGCATAGCCCAGCGCCAGGACGCCGGCCGCCGCCAGGATGAGCATCATCTCCTGCGGGCCGTAGGCCACCGACGAGAGGGCGTCGGAGGCGAACACTGCCAACCCAATGGCTTTCCCGATCGTCTGGTGCGGCGCGTCGGCCGTGGCCAGCGGCCGCCCGATCAGCCAGGTGCGCCACGAACGCCGCGGCCGATACTCCTCAATCCCGTTGGCCACGTTCGGGCTGATAAAAGTCTTGGTCCGCTCAGTTTCTGTGACCGTCATCGTTCGCTGTCCGCGCAGTTCTAGTCAAGCTTATCTAGTCGCGCATCAGGGTCTGATGCACGAGCCCCAAGAGCGCAAATTCCACTACCACCGACAGGCTCAGCAGCGCCAGCGCCGCGCCGCCCGCCGCCACTTGCTGGATCCAGGTCTGCAGCTCGAAGAAGCCGGCGATCACAGCCAGGTTCAGCGCCACCCACGCCCACTGCGCCGCGGCCTGGCGCCAGCGGCCCTGTCCTGGGCGTGGTCCGTCCGGCAGCACGTAAACGGGTGCTTCCAGGGTCGCCTGGATGACCTCGGATAGTGCCCGTGGAGAGCCAAGCCAGCCGCGCCGCGCCTGGCCGTCGAAACACACGATCAGGTCGCCTGGCCGCCACACGGGCCGCAAAGCCGCCAGCCAATCGACTGCCACGGCCACGCGCGTGCTGACCGCCACCGGGTCGTGCCGGGTATGCGCTGCCAAGAGCGCCAGCGTGCGCCGCAGCGCCGGCTCGCGCTCGGGGTCTTCGGCCAGCCC
This sequence comes from Anaerolineales bacterium, assembly GCA_020845955.1. GTDB lineage: Bacteria > Chloroflexota > Anaerolineae > Anaerolineales > UBA6663 > JADLEU01. The sequence continues at coordinate 3,810 of JADLEU010000391.1, forward strand.
GAGCAGCAGCACTGCCCAGCCGGCCGGCGCGGCCAGGTGCCACACACGCTGTGCCAATTCGACTACCGGCAGAGGGCCATTGGGCACTAACACCAGCAGTCGTCCAACTGACGGCAAGGGACGTTTCACCCGGACGAGCATTTGATCTTGACCTCGCCTTCACAATAGGCCAGCCGGATAAAGTGCGGATAAAGAGACCGCCCGGGTACGTCAAGAAAGTATCAAGATCGCTATCTTGCCGGCGTTTTGACGCCCAGTGGCGGAACTTTGTCCCTGTCTTGGGCGTGGACGTGGCCCTCAACCAGTCCGGCATCCTGGCCCAGCTTATCGCCGAGGAAATGTTGCTGGGCGACATGATGACGCTGCTCAAGCTGTGCCGGGGTGAATAATCGCTGGTCGAAGAGAAGCTGCCGCCCGCGGCACTCCAATCGGGTGCCGGGGCGGGCCGCCAATGCGCTAGAATTAGCTTGGACCGCGCGCCTGCGCCCCGCGGGCCAAGCCCTGGACTCTGACGCATGCCCGCCCGCCCCGATCCTAATCATCAATCGGCTGTCGATCGCCTGACGCGCGCCAGCGGCCCGATCGACGTGCACGTGGTCAGCGGCCAGCCTGCCACTATCCGCGCTGGTGCCGAGCGTTCCTGGCTGCCGCACCGGCCCTGGAGCCGCTATCTGAACAGCCTGCTGCTGATCGTCGTGGTCACGGTGGCCGGGCAGCCCCTGCGCCTGTTCCTTTCACCCACCAATGTGGTCATGCTCTACCTGGCGGCCGTGGTCTACGCCGCCGTGGTCTGGGGACGCGGGCCGGCCATCCTGGCCTCGGTGCTGGGGGTCCTGGCCTTCGACCTCTTTTTTGTCCCGCCGACCTTCACCCTGGCCGTCTCCGATACCGAATATGTCTTGACTTTCATCGGGCTGCTGGTGGTCGGCATCGTGGTCAGCACGCTGGCCGCTCAAGCCCGCGAGCAGGCCGAGGCTGCCTACGCCCGCGCCCTTCAGACTGGCCAGCTTTACGACCTCAGCCGCGGCCTGGCAGCCGCGGCCGAGTTGGACGAGCTGCTCAGCGTGCTGCGGCGGCACGTGGAGAAGACCTTCGGCCGGCAGGCGGCCATCCTGCTACCGGATGGCGAGAACCTGGCGCTGCGCGCGGCCAGCCTGGACCTGGCACTGGATGAGGACGAGCGCGCCGCGGCCGATTGGGCCTTTCGGCACGCTACGCCCGCCGGCTGCAATACCGCTAACCTGTCCGCCGCCCGGCTGCGCTACCTGCCGCTGAGCACGGCGCGCGGCGCGCTCGGCGTGCTGGGCGTCATGGGGCCGGCGCAGCCCGACCGCCATCTGCTGCCCGACCAGGTGCGGCTCTTGGAGGCGTTTGCCAGCCAAGGGGCGCTCGCCATCGAGCGGGCCGAGTTGGCCCAACAGGCCCAACAAGCCGAGGTGCTGCGCGCCGGGGAAAAACTCCAGGCTGCTCTGCTCAACTCGATCTCGCACGACCTGCGCACGCCGCTGGTTTCGATCACCGGCGCGCTCAGCAGCCTGCAGGAAGATAGCGCCGCGCTGGACGCGGACGCGCGCCGCGCCTTGCTCGACAATGCCCGCGGTGAGGCTGAGCGCCTCAACCGGCTGGTCGGTAACCTGCTAGAGATGACGCGGCTGGAGGCCGGCGCGGTGCGCGTGAAGAGCGAGCTGGTCGAGGTGGTCGACTTAGTGGAGACCGGCCTGGAACAATTGCGCGACCGCCTGGGCGACCGCCCGGTGGTCGTGGACGTGCCCGCCGACCTGCCGCTGGTGCCCGGCGACTTTGTCTTGCTGGTGCAGGTGCTCGTCAACCTGCTCGACAACGCCTTCAAATACTCGCCCGCGGCCGCGCCGGTCGAGATCCGCGCCCGCGCCGCCGGCGATGCGGTCGAGATCGAAGTAGCTGACCGCGGCCCTGGTCTGCCGCCCGAGGACCTGGGGCGCATCTTCAACAAGTTCTACCGCGTCCAGCGGCCCGGCAGCGTCACCGGCACCGGCCTGGGGCTGGCCATCTGCAAGGGCCTGGTCGAGGCCCACGGCGGCCGCGTGGAGGCCGCCAACTGGCCGGGCGGCGGCGCCCGGTTCGTCGTCACTCTGCCCCTGCCGCCGGCGGCGCCCCATGGCTGATCCGAGTCTGCGCGTGCTGGTCGTCGACGACGAGTCCGCCATCCGGCGCTACCTGCGCACCGCGCTGGGCGCGCACGGCTACCGGGTGCTCGAAGCAGCCGATGCCCAGACTGCCCTGGCCAGCGCGGCTGTCGAGCGCCTGGACCTGATCATCCTCGACCTCGGCCTGCCCGACCTGGACGGCGTGGAAGTGACCCGCCGGCTGCGCGAGTGGACCACCCTGCCCATTCTCGTTCTGTCGGTGCGCGGCCAAGAAGCCGACAAGATCGCGGCCCTCGATGCCGGCGCCGACGACTACCTCACCAAGCCCTTCGGCGCGGGTGAGCTGCTGGCCCGCTTGCGCGCGGTTGCGCGCCGGGCCAGTTCCGCGCCCGACGAGCCGGTCTTCACCCAAGGCGACCTGACGGTTGACCTGGCGCGCCGCCTGGTGCTGGTGGCTGGGCGTGAAGTGGCCCTCACGCCGACCGAGTATGATTTGCTGCGGTTCTTGGTCACCCACGCCGGCAAAGCGCTCACCCACCTGCAGCTGCTGCGCCAGGTGTGGGGCCCCGGCTACGAGCAGGAGCAGCACCTGCTGCGCGTCAACATCAGCAACCTGCGCCGCAAGCTCGAGCCCGACGTTGCCCGCCCGCGCTACATCCAGACCGAGCCGGGCGTGGGCTACCGCCTGCGCACCGGCCCGTAGCGGGAGCGCAGTCTGTCCAAACACCGGTGGCGCGCCCCAACCTCTGCTATCATTGCTTCGCCCGCCTGCACACTTACGCACGCACCTAAACACCACCCCATGTCCGTCATCGACGCCTTCGACCGCGACCTGCGCCTCAACCTGACCTACCCCCACATGCGCAAAGAGACCGCGCCCGGTCTGGTGCGCTTCATCCGGCCCAAGCTCGGCCACAGCTTCATCCTCTACGCGCGCCTGGACCCGGCTGAAGCCGACGCCGTCATCGACGCTGAGATCGCCTACTTCACCGCCAACGACCTGGTGCTCGACTAAAAGGTCTACACCCACGCCTCGCCGCCCGACCTGGCGGAGCGCCTGCAGCCGCGCGGCTTCGATCCCGACGATGCTGATGCCGTGATGCGCCTTGACCTGGAGGCCGCGCCGGCCACGCTGCTAGCGCCCGTCATCGCCGACGCGCGGCCCATCACCACCGGCGCCGAGCTGGAAGACGTCATCGTCGTCCTGGCCGAGGTCTGGAGCCGCGATTTTAGCTGGGTCCGCGAGCGCCTGGGCGGCCACCAGGAAGTCCCGGGCTACGTCAACATTTACGGCGCCTAGGCGGACGGCGCGCCTGCCTGCGCCGCCTGGATCTACTTCCACCCCAACAGCCGGTTCGCCACCCTGTTGGGCGGCTCCACCGTGCCCGCCCAGAGCGGCCGTGGCCGTTACACGGCCCTTCTGGCCGCGCGCGCCCAGGAGGCCCGCCGGCGCGGCGTGCGCTATCTGACCATCGACGCCAGCCCCATGAGCCGCCCCATCGTCGCCCGCCACGGTTTCACCTACCTCACTAACACCATCCAGTTCGGCTGGCACCCTGCCTACCGCCAGACCCAAGATAATCTTCCTACCCTTCAGCCCCCCGCGCCCCTCTCCCCCTTGCATTTCCGCCCTTCTCCGCTAAAATCGGAGTAGAGCCATCCAAAATGTTACCTCAGGCCACACCCCAGCAACTGCTCGCCCTGCGCGATGCGGTGCTGAGTAT
>JADLEU010000392.1 GCA_020845955.1 Anaerolineales bacterium
AGGCCCAGCAGCAGGGCCGCCGCGAAGACCACGGCGCCCACGAAGGCCACCGGGATCAGGCAGAGCGTCAGCGTCAGCAGCGCCAGCAGCACCGGCACGGCCACCAGGGTCAACAGGCCCAGGCCGCCTGAGGCAGCGGGCGCGGTGGTGATGGTCCCGGACACGCGCGAGGTCTGCTCGGGCCAGAACAGGACGACCACCAGCGCCAGCAGGCCCACCGCGACGGCGGACAAGAAAGTGCGCAGGATGTTCTCGTACCACCAGAAGATCGGCTCGAAGAAGGGCAGGTTGGTCCGCCAAGGCATCCACCGGTCGCGGTCGAACTCGAAACCCTGGCTTTCACCGCCCTGGACCTGGGCCCCCGGCTCGCGCGAGACCGTCCCACCGAGGCTGACCAGCTCGCCGCCGATCTCGGCCGTACCGCGCAGCGCGGCACTGCCGCCGAACAGCACCACGTCTCCGGCAATGCTGCCGCCCACGTCCACGCTGCCGCCCACGACGATCACGTCGCAGTTGGAGGCGCTGCCCGGCTCGAGGGTGGCGCTGCCGCCCAGCACGATCAGGTTGTCGTCGAGCACCTCGCCTTCGGCCAGGACGTAGCCGCCCATCACGCGCTGGTCGCCGTCACAGTTTGCGGCCTGGACCGGGGCGGCCCAGCCCAGCGCCGCCAACAGCAAGGCCGGCGCCGCTCCCGCGGTCAAGAGACGCCAGGTTGCCCTCATCGGGTCCTTCCTTCCGGAACCAGGTTCCGCATCACGTACACCCACACCCCGGTCAGCCCCAGGGCAGCCAGGGCCAGGGGCCAGGCCAACGGGTTGGCCACGGCCGGCTCGACCACCGCTCGGGCGGCAATCCACAGCGCTCCGCCCACCGTGTCGATGGTGGCCACCAGGGCCTGCAAGCTGGCAGTGATGGCCAGGGCCGTCGCCGGTTGCTGCGCCGCGCGCAGGGCGGCGTAGATCAACCCCAGGCCGGGCGGCACCACCAGGGCCGCCGTGGCCACGGCGGCCAGGCCCAGGGCCAGGGCGCCCCACACCAGGCGCGGGCGCGAGCGGCGCTGCGCCAGCCGGGCCTGGAAGCGGCCGGTGAAGCCGGCGCGCGGCGCCACCAGGGGCCCGGCCTTGAACAGGCGCTGCACCTCGTTGAGCGTCGCCCAGGCAGACTGGCATTCGCCACAGCCGGCCAGGTGATCTTCCAACTGGCGGCGTTCGCCGGGCGCCAGGGCGCCGTCGAGCACAGCCTGCATCCATTCCTGGTAGGGTTTGTGATTCATCGCGACTCCCTCCCGCGCCTTATCCCTGCGCCGGCAGCACCGACCGGGCCGCGGGCCGCGGCGCGCGCGCCGCGCCGGGCAGCATCTCGCCCAGGCTGTTGCGGGCGCGGTGCAGACGGCTCTTGACCGCGCTGACCGTGGTGCGCGTCGCCTCGGCGATTTCCTCATACGAAAAGTCATACCAATACCGCATCACAATCACCGACCGGTCGTCGGGCGGCAGCCTGGCCAGCATGACCTGCAGCATCTCCGACTGCTCGCGGCGCACCAAGGCCTCCTCGGGGCCGGGCGCCTGTTCCTGCAACGCCGGGTGCGGCGGCAGGTCGTCGTCGATCGACAGCCAGGTCAGCCGGCGCTTGCGCAGCCGGTCGATGCAGTGATGGTTGGCGATCGCAAACAGCCAGGTTTTGAAGGGACGGCCGGGGTCATAGCTGGCCAACTGGGCATAGGCGCGCAGGAACGCCTCCTGCGCGGCGTCCTCAGCCTCGCCGGCCTCGCCCAGCAGGCGATAGCACAGGTTGTAGATTGGCGATTGATAGGTTTCGAGCAGCAGCGAGAAGGCGGCATCGTCGCCCGCCCGCGCTCGTCGAACCCAGTCGGCTTCGGACATCCGGGGTTCCTGGCAGCGGCCGCGCGGCACGGCGCGCGACGGCTGGCAGTGACTAGTACGCAACCGCAAGCCTCCGGTTGCAGGCCGGTTGACCGAATGCTAACGCCGATGGCGGGAAACCGGCCGGCTAGCCTGTCAGGCCGTAGACCGGGATGGCGGCCCCATGCACGGCACGGGCGGCGTCAGAGGCCAGGAAGACGATGACGGCCGCCAGGTCGGCCGGGGCGACCCACGTGCTGGAATCGGCGTTGGGCTGGGCGGCCCGGTTGGCAGGCGTATCGATAGTGCTGGGGATGACGGCATTAACATTGATGTGCTGCTGGCGCACCTCGGCCGAAAGGGCCTCGGTGAGGCGCAGCACGGCTGCCTTGGAGACGGCATAAGCCGTGCTCCTGCGGCCGGCCTGCAGAGCGGCTTTGGCGCCGACGTTGACGATCTTGCCGCCGCCCTGGGCCAGCATGAGCGGGAGCACGGCCCGGCAGGTCAGGAAGGCGGAGCGCGCGTTCAGGTTGAACATGAAGTCCAAGTCGGCTTCTTCCAGCGCTTCGACTGGCTTGCCGGGCCGGTAGCCGCCGGCGATGTTCACCAGCACGTCGGCGCGGCCCCATTTGGCTCGCACGGCCTCCACCCAGGCGGCGACGCTGCCGGCCTGGGTGACGTCCACGGCTTGCGGCAGCCCGCGGTCTGGCCCCAGGCCCAGGTCGGACAGCAGGGCTTGGGCCTCGGGCAGTTTGCGGGCGGTCGGCGCCAGGCGGGCGCCGGTGGCGGCGAAGGCGCGGGCGGCAAAGGGCCCAAACTCGCCGGTGGCGCCGGTGATGAGGACAACGCGATCGGTATCCATAACAGCCTGCCTTTCGGGTGAGAGTCCGGGTGGCCGACGAGGTCATGGGGTTGGATTATAAGCCAGTTTACCTGGAATTCCTTACGGTACTCTGACCGTGGCGGCGGCTTTTTCGGGTAGAGTGCCTGCTGATAAAATGCCGGCATGCGTACAACGCCCGAGCGGTTCGAACAATTGGTCTTTGAGGAAGCGGAAGCGGTACTGGCCCAGCTTCCACCCGGCCTGCGCGCCGAGGCCGAAACAGTGATCCTGCAGGTGGAGGACCAGGGCGACCCGACCCTGGCCGGGGAACGCCGCATGTTGCTGGGGCTGTACGAGGGCGTGCCGCTGGTGGAGCGCCACGCCGACACCACCCTGCTCCAGCCGGACCGGATCACGCTGTACCGCCTGGCGCTGCAGAGCCTGGCGCGCACTGAGATCGAGCTACGGCGGCAGATCCGGCGCACGTTGGTGCACGAGCTAGCGCACTTTTTTGGGCGAGACGAGGACGAACTGCGCGCCCGCGGCTGGGCTTAGAGCGCGTTCTCGCCGTACGGATGGCGCGCCGCCGCCTACCGGCGGGGCGTTCAAGCGTAGCGGCGTTCAAGTGTAGGGGCGTTCAACCCAGCACCTGCGGTTCTGGGCAGGTGAATTGAACGCCCCTACGGGCGCCATCGATACGACTGGTAACCGCTCCGGGATTGAGAATGCGTTGGGGCGCGGCGAGGGCGGCGCGAGCAGGACACCCTATGGTATGATCCTCGGGCAGGCAGCTTTCGGGTTGGCCGCGCGGGCCGGGCAGCCCTGCCCTTGAACCAGGAGCAGGCAACGTGAAAAACATCTGTGTGGTTGGCGTAGGTTACGTGGGCCTGGTGACCGGCACCTGTTTTGCCGACCTGGGCAATCGTGTGACGGCGCTCGACATTAACGAAGAGCGCATCGAGAACCTCAAGCGCGGCGTGCTTCCGATCTACGAGCCGGGGCTGGAGGAGATGGTCAAGCGTAACGTCAGTTCGGGCCGGCTGAGCTTCACCACCAGCTATGCCGAGGCGCTACGCGACGCCGAGTTCGCCTTTATCGCCGTGGGCACGCCCGAAGGCGTGGACGGTGAGGCCGATCTGCAGTACGTGCGCGCGGCGGCCGAGGCGATCGCCGAGGCGATGGCGGCGCCGCTGATCATCGTCAACAAGTCGACGGTGCCAGTGGGCACGGGCGACTGGGTGGCCGAGATCGTGCGCGCCAAGCAGCCGGCGCCCATGCCGTTCAGCGTGGTATCGTGCCCGGAGTTCCTGCGCGAGGGCTCGGCTATCGCCGATTTCATGAACCCGGCCCGGACGATCTTGGGGTCGCTGGACCACGACGCCGCCAACCGCGTGGCCGACCTGCACCTGCCGCTGCGCGCGCCCATCCTGGTGGTGGACCTGCGCACGGCCGAGATGATCAAGTACGCCTCGAACGCCTTTTTGGCGACCAAGATCTCCTTCATCAATGAGATCGCGAACGTGTGCGAGGCGCTGGGCGCCGATGTGAAAGAGGTGGCCACCGGGATGGGCTTCGACCCGCGCATTGGCCGGCAGTTCCTGGATGCCGGCCTGGGCTACGGCGGGTCGTGCTTCCCCAAGGACGTCAAGGCACTGGCCCACATGGCCAACGTGCAGGGCAAACACCCGCAACTGCTGCAGGCGGTGATGGACATCAACCACGACCAGCGCCGGCTGGTGGTCAGCAAGGTGCGCGAGCTGCTGGGCGACCTGGACGGCAAAGTGATCGGGCTGCTGGGGCTGGCCTTCAAGCCGAACACCGACGACATGCGCGACGCGCCCTCGATTGAAATTGCCCAACACCTCCAGACCGGGGGCGCGCGCGTCCAGGGCTACGACCCGGTGGCCATGACAGCGGCCGGGCGGCACATGCCGAGGGTCAGGCTATGCGAGGACGCCTACGAGGCCGCCAACGGGGCCGATGCCCTGGTGATCTGCACCGAGTGGAACGAGTTCAAGCAATTGGACTTTGAACGCCTCAAGGGGACCATGCGCGACACGGCCATTATCGACGGGCGCAACCTGTATGACCCGGCGCAGATGCACCGGCTGGGCTTTCGCTATCGCGGCATGGGCCGGGGCTACAACGGGAACGGATACTCCCAGCCATGAGGCGCGATTGCGGCTGATCGCCGGCAGTCAACCGCCGGCCTGCTCGTGCGCAGCCAGCCGGCAGAGACCGGCTGGCTTCTGTTTAAGGATCTGCCCGCGCCATGCCTCTCGCACGGGGCGCCTGCGTTTTCGGCTGGAAACGGTTAAAATGGCCCACGGTATACGATCGTCCCGATAAGGAGCGCCATGCCCCCTGCCAAGCCGAAAGTGACCAAGACGCGTCTAAGCAACGGCCTGACCGTGCTGCTGAAGGAAGTGCACACCGCCCCGCTGATCTCGTTCTGGCTGTGGTACCGGGTGGGCTCGCGCAACGAGCTGCCCGGGCAAACCGGTATCAGCCATTGGGTCGAGCACATGATGTTTAAGGGCACGCGCCGCTATCCAGGGGAAGTGGCCGAGCGCGCCATCGCCCGCGACGGCGGCATCTACAACGCCATGACGTGGATCGATTGGACCGCCTACTTCGAGACCATGCCGGCCGACAAGATCGACTTCGCGCTGCGGATGGAGGCCGAACGCATGGGGCGGGCGCTCTTCCCGCCCAAGGAGGTTGCGTCGGAGCGCACGGTGATCATTTCCGAGCGGCAGGGGCGCGAAAACAGCCCCTCGTTCCGGCTGGCGGAAGAGGTGCAGGCGGCGGCCTTCCGGGTGCACAGCTATCACCACGAGGTCATCGGCGACATGGCCGACCTGGAGACGATGACACGCGACGACCTGTACGGCCATTACCGGCAGTACTACGCGCCCAACAACGCCATTGCCGTGGTGGTGGGCGACTTTAAGACCGGCGAGATGCTGGCGCGCATCAAGACGCTGTTCGGCGGCTACAGGCCCAAGGCCAGGCCCGCGCGGCGGCCGCGGCCGGAGCCCGAGCAAAAGGGCGAGCGGCGGGTGACGCTGGGCGGCGAAGGCGAGACGGCCTATCTGGAAGTGGTCTACCACGTGCCCAACGCCGCCCACCCCGATTTCTACCCGCTGGTGGCATTAGACTCGATCCTGGCGGGCGCCACCGCCCTGAACATGTTCGGCGGGGGCACGAGCAATAAGTCTTCGCGGCTGTACCGCGCCCTGGTGGAAACCGGCCTGGCGGCCAGCGTATCAGGCGGGCTGAGCCCCACGCTGGACCCGTTTCTCTACTCCATCTTCTGCACCGTGCGCCAGGGCCAGACCCCGGCGGCGGTGGAGCAGGCGCTGGACGTCGAGATCGAGCGCATCCGCCAGGAGCCGGTCAGCGCCCAGGAGTTGGCCAAGGCCGTGAAACAGGCGCGCGCCCTGTTCGCCTACGGCGCCGAGAGCGTGACCAACCAGGGTTACTGGCTGGGCCACACGGAGTTGTTCGACACCTATCGCTGGTTCGACAGCTACCTGGACCGCCTGGGGGCCGTGGCCCCCGCCGACGTGCAGCGCGTGGCCCAGCGCTATCTGCCGCGCACCAACCGGACCGTGGGACACTTTGTGCCGGAGGCCAGGGCCAACGGCGCGGGCAGCCCGCCGCCGGCCGCGGCCGGCGACGAAGACCTGGCTTAGGCCGCGAGCCAAGAACCGGACAAACCCAACATGCCGACGACAAAAACCAAGCGACCCGCCCGGCTGCCGTTCAATCCCCAGTCGCTGCCGGGCCCTGAGACGATCACGCGCCGCGAGCTGAGCAACGGCATCGTCGCGCTGATCTATGAGAACAACACCAGCCCGTCGGTGGTGGTGGACGCCGATCTGCGCGCCGGCTCGTTGTGGGAAAGCCGGGCACAGGCCGGGCTGGCGGGGTTCGCCACCGCGGCCCTGATGCGCGGCACGGAGCGCAACACCTTCAGCGAGATCTACGAAGCGATCGAATCGGTCGGGGCCAGCCTGGGGATGTCGGGCGGCACGCATACGTCCGGCTTCTACGGCAAGTCCCTGGCGGAGGACCTGAGCCTGCTGCTGGGCCTGGCCGCCGACGCGCTGCGCCAGCCGACTTTTCCAGCTGACCAAGTGGAGCGGCTGCGGGGAGAGCTGCTCACGCGGCTGGGTATCCGCGCCAACAACACCCGCGCCCGGGCCGAGGAGGCTTTCTACGAAGCTGCCTACCCCGGGCATCCCTATGCGGTCGACGAAGATGGTTACCCCGAGACGATCCAGGCGATTACGCGCGACGACCTGGCGGCCTTTCACCGCCGGCACTTTGGGCCGCGAGGCATGATCCTCACCGTGGTCGGCGCGGTGCGGGCGAGCGAGGTGCTGGAGCTGGTAGAACGCTGTTTTGGCGATTGGGCCAACCCCCAGCAGCCGCCCGAGCCGGCACTGCCGCCGGTCATGCCGCCGCCCGCGGCCGTGGTCCGGCGCGTGGTGCTGCCCGGAAAGATCCAGAGCGACGTGGTCTTGGGCGCGCCGGGACCGGCGCGGCGGCATCCGCAGTTCCTGGCGGCGCGGCTGGCGAACAACATCCTGGGCGTGTTCGGTATGGGCGGCCGGATCGGCTACCACGTGCGCGAGAAGGGCGGGATGGCCTACTACGCGGCCACGGCGTTGGACGGCGGGCTGGGGCCGGGGCCCTGGCGGGCCTACGCGGGCGTGAACCCCAAGAACGTGGACAAAGCGGTGGACTTGATGCGGCGCGAGATCCGCAAGTTCACCACGCGCAAGGTGACGGCGGAAGAGCTGGAAGACAACAAGGCCAACTTCCTGGGCCGCCTGCCGTTCGGGCTGGAGACGAACGAGGGCCTGGCAGGGAATGTGGGCTCGCTCGAGCTGTACCAGTTGGGGCTGGACTACCTGCAGCGCTACCCGAGCATGATCCAGGCCATCACGCGCGACGAGATCCAGGCGGTGGCGCGCGAGTTTCTCAGCGCCGACAACTACGTGCTGGCCGTCGCGGGACCGGAATAACGGCTGGTTCGAAGGCCAGCGCCAGTCCCATCCCGCCAGTGGGCGGCGCACGCCGCCCGGGCTGCTCTCAACGCCATGATCCGCACAGGCGTCGACATCATCGAAGTGGCGCGCATTGACGCGGCCATCCTGCGGCATGGGGACCGGTTCTTCAACCGGTTCTTCACGCCGCGCGAGCTGATCGAGGCCGAGGGGCGCACGCCCGCGCTGGCAGCGCGCTTTGCGGCCAAGGAAGCGGCGGCCAAGGCGCTGGGCTGCGGCATTGGCGACGTGGGCTGGAAGGACATCGAGATCGTGCGCGACGAGCGGCGCGGCCCGCGGCTGCGCCTGCATGGCCAGGCCCAGGCGGTGGCGCAGAGCCTGGGCCTGGCCGAGTGGTCGGTGAGCCTGAGCCACACCCACGAGCACGCCATGGCGCTGGTAGTGGCCATGGGCTAAACCTCCAGCCAGCAGAAAAAGTATGCGA
>JADLEU010000393.1 GCA_020845955.1 Anaerolineales bacterium
GCGAGGCCGAGGCCATCCGCCTGGCCAACGACAGTCCCTATGGTCTGAGCGCCTCGGTCTGGAGCCGCGACGTGGCCCACGCCGAGGCGGTGGCCCGCCAGCTCCATACGGGCTCGGCCATCATCAACGATACGATCGCTCACTTCGGCGTGCCCCAATTGCCCTTCGGCGGCCTGAAGGCTTCGGGCTTTGGGCGCGTTCACGGGCGCGATGGCCTGCGCCAGTTCACGCAGCCCCATGCTTACGCCACTGGAAACCCGCCTCAACCCCTGGATGTGGCGACAGTCTTGCGCAAGCCTGGTCACTATCGACTTGGCGCCGCCCTGCTGCGCCTGGCGTTTGGCGTCAACTCGCGGCAGCGCCTGGAGCCGGTGGTCGAGGCTGCCCGGCGCCAGGTCAACCAGGCGAGCTTTGGCCGGGTCGCGGTAGGCGTGGGCGCGGCCGGGCTGCTGGCCGCGGCTGCCTTTGCCTTTGGCCTGCGGCGCCCTCGGCGGCGCGCCGGATAGATGTCGGCCGCGCGCGTACTGGTCACGGGTGGGACCGGATTTCTGGGACACAGCCTGGCGGCGCACCTTGCGGCCGGCGGTCGGTCAGTTCGCGCGCTGGTTCGCCCGAACAGCGACATCCGCCAGCTTCGCGAGCTCGGCATTGAGCTAGCTGCCGGCGACGTCTGCGACGCCGCCACGGTCACGGCCGCCCTCCACGGCTGCCGCTATGTCGTGCACGCGGCCGGCCTGTTCCGCTTCTGGGGCGCGGCCCGCGATTTCGAGCGCACCAACGTGGAAGGCACGGCCTATGTGCTCGAAGCCGCGCTGCGCCACGGCGTCGAGCGCCTGGTCCACGTTTCGACACTGGCCGTGATAGGCACACCGCCACTGGGCGGTGTGATCGACGAAGCCACGCCGTGCCGGCCGGCGGACCCCTATCAGCGCAGCAAGCTCGACGGCGAGAATCTAGTGCGGATGTATCACCAGACGGCCGGGCTGCCGGCCGTGATCCTGCGGCCGGGCGCGTTCTACGGTCCGTGGGGCCGCTATGCCTTTAACCGGTTGTTCTTTGAAGACCCGCTCAAGGGCCTGCTGATCCAGGTGCATCGAGGCCGGCGCGTGACCCTTCCCGTCTTTGTCCCTGACGTCGCCCGCGCCTGTGCCGCCGCATTGACGGCTGGCCAGCCCGGCGAAACCTACAATGTTTCCGGCGCATCGCTCACGCATCGCGCCGTTAACCAGGCGATCAGCCGGCTGGCCGGCCTGCCGCCCGCGCGGCTGAATGTGCCGGCTGGCGTCATGCTGGCCCTGGCGCGCTGGTCCACGCGCCGCGCCGAAAGAACCGGCCGCGAGCCCTACTACCCGCTCGGCCTGGCCAGCTATGTCTTCAACGACTGGAACGTGTCGAGCGCCAAGGCCCAGGCTGAGTTGGGTTTCGAAGCCACTCGCTTCGAGGCTGGCGCGCGCCAGACGCTCGAATGGTACTGGGAAGCGGGCTTGTTCCGGCGGCGCGGCCGGCTCAGGCCGGCCGCGCCGGTGCAGACGGCCGCCGTCGGGCCAGACTGAGAGCACGGCCGGCGCCGGGCTGTTGTGAGGAAACCAGAGATGTCTGCAACGAAGATCGTGACGGTCGAACAAATGCGGAAGATTGAGGCGGCCGCCGACCAGGCTGGTGTCTCGTATGCCATGATGATGGATACGGCCGGCCAGGCTGTGGCCGAGCACGTGCTGGCGCGATTGCCGGCGCCGGCCGATCACCGGGTCGTCGTGTTGTGCGGCACGGGCAACAACGGCGGCGACGGGCTTGTGGCCGCGCACCGGCTGGCCGAGGCCGGCGCCACGGTGGCGGTCTACGCGACGAAGCCGCTGGACGAGAACGACCCCAAGGTGCAGCGGCTGCGCGAAAAGGGTCTGCTGATCGCCGATGCCGAAAACGACCAGCGCTGGCGCGTGCTCAAGAACCTGATGGGCGGGGTGACCGTGCTGGTCGATGCCGTCTTTGGCACCGGGGTCAAGCTGCCGCTGAAGGGCCGCCCGGCCGACCTCCTGCGGCAGGCCGCCCGGTACCTGGCTGACCGGCCGGGCGAGCGCCCGCTGATGGTGGCCGTGGACTGCCCCTCCGGGCTGAACTGCGATACCGGGGATCTCGATGCGGCAGCGCTGCCGGCCGACGTCACAGTGACGTTTGCGGCCGTGAAGCCTGGGCATCTGCGGTTCCCGGGTGCAGAAGCGGTAGGGGAGCTGGCGCTGGCAGACATCGGCCTGGACGGCCTCGGACTGTCTGATCTCGACGACGTGCCGCTGGAGCTGGCCACGGCCGATGCGGTCCAGGCGCTGCTGCCCGCGCGCCCACGCAATGCCCACAAGGGCACCTTTGGCCGGGTGCTGGTGGCCGCCGGCTCGGTCAACTACACCGGCGCCGCTTATCTGGCTGGTGCGGCGGCCTATCGAGTCGGCGCGGGGTTAGTGACCCTGGCTGTGCCGGAGCCGCTGCACGCCATACTGGCCGGGCGGCTGCCCGAGGCCACGTGGCTGCTGCTGCCGCATGTGATGGGCGTGATCTCGGGATCGGGCGCCGACATGCTGCGCGAGGCCTATGCCCGGACGCAGGCGCTGTTGGTCGGCCCTGGCTTGGGTCTCGAACGGGAAACGGCCGTATTCATGCGCCGCTGGCTGGGCGCCGACGAACCCTCCAGCGGGCGCCGGGGTCGCATGGGTTTTACGACCCCGGGTGATTCCCTGGCGAACGCTGAGCCGGCCGCCGCCATGCCGCCGCTAGTGGTCGACGCCGACGGCCTCAAGCTGGTGTCCAAAATCGAAGACTGGGCAGCGC
>JADLEU010000394.1 GCA_020845955.1 Anaerolineales bacterium
CAGAGCATGGTGCCGGGTAACGCCCGGGGCGGGGTGACCTGCCGGAAGAGGGCCACAGAGAAGCGCAGTGCTCGGCCCGCCATGGGCTGAGCGAGGGTGAAACGGTGCGGTAAGAGCGCACCGGCGCCCGCTGTAAAGCGGGCGGCCAGGCATCCCCCACCAGGAGCAAGGCCAAGCAGAGACGAGGCACTGCTCGTGCCGGTTGAGTCTCGGGTAGGCTGCTAGACCTCGGCAGCGATGCCGAGGCGAGAGAGATGATCGCCTAAAACAGAACGCGGCTTATGGGCCGGCTTGGACGCCTCTCCTTCTAGTCCCCGGGACCTTGTTGTACAATTTGATATCAGCGGACTCACAAAGGCGAACTATGCTCCCGATCCCCAACCGCATCGCGCGCGAACTTGACCTGCGGGTGGAGCAGGTCGCTGCCGCGGTTGAGCTTTTCGATTCCGGCAACACCCTCCCGTTTGTCGCTCGTTACCGCCAGGAAGCCACCCGGGGGTTGGACGAAGTCGCGCTAAGCGCCATTAGCGAGCAACTCATCCGTTTGCGCGCGCTGGACGATCGCCGGCAGGCAATCCTGACTGAGATCGACACTCAGGGCAAGCTGACGCCCTACCTGCGCGAACAGATCCAGGCGGCCGCCACGCGCACCGAACTTGAGGACCTTTACCAGCCCTACCGGCCCCGCCGGCGCACCCGCGCCGGCGCCGCCCGCGACAAAGGGCTTCAGCCGTTGGCTGAGCTGATCATCCGGCAGCTGCACTCGCGCCAGACGGCCGAAGAGGCGGCCCAGCCCTTTGTCACCGAGAGCGTGCCGACCGTGGAAGAGGCGCTCGCTGGCGCGCGCGATATCGTCGCCGAGGTCATCAGCGACAACGCCGACATCCGTCGCCAGGTGCGCGAGAAGGCCTTGAAGTGGGGCAGCCTCGTCGCGGAAAAGGCCCCCGAGGCCGACGACCCGCGCAAGGTGTTCGAGACCTACTATGCCTTCGCGCAGCGCCTCGACCGGGTGCGGCCGCATCAGGTCCTGGCCATCAACCGCGGCGAAAAGGAAAAGGCGCTGCGCGCCCGCGTCGAGTTCGCCGAGCGCGATTGGCGTGACGTGGTCGAGTATTACTTTCGGGCCGATCGCCGCTCGCCCTTGGCTGAGCAGCTCGCCCTGGCCATCGCCGATGCGGCCCAGCGCTTGTTGCTGCCCGCCATCGAGCGCGACGTGCGCCGCTCCTTGAATGAAACGGCTGAGGCGCACGCCATCGGCGTGTTCACCGCCAACCTGCGCGCCATGCTGACGCAGCCCCCGCTGGCCGGCCACAGCGTCCTGGGCATCGACCCCGGCTTGCGCACCGGGTGCAAAGTGGCCGTCGTTGATCCAACTGGCAAGATGCTCGCGACGGCCACGATCTACCCACACGCGCCCAGGCGCCAGCGCGACCTGGCCCTGGCGACCCTGGACGCCATGGTGATCAGCTTTGGCATCACCGTCATCGCCATCGGCAATGGCACCGCCTCGCGCGAGACCGAGCAGTTGGTCGCCGACTTCATTCGCGGCCGTCCCAGTGTGCGCTACCTGATCGTCAACGAGGCCGGCGCCAGCGTCTACAGCGCCAGCGCGCTGGCCCGCGCCGAGCTGCCCGAACTGGACGTCAGCCTGCGCGGCGCGGTGTCAATCGCCCGGCGCGTTCAGGATCCCCTGGCCGAGCTGGTCAAGATCGACCCACGTTCCATTGGAGTGGGGTTGTATCAGCATGATATCAATCAAGAGCGCTTGTCGCGGGCGCTGCATGGGGTGGTCGAGAGCGTGGTCAACCAGGTAGGGGTAGACCTGAACACCGCCTCGGCGGCACTGTTGACTTACGTGGCAGGTATTGGGCCCAAGCTGGCCGCCAGCATCGTCGCCTATCGCGAAGAACATGGTCCGTTTCGCGCTCGCGAAGCCTTGCTGGTCGTGCCTGGGCTGGGGCCCAAGGCCTACGAGCAGGCGGCCGGTTTCCTGCGCATCCGCGACGGCGACGAGCCCCTGGACGCCAGCGCCATCCACCCCGAGAGCTACGGCGTTGCCCGGGCTGTCCTGGACCGCGCTGGCCTGGCGCTGGCCGTGCCGCCGGCCGAGCGCGCCGGCCCGCTGGCCCGCTGGCAAGACCCGGCCGCGCGCCAGGCCCTGGCCGCCGAGCTGGGCGTGGGGCTGCCGACCTTGGCCGATGTCTTGGAGCAACTCGTCCGCCCCGGCCGCGATCCCCGCGCCGATCTGCCCGCGCCCGTCCTGCGCAGCGACGTGCTGGCCCTGGAAGATCTGCAGGCGGGCCTGCGGCTGGAAGGCACGGTGCGCAACGTGGTCGACTTTGGCGCTTTTATTGACGTTGGCGTCAAGCAGGACGGGCTGCTGCATCGCACGCGGCTGCCGCGTGGTCAGATCCTCAGTCCGGGTGATGTCGTCGAGGTCGAGATCCTGTCTGTCGACATGGCGCGCAACCGGATCTCGCTGGGCTGGCCCGGCAGGCCCAAAGGCCCGCGCAAGCCGGAGATGGCCGATAAGCCTGGCACGGCCAAACGGCGCCAGGCGCGGGCTGCCGGGACCGCGCCAATGCCTCCCTCGGCACAACCGCGCGAAGCCGCGCCAGTTGAGGCCGTGGCTGAGCCATCGCCGGCGGAGCCGCGCGAAGCCGATGCTGTGCTCGAGCCCGCGTCTGGCGCGCAGCCGCAATCGTTCGCGGTTATGGCCGCGCCTGAGCCCGCCCCAGCCAATCGGCAGGCTGGCGGTCAGGCCGTGAGCGCTTCTGAGCCGGCCTCAGCCGGGCCACAGGCAGACAGGCAGGCCGAGGCCGCCCTCGAACCACCACGAGCCCAGGAACAAGAAGGCGGCGAAGGCCGTTGACGCTTGACGTTCGATCGGCCTAACGCTCCAGCGCCGCCTCTTGCGGGTTGGCCGGGTTGTAATAGACCTGCACGATCGCGCCTTCCGGGTAGCGGTCGATGGTCTGATAGGCGTCCCCCGAGGATGTTACCCGCATGACCTTGTCGCCGGCCCGGATCTGGTCGCTCTGGTAAGCGCGCCCATTGACGTCGTAGGCGTAGATGACGCGCGCCGTGACGCTGGTCGTTTCGCCGCCCGACACTTCCACCCGCGATTTGAGCACGCGCCCCGTCGTCGTCCGCCAGGTCTGGGCCGCTTCGCGAAGCGCATCGCGCTTCTTCGCCTGGCTCCAGAGGTACCAGCCGACCGCGGCGAACGGCAGCAGCGCGCACAGCCCGCCGATCAGCGTGGCCAGGACCGCGACGATGACACTACCGCCCCCGATCAAGATTGAGAACCAGGTCCAGAAGTCATCCACTGTCCGCCTCCCGCGCCCCTCGAGTCGTTTGCTGGGGTGGGCGCCTGCGCCCAGGTCCGAGCGCGCCAGTGTATACCCGCCGGCGGCCATCCCGCAACCGCCTCATCACCAGTGATGCGCCTGCCGCTGCCTGATTTTGCGCTCGTCGTCCTGGTCGGTTCGGCTGGCTCCGGCAAGGCCGCGCTGGCCGCGCGTTGCTTCGAGCCGGGCGAGATCCTGGCGCTTGAGACCTTTCTGCGCCTGGCGCCTGGCGCCGCCGCGCCGCCGGCCAGCGTCGACGCCGGTGATGAGCCGGTCGCGGTGCAGGCCGCGACCGAGGCGCTCGCCTTTGTCGCCGGCAAGCGTCTAGAGCGCCGCCGCCTGACGGTCATCAACGCCGCCAACGTCCGCCGCGAGGCGCGCAGAGGCTGGGTGGCGCTGGCTCGGCGCTACCATTGCCCCGCGGTGGCCCTGGTCCTGGATGTGCCCGAAGCCAACGCCCAGGCTGCCAGCCCGGAGACCGACCCGGCCGTCATCCACCTTCAGATCCAGGCCCTGCGCCAGGGCCTGGAGGCTCTGCCGCGCGAGGGCTTCTATGCCGCCCACGTGCTGGCCTCGCCGGCCGAGATCCGCTTGCTCACGATCGAGCGGCAGCCTCTTCCCAGCGACCTGCGCGCCGACTACGGGCCGTTCGATATCATTGGCGACGTGCACGGCTGCCTGGCCGAGCTGGACGAGATGTTGGACCGGCTAGGGTATCGCGTCGCGCCCGAGAGGGCTTCGCACCCCGCCCGCCGGCGGGCGATTTTTGCCGGCGATCTGGCGGATCGCGGTCCCGACCCGGTCGGGGTGCTGCGTCTGGTCATGGGGATGGCGGCGGCCGGCCAATCCCTGGTTGTGCCCGGCAACCACGACGACAAGCTGCGCCGAGCGCTCAGCGGCCGCGCCGTGTCGCTCAATCACGGCCTGGCCGAAACATTGGCGCAGATCACGGCCCAGCCGGCCGAGTTTGCTGAGCAAACGCGTGCCTTTCTGGCAGGTTTGCCGTCGCACTATGTCCTCGCCGGTGGGCGTTTGGTGGTGGCCCACGCCGGCCTGCCCGAGAGCATGCACAATCGCCTCTCCCGCCAGGTGCGCGATTTTGCGCTCTACGGCCTGACGACAGGCGAAGTCGACCAATATGGGCTGCCGGTGCGGCTGCCCTGGGCGCGCGACTATCAGGGCCAGGCCTTAGTCGTTTACGGGCATACCCCGGTGGCAGCGCCCGAGCGCCTCAACCACACCCTGAACATCGACACCGGTTGCGTCTTCGGCGGCGCCCTGAGCGCGTATCGCTTTCCCGAAGATGAACTGACATCAGTCCGGGCACGCTGGACGTACGCTGCCTCCAAGCGACCCTTCCTGCCGCCGGCCGCGGCTGCGCCTGCCAGGCCTGACCCAGGTGCGTGATTCTGCCTTGACCGGTATAATCCGGCCCCAATCACTATGCCTGTCGAGAGCCTGGATTGTCCCAACTGCGGCGCGCCCCTGCCTGATTCCGGCAGCAGGCCGACCGTCGTGTGCGCGCACTGCGGCTCCTACGTCCGCCTCGCGCCGGTGCCTGGCCCCACCGCGCCGGCGCCGCTCACGCCCGAGGCGGGCGCCGCGCCGCGCGCGCCCGCGCGCGGCGATGAGACCGGGGGGGCCGCGCCCGGCCGCCTCGAGCGCAGCCAGCTTGCCTCCGTAACGCTGGGACCGGCTGAGGTGGCCCACATCACGCAATTGCTGCGCGACCGCCAGACGATCACGGCGATTCAGTATTTCCATGACAAAGTGGGCGGCAGCCTGGGGGAAGCCAAGGAGGCGATCGAGGCCATCGAAGCCGCGCTGCGCGATGCCGCGGCGCCGGTTGCCGCGCCGGCAACTGCCAGCCAGCCGGACATGGCCGAGGTGCATGCCCTGATCAAAGCCGGCCGTAAGGTCGAGGCCATCAAGGCCTATCACCACCTGACGGGCGTCGGCCTCAAGCAGGCGTTGACGGCTGTCGAAGGCATCGAGCGCCAGTACGCTCGGGCGGCCGGCCTGCCGCTGCCGCGTTCTTCCAGCGCCGCGCGCGGTTGTGTGTCGATTTTGGGCGTCTTGGCCCTATTCGCCGTCTGCATTGCCGGCGGTTGCGGGGCCTATCTCCAGACGAAGCCCATCTACCGGTGTTCGCTGCAGGCCGTCAAGGACGCGGTGGTCGAACAGGCGCTGCTCGAGCCGCCGGTGGACGGAGGCTACCTGGTGGTGTCGCCCGGCTATTCGGAAAGCTCAGGATTGCGCTCCTGGGAGCTGGACGCGGAATACTTCGCGCCGGTCTGGGGCGCCGACGGGCTTGGCATCGCCCATGTCATCCTGTCGGCCGACCACACCGGCCGCAACGCCGTCGAAGCCACCTTCCTCAAGGGCGGCGAGAGCTACGTCCTGCTTTCCTGGGGCCGCATCCCCTGCCCCCAGGATTAGAGCGCCTGCCGCTGCTAATTACGCGGCGCCTCCTCCGTTGACACCGCCCCGCGGGCTTGGCCAGGGCCACGGTCCCCGTGGGGGTTGCAGGGTCCGTTGGCGCCCAATCCACACCTGACACCCATCAGGAATCGGCCATAGACGCCACGGCTTTGGCGGCGCTTACGCCCGCTCCTCGCCAGGCGTGTGGGCGTTCACGCCGGCCTCAGTATCGGCCAGGCCATCGAAGAACCGGTCAAAGTCGGGCTGCCATCCCTCCGGCACAAAATCGCCTGAGGCCGTGTCCTGCTGGTACTTGCCCTTGAACGTTCCGCGTTGGATTTGGTCCAGCGCGGCCAGCCAGGTGTCGACCTCGTCCAGTGTGTTGTAGAGCCCAAAACTGGCGCGCGCCAGGCCGGGCAGCTCGCGCCGGTCGCGCGCCAGTATCCGTCTTCGCACCCCCTCAATCGCCTGCGGGGTCAGGCCGAGCATGTGCATGATGAACGGTTGCGCGCAGAACAGCCCGTTGCGCAGCCCAATGCCGTGCTCGTAGCTCAAGATCGCCGCCACCTGGATGTGCGACCGGTCCCGCACGGTGAAAGGGATCACGCCCAGGCGTTGCGCCGCGCGCGCCGGGTCCGCGTCGCCGAGAACCTCCACGCCCTCCAGCCGGCGGAGGCCTTCCAGCGCATGAGCCGTCAACTCGGCCTCGTGCGCAGCCACGGCCGCCATGCCGATGGCCTGCAGTTGCCGTGCCGCCGCCGCCAACGCCACCACCCCGATCACGTTCGGACTGCCCGCCTCTTCTCGGTCAGGCGGAGGGCTAAGCTCGGCCGCCTCTGCGCTGACAAACATGACCGTGCCGCCGCCGCGCTGATCCGGCTCGCCCCGCGCGAGAGTGTCCAACCGGCCTACCAGCGCCCCCGCGCCATACGGCGCATACATCTTGTGCCCTGAGAAGGCGATGTAGTCAAAGTGCCCGGGGTCATCTAGGTCGCCCACGTCGACGGCCCGATGCGGGACCAGTTGGGCGCAGTCTACCAGGATGTGTGCGCCCGCCGCGTGGGCCTTCTCGGCCAGCCGCCGGGCCGCGGTGATGTGCCCGGTGACATTGCTGG
>JADLEU010000395.1 GCA_020845955.1 Anaerolineales bacterium
GGTGAGGACCCCACCCATGCCTAGAGCCGTGTGACGCGAAAGTGTCACGCACGGTTCGGCAGTGGCGGAAAAGGGAATCCACCCTGGTCGCAAGGCCAGGAGATGCGCCCTGACCGACCATAACAAAACAACCATCGGTATCGCGGTCGCCGAATACCTGCGAACCGCACTCGCGCGCCGCGGCAGCCGGCGCGGCCCTTACCCAGCATTGGTGGTCGGCCCCGGCATCGTCACCGGCAAGGAGAACTGGCCCAAGGAAATCCCGGAAGTCATCCCCAACGCTGCGTCGCGTGTGATCACGCTCGGCGCCCGTCCGCTGCCGAAGCCCGCGCGCATTTCAGCCTGGCTGCGGACACAGAGCATCGTGCTGGATGAAGCACGGTTCGCCGGCCTGAACATGACACAGTGCCTGGATGCCGTCCGCGACACGGCGGCACGCCAGGATCGCCCGCTCGACGGCCAGCAGGCCGCCGCGCTGCGGCAGGCGCTGGAGCGCGCCGGGCGCCAGCTGCCGGTTCAAAGCAGGGGTACGGCTGCACCCAACCTGCTCAACGGCCGCATCGGCGGCTTTGCCTGGCTGGGGCTGGACGTGCCCCGGGACGAGAACAGCGCCCACGACTTGGCCAGCGCCTACAGCCTGGCCCAGTTCGTCGCGGAGTACCAGGCCGGCAAACTTCCCGAGCAGACCTTCGCCGTGCTGTCCTTTGAGACTACCAAGCTCGGGCCCGGCCGCGTGCCGGCCATGACGGCGCGCTGGGTGCGGCTATTGCGCCAGGACGAGACGGGGGAGAACGAGTGGGAAGAGCTCGTGCAGGTCTGCGCGTGCCCGGTCTGCGGCGCGGTCGTGGCCGAGCGCTATGACCCCAACGACGGCCGCCCACTCCAGCCCATCACGCCCGACCAGGCCGAAGCCTGGATTGGCCAGCGCCGGCGCTTCTGCCAGGCGCCGGTGCTGTACTTCAACCCGCGCACTGGCCAGTATGAGCCGGGTAAGTGGACCTGGGATCCAGAGCGCGGCAAGCATGTTGTGCGGCAGCGTGATGACACAGATTCGCCCTATGTTTGCGGCTCGCCCCTGTTCGAGAACAGCGCCCTGCGCCGGGAAGCAGCTGCACGCTACGCCTTGAAGAAGGCCCGCCGCTTCTTCGGCCTGACGCTGTATGACGAGCTGCACAAGGCCAAGTCCAAGGGCACTGGCGTGGGGTGGGCGCTGACCGCTCTGAGCCAGGCGTCGCGCTTCACGCTCGGGTTAACGGGCACGCTCTACGGCGGCCCCAGCACGTCCATCTTCTGGCTGCTCTACCGGTTGGCGGGCGAAGTGCGGCAAGAGTTTGGCTTCAACGACGAGCGCCGCTGGTCCGAGCGCTTCGGCCTGCTCAAGACCACCTTCTACGTCAATCCCGACGCCGAGCTCAGTGACGACGGCGCCTACACCGGCACGCGGTTCTTCGAGACGGTCAGCGAGAAACCCGGCATCTCCCCCTCTATCGTGGGCCTCGGCCTCAAGTACTGCACCTTCAGCAGCCTCAAGGACATCGGCCTGCCGCTCCCACCCTACAGCGAGGAGATCGTCCGCCTGCCGCTGACGGACGCGATGCAGGATCAGATGGTCGAGGCCGATGGCAGCGGTAGCCCGCCGCAAGGGTTGCTGCTCTGGGCGCTGGAGGAGCAGAAGACTGAGACCGGCAAGGGTGCGATCAGCGTCTGGCTCAACACCGCCTTCAACCGGCCCGATGCCATGTTCCGCCCGGAGACCGTGAGTTTCAACCGCCGGCTGGAGGGGCGGGGCCGCTTCGCCGTGCGCCGGCGCGAGACGGTGCTCGATCTCGACCCCGTTTGCGGCGACGGCGAGCTGCTGCCCAAGGAAGAGTGGCTGGTGAAGACCTGCCAGCGTGAGCGGTCGCTCGGTCGCAAGGTGCTCGTCTACGTCCGCCAGACCGGGGAGCGCGATATCCAGCCGCGCCTGGCCGAAGTGCTCGGACGCCACCGGCTCCGGACCGGCATCCTGCGCCCGTCGCTGGCGCCGGCCAAGCGCGCCTCGTGGATGAAGGCCCACGCCGACCGGTTTGATGTGCTCCTGTGCAATGCGCGCCTGGTGGAGACCGGCCTAAACTTGACGATGTTCGCCACGGCCGTGTACTTCGAGCTCGAGTTCTCACTTTACGTGGTCTGGCAGAGCATGCGGCGCCTGTATCGGCCGGGCGCGAGCCTGCCGGTCAAGGTGCTGTTCCCCGTCTACGAGGACACGCTGGAAGAGCACGCCCTTGATCTGATCGGTGCCAAGATGCTGGCCGCCATGACGCTGTATGGAGACGAGATCTCCGGCGCGCTGGTGGAAGAGGGGGACGAAGGCGACCTGATGAGCGACCTGGTGCGCAAGGCGCTGGGCACGCTGTCCGTCGGCCGGGCCGAGGGCATCTTCTCGCTCGGCAGCGACCAACTCGTCACCGACTCTCCGATGGGCTCGCCGACGGCCATCAGCCCGCAGCTGGTGACCCTGGCCGACCTGATGGCCCGAAGGCGCGAGATTATCCGCGCCAGCCGTTCGAAGGCCCACTCCGCACCGTCCGAGCCGGAAGGCCAACTGAGTCTGTTCTAGCGCCACAGTCTCACCTCTGCAGTCATCCACCCACACTTTGTCACGCGGGCAATCCCATCATCGGGGTTGCCCGCGTTTCGTTTTGGAGGCTCCCATGACCCAGTTGTCGCTTCTACCCTATCAGGGCTACGAATCATCCCCGCCTGCCAGGCGCCCGCTCCGAGACCAGCCCGCCTACCGCGTCATGCACGACAGCGGCGCGTGCAGTACCACCGAATTAGTGGCTGTGCTGATTGGCGGGGCACGGCCGCTTGAGGCCGCGCAAAACTTGCTGACCCGGTTCGGCTCCCTGCACGACGTCGCTCGTGCGGCAATCACCGAACTGACACAGATCGCCGGCATCGGGACCGGCGCCGCCGCCCGATTGAAAGCTGCCCTGGAGATCAGCCGCCGGCTGCTGGTGCCCGAAGGCGAGCGCCGGCAAATCCGCTCCCCCGCCGACGCGGCCGCCATCCTACAGCCCATTATGATGTCGTTGGACCAGGAGTATCTCTTCTTACTGATGTTGGATACTCGCAACCGTGTTCTTGGTGAGCCAGTCGAGTTGTACCACGGGTCCCTGAATACGTCGCTCATTCGCGTGGGCGAGGTCTACCGCCCGGCAATACGCGCCAACGCCGCAGCGGTGATCATCAGTCATAACCACCCTAGTGGCGACCCCGCCCCTAGCCCAGAGGACGTAGCGGTCACTAGGGCCCTGGTCGAGGCTGGCAAGTTGCTTGATATCGAATGCATCGACCACATTATCTGCGGGGCCGCTGCCCGGTTTGTTTCGATGAAGGAACGGCGATTGGGGTTTGAATAGACCTTGTCAGCGAGACATCGGCACCGGTGGTTTGCCCAACCGTAATTCGTGCGGGCAGATCACCGGTGTCTTGGCAGGTCGTCTGAGCCTTATCGTTTTGGTTTAACCCCTGCCGGCCAGTGAGATTGTCAGCAGCCCACTCAGACGTGAGGACTCACTGAGGAGCAACAGCGCGATGGACTGGCTATTCTGGATACGTGACAGCAGGCCAAATGGATCGCGCGGAAGTGTTGCACGGCTGACTAACCTATGTCCGGCTGACCATTATCATGAATAAGCTGGCCTGGCCCAAAGGAGCAATGTGCGATGAACGACTCAGTCTATACCATCCCCGAGGTAGCCAAGCACCTCAAGCTATCTAAGAGCAAGGTCTATTATCTTGTGCAGCAGCGCAAGATCCCGCACGTGCGCATTGGCCGCAACGTCCGCATCAAAGAGAGCGACTTGCGCGCCTGGATGGACGAGAATAGCGTGTCCGTCCGCAACTAAGTGTACGGCTTTCGCGCTGTGGCCATGATTGGCCCCGAATCACACTGCGACTTGGAGGCCATCCCCGGTGTGGTTGCCAGTCCGGGTTCTATTAGTCAGCTATCGTGATCGAAACAAAATCCTCCAAGACAACGGCTGTTTCACTCTCAGATCATCCACTCAGCTAGCTTAACCGTTGTGCCTTGTCCGTCGTTTCAGCTGAACATCTACGCCAGTCAGTCGACGGCGATAGCGGAACAAGTCTTGGCTGGTGCCAAAGTGATCCAGAATGGCCCGTTCCGTCATGCCACGCTCAATAGCCCAGAGCAAAGCCGGTCTCGGCAATTGCAGGCAGCCGCCCAACCAGCCGGCTTCTTCTTCCTGTTCCTTATCATAAGTCCGCAATGCGAAGGGGAGCGCCCCGGATTGGATCATGTGGGATGGATGATGCTTGCACAGAACATGTGCAAGCTCGTGCATTAAGTTGCTTTCCTGGCGACGTGGGGAGTGGGCTGTGTTATGAATGACGACAATGCAACCGTTGTGAACAATCGTGGTAGCCGACCAGCTGTCTGGATCAATAACCAATAATTGATGCTTGATGTCGGAAGATATGCCGGGGACGCCGTTTAGGCCAACGACGACTACCTCTAGGTGTTCGGCGAGAACACGAGCCGGCAAGGGAGCTTCTGGACGAAGGCCCAGTATGTGGCGCTGATCTTGAGCGACAGTTTCAGCCCACTTCTTGAATCCCCGACGCATGCTTTCCCTTTCGTTTTCCCAACTTCCCATCTTCCACAGCCGCAACAGCCAACTGCACCATATTTACGAGAGCCTGTGCTGTCTTGGCATTTAGCGTTCGATCGGCCCGTAGATGTAAAGACACAATCTCTGGTGTGCTCGGGCTAACTTCAGAGGGGTCATCAGGGCCTGTAGCTGTGAAATAGTCAGGTGGCAAACCTAACCAACGACAAATCCTAATAAACGTATTCAGATCTGGAACCTTTCCATTTTCGATACGAGAAAGTGTGGAGGCAGTCACACTGCCAATCTCATCAGCAACAACCCTCAAGCCACGCTTTCCCCGTTTAGCTCGTACGAGCTGCGCAAATCGTTGAATATCTATTTCGCTGGACACAGGCACCTCCCTTGGCGGGCGTTGTTTTATGTATGATACACCCGTTGCACTTGCCGCACAACGAGATTCCATGTATCATCACTGCAACGCGTTGTGCTGGCGCAACGCACCCCGACCACTTGGAGGCTGGGTAGCAAGCCTAGCGCGGGTTGTTTGCACTGGTGGCGCACGTGACTTTGTGCACACCTGAAGGCGTACGTATGGACACTAACGGCATTCTTGAAAAAAGGCAACTGCCGGACGAAGAATTCGTGGCGTTGTGGGACGCTATCATTCTTGATCCGTCGATCAAGGATCGGCTGCTTGGACAGGCGATTCTCAACTATACAATGCGGTCCAAGGTCAACAGAGCCGCGGTGCCCCTGCATGGTGTCATCCTCCTGGTTGGTCAGCCTGGCACTGGTAAGACTTCACTCGCGCGGGCCTTAGCCGCTCAGACCTCACGCCTCGTCCGCACCGCAAACCAATTTCTCTTTGTTGAGGTTGAACCCCATGCGCTGGCCAGCTCCGCCCTTGGCAGGAGTCAGAAGGCTGTCACAGAACTGTTGGGTGGTACGATTGCCGAGATCGCGGCAGTACAGCCGTGCATTGTACTGCTAGACGAAGTTGAAACACTGGCAGCGGATCGCTCCAAGCTCAGCCTCGAAGCAAATCCAATTGATGTCCATCGGGCGACCGACGCGGTTCTGGCCCAGTTGGACCAACTCGCCGGCAGGTACCCCAACCTACTGTTTCTTGCAACGAGCAATTTCCCCGAAGCGATTGATGGCGCCTTTTTGTCCCGCGCTGACCTTGTGGTGACGCTTGACCTTCCCACACCGGAAGCATGTTATGCCATCCTCGCTGACACCCTGCGGGCGATGGGGCAAGCATTCCCTAAGCTCGACAAACTGGCTAAGGCTTCAACTCTAAACGAAGCAGCGCAAAAGTGCGTGGGCTTGGACGGGCGCCGTATTCGCAAGTTGGTCGCAGCCGCGTGTACCTTTGATCGCGAAGTTGCCATTGACCCGAATCGGCTAACTATGGCCCACATCATGCGCGCAATCGAACACGAACAGCAGGAATTGCATAAGGCGAAGGGAAACCACCAATGACTACAATCGCTCGGCGTGTCGTGTCGGAACCTGTGCGATCAGCCTCGGAGACTTGGATTACCATCGTTGACTTGCTGACAGCGCCCGGAGCCGAACCTGCCGTACGTGAAGAACTCCTGGCCGTGACCGGTATTGCCAGCTCGCTTATCGTAACCGAGGCGTGGAAGGACACCCCGGTCGTGGTACATGGCTCGGGGCCGCGTGTCCGTATCTATTGCTTATACGGTGACGACGCCATCATTGGCGAAGTTGCCAACGAGTCTGCGCTGGCCAGTAACCCCGTAACCGATGATTGGGCCATGTCCTTGCCCAGTCCGGCCGACGACTTGGACTGGGTGCACAATGCACTCAAGGCGCACTCAAAGCACATTACTGCACGCGATATGAACGAGGCCGTTCCAGAGGAAAAGCAGTCGGCCGGAGGGCAGAAGTCTGCTACTCTCGACGTGGAGGCGTTTCGCGGCTTATGAGTACCTTTGTTGCGGTCAATACCTATACCCACGCCGTCACCTATGTGAGTAATAAGCTCCTGCTTTCGCTCCAAAGCATCATTAAGTGGAGTGGGCTCAATCCCGCAAAAATCGCCGATGACTGGACGGTGCTGGAGCGGGGGATCAGGACGTGGCTTGATACTCAGGACTTGACCGGGCTGGTTCTGGAAGTATGCAATCCCGTTACCGGTGCTCTGGTTGGGCGATGGGACATTGACATCAGGTACGGCTACACCAGTACCGCTGATGGATCATTCTGGGTTAATACCGATGATATTCAGTACCACATCAAGAAGGCAGGAGTATGGCCGTCAAGCTGTGAGTATCGGGTGGTTGCCACGACGAAACCCGGCCGACCGGATGTACAGGGTTGGTCACGGACGACCTTCAGGTCAACGGAGGGATTTGTGAAACAGAGCCTCGGGACGACGCTTGATGCCCGGGGCCTGAGTGGCGCCGCCGGCTATTGGCGAAAGGCATGACTATGATTTCCGTCCAGGATGCGTTCAAGAAGTTCAGGAGTCGCCTCGAGCTCACAAAAGGGGAGCAGGAGGATGCCTCACGTCGGCAACAGGAAGTCCGGGCGGTGATGGATGAGGCGTTTGATATTGACTCCGATTATCTGACGGGCTCATATGCACGCTGGACGAAAACTAAGCCGCTCAAAGACGTTGACATCTTCTGCGTGCTTGGCGAAGACGAGGAGCATTACCGCTCAAAAGATCCATCCGTACTTCTCGGGGCGGTGGAGGATGTACTTGTCAAGAAATATGGCCGTAAGAAGGTGAGTCGACAACGCCGGTCGGTGACGGTCCGTTTTGGCGTGGTCGAAGTTAACGGCGAGACAAATGAGCAGGTGATGAGCTTCGACGTCGTGCCCGCTTTTGCCAAGGGCGATCACTACGAAATCCCAGATACCGCTCAAGCCTCGGGGTGGACTGAAACCAATCCACAAGTCCATGCTGACTTGGCGGTCAAGGCCCACGCGGCCTACTCACAGGAGTGGAAGGGCATCGTCCGCATGGCGAGGGCATGGAACAGGCAGAACGACAAACCCATTAAACCTTCGTTCCTGATCGAAGTGATGGCTCTGGACCTACTCCACCCTCCCTTTGGGGGCGACTACCGGTACGAAATGAAGGGGTTCTTTGCTTCTCTCTGTGACCGGATCGGAGAGCAGTGGCCGGATCCTGCCAAGCTTGGTCCTGCCGTGAGCGACAGCATGGACAGTGAACGAATTCGAGTGGCCCAAGAAAGGCTTCAGGAGGCTCAAAGTCAGGCTGCTCAGGCTATTCAGCTAGAGAAGCAAGGCAAGCAAGGTGACGCGCTGCGCAAATGGCGTGAGCTGTTTGGACCTTTGTTTCCACTTTCATAAGTAGAAGCACTATGACAAAGAAGGCAACGCCAGTGAACGGGAGCAAAGTAAATATCAAGGAGCTTTTCCTTGGTCTTCAAACTAGACTGTTGGCTGACCTTGAAGTCAGCCGGCGTATCATTACCCACCCCAGCACAAAAGGGGATGCCTCAGAAATCAATTGGTTGGGAATGATGCAGGTTCACTTGCCCTCCCGCTATCAAGCGAGAAAGGCCTTTGTGCTCGACGCGCATGGCAACTTAAGTGACCAGCTTGATGTCGTCATTTTTGACCGTCACTACTGCCCCCTCCTCTTGAACAAGGATGAGGCTATGTATGTTCCCGCCGAGAGCGTTTACGCTGTCTTGGAAGTAAAACAGGAACTCAACAAAGGGTATGTAGAGTATGCTGGGAACAAAATAGGCTCCGTGCGTCGCCTTCACCGAACTTCTGTGCCGATTCAGCATGCCGGCGGAACGTTCCCGGCAAAACCGCATTTCAACATATTGGGTGGAGTCCTGACGTTGGGCTCTGATTGGAAGTCCGGAATTGGCGCGCCCCTCAAGAAAGCTTTGGCTGCATTGCCGGTTCCTAATCGTCTCGATTTCGGTTGTGTGTTGCAGCATGGAGGGTTTGAGGCAACTTACAGTCCCTCCGGAGCTACTGATGTCGAAACTAGCGCCTCAGACACTGCCCTTGTATTCTTTTTCATGCGCTTATTGAGCCGCCTACAGTCGTTGGGTACGGTGCCGGCGTTGGATCTGCACGAATACACTCGTTACCTATAAGCAAGATGTGTTGGAGCGGCTAAGACGTGTCAAGGCTACGACCGGTGGGTTACTGTCGTATTTGTGGCCGCAAGGGCAGGCTAAGCTATGAGCATGTGCCGAATCGAGAAGCGTACAACAAACGCAATGTTATCGAGTATTCATGGAACGACATATTTGTGAGAAAGGAGAACCCTAGAGGGAGGATCATTCAGGGAGGTATTGGAGCATACACGCTCTGCGAGAAGTGCAATAATGAAACGGGGCATTGGTACGGAGGCGAGTACGTCAAATGGGCACGCGCCTGTTTTGAGTTCTTGAATAATCGCACACCCTCAGGGCTCGACCCGGACGAAGCAGTCATAACGCTCTACGATGTGCATCCCCTTAGGTTTCTAAAGCAGGTCGTCGTCTTCTTTTTCTCGGTTCAACCAGGTCTTGCAGCCACGCGTCCTGCGTTAGTGCCCTATGTTCTTGACAGGTATGAAAAGAACTTGCCCGAGGACTGCCAATTCTTTGTCAATTTTTACTTTGGAACAAGGCCCAAGCTGCGTCGATGGCCATTGGCCGGGAAGATCACAATCGAAAAACGAGGTAGCCTGCTCCTTCCTGTCTCAAACAGCGTACTTTCCGAACTTACCCACCCGCCGTTTGCATTGGTAATGGCTGACAAAACCGGCTTTCCGGGTGCGGGCATGATTACTGGCTTTACCAATTATGATTATGATCAACAGGCCAAGGATCTTACTTTGAAATTGCGGGTAGTCCCGGGAGAGTCGTCACTTCCCGGAAGCTTTGAATAGAGAGGCGGACGTGCTATCGGCGCAATCGCTCAGAGGTTGGAATGTTACTGGATTGGACGCGGTATCGAGCTGGTACTCATAGGTGCTGTTGTGCAACTTACCCGCGACAATCATTTTGTTCCCCAGTCGTATTTGAGGCGGTGGTCTGAAGACGGCCAACACATCTGGTGTTATTCGCTGCTTGTCTCGCATGCCAATGTGCCCGAGTGGCAACGGCGCTCAATACGAGGTGTGGCATTTCAGCGGAACCTCTACACGTCCTCAGCTGCCGGGCAAGAGGTCGACGAGTTCGAGCACTGGATCGAGGCAGAATACGAAACACCTGCGCAGCAGGCGCTCGAGAGGGCTGGCAGCGGTCAAGCCCTAACCGGCTCAGACTGGGAACCGTTACTATTATATGTGGCTGCTCAGGATCTACGGACCCCGCTCAATTACATCGAATCTGTTAGTCGCTGGCATGATCAGCTTCCAAGGGTTTTGCAACGGACCATCGAAAAAGCGGTTCGCAAGTTGCAGGCGGACAAGCGAGCTGGCCGAAAACAAAAGGTCAAGAAGGCCTCAGGGAAGCAGCCCTTTGCAGACGTGCTAAAGATGCAAATTGATCCGCACGCCAGACCAGAGACTAAGGAAGGTGAAATAAGGGTGTCACTGGTGGCAGGACGGCACCTCTGGCTTGAAAGTCAAAAACACTTGCTCAACAGGACGGCCAAAGTGCTTCTCTCCCACAAGTGGAGCATTATCGAGGCCCCGAGCGACGCAGAATGGTTTACAAGTGACCACCCAGTAGTCCGCGTGAACTATTACGGCAACGGCAAATACGATCTGAAAGGTGGGTGGGGCAATAAGGGAGGCAATATTATCATGCCCCTTTCGCCGAAGTATCTCCTGTTTACGCAAATCGGAGATAAGTTCCCTCGGCGCTTGCAGCTTGAAGACAGTCAGGCTTCTGAAATTCGCATGTTCATCGCGGAGCGTGCCCACCGCATGATATTCGCTCATGAGGCGGGGCCAGAAGTCACCCAACTACGGCCGCGCCATGTTGATCCCGCGAGCTACCAGGGAGAGCAACGGGCATGGTTTGACTGGCACGGTGACCAAAGCAGAGCGGAGAACGATGCAGGAAACACCTAAATAGCAAGGTATTCAGCCCGGCTTGTCTCGAAGTTCGTAGGTAGTGCTTCTGGGCACCTAACTGCAAGGAGGAGAATTACATGTCTAGCAAAAACAACCGTACAGTCTACCGCAGGCCAGATGGCAGGTGGGTCAACAAGCGAAACGATTCTGATAAGGCGTCGAGTCTCCATGATACCCAAAGGGAAGCACAGGGCGCTGCAAAGGAAATGCTCAGAAACTCCGGCGGCGGTGAATTGACCACCAAAGGAGTAAACGGCCGGATCAACAGCAAAGACACGATCGCGCCCGCGAAGGATCCCAACCCTCCTAAGGACAAGGAACATTAGTTCGGGAGGCAATAATGGCCCACGGTATTGATGCCGTAAACACGTCTACCGGTCCGTCTTACCTTGGCTGCGCTCTCACGCAAAAGGCAATGACGTCGAGGGACCATGACTAACACATACAATCTTCGAGAACATGGTGATACGTATGAACGTGACTTTGTCGTGCGTCTGGGAGATAACTTCCCCAGATACGAGAACCTTTGGCAGCGCTTTATCGTCCCGTTGACTAATCGAAGAATTGATGGAAGCGTCCAGCTCAAGGAGGGGATAGCCCCAATACTCGAAGCCATGGCGATGGCTCATTACAGTGTGTATTGGCACCTCGGGCACTCGTCTCTGTTAGGCGATTTGGACAAGAAGCTACACTTCCAGACGATCTTCTATCATCTTGGAGCTGCGGTTGATATGGTTCTTCGGCTCATTTTTGTCGTGTGGAAGATTGACAAGGAGGTGACGGGCGGCGATACGGTAACAACTGTTCTTCTGGATGGCGCAATTCAAAATGCCGAGTCCTTGCTCTTTGACTTGGCAACGCCGGGCTCAATAAGCCGGGATCGAATCAAAAAGCAATTCAATCAATTCTTGGATGAAGACAAGCCAGCGTCGATTCGCATGTTTTCCACTGGCGCCGTTGCTGCTAGCTATTTTCCGCATCTCGGTAATGGCGCACGGAAGGACTATGGGGAGTGGAACGTTGAGGCAGATAGAATTCGTAAGTACCGAAATGTCCTCGTTCATAACCCACGCATTGGGCTGCTAGTTGATACTGCCCAAAATCCCGTGATCCCCCGGGCGAACCGCCTGGCCAACTACGGGCTGTGGTCGAGAGTTATCAACGCGAATGATCTGTCAGACTTCGAAGCTCTCGACTCCGTGATCAGCACTTGCCAGACGACATTTCTGCAACGTACCGATGTACTTTGGCTTCATCTCGTGGCCAGGCTTGACCGGCTAAGCAAAGAGCTCAAGTATCAACAATTGGCACGGGGTGACGATGATTCCCGGCCACCTCGGCCATATGTCAGTGGCCTGCCACCTGCACCGACGGGCTCAAGCGGATATGTTCCTGGCGCCTCGGGTATAAAGGTTGACGACAGACTTACTGGCTATTTCAGGTCAAGGCGCTAAGTTTTCGCCCAAGGCCAGTTATCTCTTAGGGTCGGCCTTTGATTTCAGGTTCCGATTACTTCTGGGTCGTGATGTTGACGGGATAGGAGCTACTAATGGGACGCAAGCAGAAGGCGCCGGCAAAGGCGAACAACCAGACTCGCGTCGGCCATGTCAGCCATAGTCAGGTCACGATCAACCAGAGCAACTTCGGTGGGGCCTCTTTGGGTGATCGGTATATCGAGTATATGGTTGATGAAAGTAAGCCACCCACGGCAATTCGTCGCCGAACCGTTGCCGCTCGCGGAGGATTAGGCCTGTTGTCTGGCCTTGCGGCTATGGCTGTCAGCGTTCTGGGGCTTGTTTCAGATATTCGCTCAGTATTCTCTCTTGATGCTAAATCGTGGTTTGCAGGCGTCGGCATCGCCGTCCTGGCCCTGGGCGTCGGAGCACTTATTAATCTCAAGTTCATTCGGATGCTGCCCCTCTTTCTGTGGGGCAGTATGGAGGAATACGTAGGATACGGAAGGTTCGCTTCGCGCACGCCTGAGAACGACGTTGTCCAATATTATCGTGTCGCAAAATGTGCGTACCCGCGCTGCAACGGCATCGTACGGGTCGAGGGCGCTCCACCTCTCGAACGGTCAAAGCACGCGCTTGTCGGTGTCTGCTCCGTCGGCGGGAAGCTCCATACTTATACTGTAGATGCGAACAATATCGGCTATCCGCGTGAGTTTGACTGGAGTGAACCGGAGAGCAAAGGTGAGTAGAAGTGCCGAAGCCATACAAGAACGCGGGCTTTGCCAGTCTCAACCGACGGCTTAATCCCCTAGCGCCTTTATTAGCGCCTCCCTGGCATCAGCGTAATACAGAATACTCAGTTTCATCGCCATCTCGTCCGAGAGTTCATTGAGCTGGCGGCGCGCGGAGATTGGGACCAAGAGCATGGCCGCGCCTTTTTCAATGGACAGCTCCGCAACGCTTACAGCGTTGTAGACTGGGTCCAGCGTCCCCGCCAAGTTCAGCCCTCCGACGACTGCCAGACCGCCTTTTAGACTCTTACCCAATAAAGCACTGCACAAGGCCAGCAGGACGGCCATACCCAGCGCCTCACCGGTGCGGGCGGCGTCGAAAGCGCGTAACTGGACAGTAAATTCGTGCTGCCGTGGGTCGCGGTCGCCGACAAGGTCTCTAGACCGCATGACGATATTTTGCTCCGCATAGCGCACGCTCTCGCGGAAGGGCGCTGGGACGCTGACATTGGCGATACGCACGCCCCCCCCAGGGCCGACGTTGACGTCGACCCGGTAGAGCCCGACGCCGCCATCCTGTCCACCCGGGCTAATAGCCCACACCTGACCCGGCGGCAAAGGATCGGAGCTGATGCTGGCCTCGCTGTGCAGTTCTGGCGTGGTGACGAAGCGCTCTACGCCCTCCTCGCCAATGCGATAACTAAAGTGAGTGTTGCGGAATTCGGCGCTACCAATGCGCTTCTGCTGCTCCTTGACCCGGCGGCGGCATTCCATGGCCAGATGCACTGCCCACTCAACGTCCTCATCGGCGATGGGCATCTGGCGATCAGGATATAGGAGCTTTAGCAGGCCGTTCACGGTGCGGTTGACTGCCGTCGTGTCGCGCCCGCTCAGCGCGCCCCCAAAGCTCACACGCTCATGTATGGCCGGCAACCGGCTCTCGCTGCGCAGTTGAGTGAGGCACTCTGCCAGGAAATCGTTCACCAGACCAAAATGCTCAGTGAAAAGCGACTTATCAAGCTTGGGCACGTCCCAGCCGGGCAAATATGCATGAATGCGGTCCATAAAGGCCGTGTCATTTCGCATCTCGGGCGCCAGCGGGCCAAAAAGGTGGCCGACACGCTGCTGATGTTCGACATCTACGTCGAAGTTGCCAACGAGGACGATGCTGCCGCTGGCCCGGATGCTTTCGCGCCCCCGGCTGAACTCACCGGACTCCATGTATCCCTTCATGATGCTAACGCCGTCTTTCTGATCAAAGGAGACCCCGGATATCTCGTCGAAACAGACGACGTCATACTGGTACACAAGGCCGCGGCGCCCATTGCTATTATTCACAAACATCTGCGCCACGGTGGTTTTGCCACCCGATACCAAATGGGAGTAGGGTGAAATCTGCTGGTAGAGGTGCGACTTGCCCGTTCCGCGTGGGCCAAGCTCCACTAGGTTGTAGTTGCGTTCTACGAACGGAACAAGCCGGAGCAAAAGCACGTCCTGCGCGCGAGGACTGAGGCAGGCCGGCTCGAAGCCGATGCTGCGCAGCAGGAAGTGCTTCCATTCCGGTACCGTGAACTCACGCCGGCCGCGAGCCATCTCGTCCAACACGCCACGCTTAGAAAGCTGGATCGGCCGCAGTCCAGTGATGCCGAACGGGCGACCCCCGTTTTCCTGCGCAATTGCGGCATCGTATTCCAGTTGCACTTCGGCGTAGAAACCACCCGTGAGCAACCGTTCGTTTTCCTCAATCATCTGAGTATCGAGGCGCACATTTGACAGGCGCAAGCTCGGCAGCGTGGCTATGTACGAGTCGGTGTTGGTGTCCAGCCGGGCCGTGACCAGGTCAATCAGCTTGACCGATCCGCGCTCGCGGGCGCGCGACTTGAACAGCTCTTCTTCCCCTGCCCTAATGGTGCGTTCGCGGAGCTGGCGTTCAACCACTTCCAGGCCCTCGGCAATCTCAACCGGGTCCGTGCTGGCGCAGTAACGGCCCAGTAGGAACTCGCCAACGTAGGTGGGCACGGGGTACTGCCCACGGAAACGTACGGCCAGATCCTTACGGACAATGAAGCCATCAAAGGCACGAGCAGCTATGCTATCGAGGGGATCGAGTTCCATGCGGCTTACTCGCCTATCGTCGTGTGCACCTGAGCCCGCAGACTGCCAGATTCATCATATACCACAATCAGTGCGGCCTGGCCCTGGCGGTCTTCGTCTTCCACAAGCAGCGAAAGAGAGCCGTCAGCCAAAGGCGACTTGACCGTTGTTACGAGCGAGGTGGATGGATCAGCGGATTTGATGCGGATGTCTACGCTCATTTGCTCCGATGCACCTGAAAGGCGGAGATTGCACCGCAGCCCCTTCCACACCACGGCTTCAATGCGGACGGGGGCGGCGGCGCCGGCGGGTTGGCGCACCGTCAACACTGGCACCACGCATTCTTGCGGGCTCAACCCGCCGTGCTCGTATTCCTTGCCGGCCTCGTAGCACCCTATGCCGGGCGCCATTGCAATAAGGGCGTGCTCATCCCAATGCCATGGCACGATTTGGTCGTCAACCTGGGCGCCGGCCTTGAGGCGGGCACACCGCCCCTTCCGAATGACCGTGAGGTGCTCCGGAAGATTGGCCTTGGGCAGACCACCTGGCATGAGCAGCCAACCGTGATCGGTAATGACCACCACCTGCTTCCAGCCGGCTTCGAGTAAGGCCGTGATGCGATGCTCCAGACCGCGTAGCTCGCCGGACAGGTGATGCGCCACTTTCCAGCCGTGCTGATGGCCATATGCGTCAATGGCGCCCTGCTCGGCCCATCCCCGGCCAGCTGGGTCACCGACATCGTCGGACTTTAGAACCTGGAAACCAGCCTCAGCCAAAGCCCGGCGAAGGCTGTCCGCGTCAGCGGGAGAGTTGCCAGGCGCCAAGGCAGGATCCAGGCGTGGCATCGCCTGGCCTGAGAAACGTCCCGCCACCGGCGAAATGGCGGGCTTCGCGGTTGCCGTCACCCCTGGCAACGCAGCGAGGTTCCAGCCCACATCGGCCGAATACCCACGCAGACGCAACGTCTCGGCGAGCCGTTGCCCGGCATCCAGCCGCAACGCATCACAAAACAGGACGCAGGTTCCGGCCGGCACCGGTGGAGGCGCCACTCGGTTGTAGTCGCCACGTGCCACGTTGGCTTGCAACGCTTTCGTCGCTGCCTCGAGCCAGGGGAGATACAGCGCTCGCACGGCGCCCTTGATGGCCGCCACGTCGTCTGGCTTGTCAATGCTGGCCAGAGCACGCAGAGCGGAGGCGTCCGCTTGCCAGCCGCGCGTGACATAGGCCTCTGCAATTTGCTTTGTGGAGCTGCCGCCCAAGGGCTGAGCGGTAGCCTGTGCCAAAGTAACCAGGTGCTCCAAAGCCAATACTAAAGGCGCTTCGCCCAGGGCGGCCCAAACCCAGCCCCGGCGTTGTCCATGCTCTTGGTCGAGCGTGAGAACGGCCTGGCGGGCCTGATCTGGAAAATGAGAGGCCAGGCCTATCAAGCTATCACGTAGCCTGGTCTCGTGGACTTCGTTGAAATGCGGCCAAACCGGCTCAGGTTCGAACAATGGCATCTGCGCCGGCTGAGCTCGCCGCAAAAGATCAGGCAGACCAGGGTACAGGTGTGGCGCCTCTACGAAGCGATCCCACACGGCATGCCAGGCCTCTCGCCGCGTCGCAAGGCGCTGGGCCGCAACAATTGGGCCATCAGTCTCAGGGTTGAAGCCATACTTGCGCTGGCACAGGCCGCAGAACGCTTCCCATTGTTGCGGCGTACATAGCTGGCGGTAACCGCTCGGGTCGTTGAGCCACAATAGCAGACTTCTGGCGTCATCGGGGTTGAGCAGACGGTCGAAGAAGCCAGCCCGCAGCGGCGCCTCCGTGCGCAGCGCCGCCACCGGCACCGTCGCCAACTTGAACAGCGCTCGCCCAAGCGCTTGGCGGGTGGAAGCATCGCCTGCCATCTCGACGCCCAAACCGCCATCTGGAGATTGGATGAACCCGGGCACGGTCCAGTCACGCCCGTTCTTATGAGTCCAAATCGTGCCCAGGTATTGGAGCGAGGCGAGGGGCTGCAACTGGCGCGGGCACTCATCCACCGCCCGCAGCTCGGCCTTGTTCACGCCGGGCAGGTAGATGATGGGCGTCGCATCACCCGGCAGCTTGTCGTCCAGCAGGCCCGCGAGCATGCTGCGCAGCCAGTAGGCGGGCCCAGTACGCTCGGCCGGCGCATAGGAACCGAGAGTGAGCAGGGGCAGATCTTTTCGCAGCAGCGGAATCAGGGGTTCCCACTGGCGATCGCCATCGGGCCATAGCACGACAACCGGCGCATCCTGGTCGTTCTTATTGTAGACACCCGCCTGCCGTAGGGCGGTAACCAGCGCCGCGAGGAACGTGAGCCCCTCGCCAGTGGCAGTAATATCTGGATTCCGAGACGGCGTATATCGCATTGGGGTAATCACTTATTGCGGCCAGCGAGTCCGCAAGTAGACGGTGAAGGCGCGCAGGCCCATAGGATTTGTTGCGTTTCCCGTTCGATGAAAGAACACTTCCTGGTCCTGGCCATCCTTGCCCCTATATTTCGCAATTGCTGGCCATGGCGCCGGATCAATGACGATCTTGCAGATCGTTTGGCCGTTGAGGACATGGAACGAGGGATGAATATTCGACGCAAATTCCTGGCCAAAGGCGTTGAGCAACAGGGTCATCAGCCACCGCTCGTAGCCGTCTTGATTGCGATCTTTATCCTGCGAGAAAGTCTGATAGTCATGCTCGATACCGCACACTTGTCCCTTATCTTCAACCCCGATCAGCAACGTGCCGCCTCGCGAGGAGTTCAGGAAGCCGCCAACGCTCTTGACAATGACTTGCTCCAGGTCAGGGTTTTTCCTCTCTAGCTTGAGATCCCACCGGCCGCTTGATTTGAATTCCAGATCTAGGCTCTCACCCATACCGATCAGGACATCCACGCTGTCACCAACCAGCGCCTCAAAGTCTCGGGCCTTCCAGGGCTGTTCTTCCTTCAGCTGCGCCAGCGTGAGGCCGCACAAAACGCCCAGGTTGCGCCGCATAGCGCGTCGGGTGTAATCGCTGTCGAGCATCGAAATCCCGAGACCAGCCTCGTCATCCTGGAAGAAACCCGGTAAGGTCCACTCGGCCCCATCCCGGCACGTCCATACGACACTACGGTACCGCAGTTCCGCAAGCGTCTCAATGGCGCGGCTGCGTTGGCTACTGTCATTGAGCATCGCCACACTAACGCCGGGCAGGTAGACAACGGGGATTGCATTTGGTGCCAGACGCTTGGGCAATGTTCGGCTAATCATGCACCGAATCCAGGCGGCTGGCCCAGTTTTTTCGTAGGCATCATATGGTCCTAGAGTCAGAAGAGGCAAATGACTCCGAAGGCGCGGAAGTAATCCCTCCCAGTCACGCTCTGCATCCGGCCACAAGATGGCGGCGGGCGGCGTCTCCTCAGTAGGGCTGTAATCCGCGGCCGCGCGGAGGCTTTTCAGCAATACTTCGAGGAAGGTGCTCGCGTCAGGCATTTTGGGTGACTAAGACGAGGCCAGTTCCATCAACGCGCTTTCACACCCGCTTTCTTCCGCGCCACGAGCTTTTGGTCGACGCTGTAATGCAGGTCATTATGTCGTTCACTGCCGTCGGGATTCTTGCCAGGGCTCTTGTTCCAATGGATTCTGAATTTGGTGCGCAGTATATCCGCCAGTACAAATGGTCGAACGTTAAGGCGCACGCCATCATTAAGGTCAGGATTCCAGCCGATTGTTTGCTCTTGCAGCGGCTTCCATCGCACGTAGATGTCGTAAGGCGGCTCACCGTCCCGAATCGCCTCTAGTTTCTCCTTCAGGTTAAGGGCGGCTACAAGGCGCCCCTCAGCCCCGGCCGCGCCAGCGGCAAGATCCGCGCGCCGGTCTGTAATCCAGGTACCTAGATATGTGTAGATGAGCTTGTCTAGAAGGGCAGCGCCAAATCTATGGTAGTTTACCAATGCCGAAAAGCCTTCCCTGTGTCCATCCCAGATGTGCCAAACAAAGGGACGGTTGTGAAACAGTGCGCAATGCTGGCGGAAAAACTCGTCACGAAGCCAATCCGCAATACTCACAGCTCTTGCACCATTGGAGGAAAGGAGTTCGTCTTGTTTTGCATTCAACCAATCAGCACCAAGCGCTGCTGCTAGCAACGCACGTAGGCGCTCACTGGCTGGCAATTCGCCAGCCACGGATGGGAGGCAGACAAGTCCATCTTCATCTATGTAATCAGCAAGGTTATCAACCTTCTGATTGGGCCACTGAAAACCGAGCAGGCGAGATACAGCAACTTGAAGCGGATAACTCGCCCGATCAATCATTCCCTTGAAAATCCATTGCGAAGGATCAAAAGATTCTGCCTCAGGCAATGAATCAATGTCCTCTGCTACCTTGCGCCAGTGACCGATATCAAACGGTACTTTAATGAGTGACGAGTTGGTTACCTTTAGGGCTTTATCAATTTGCTGGACCGCGTCTCTATATTCTTTCGAAGAGCAGAATGCCCATATTGCCTTCAAATCACGCGGGTCGTTGGGAATTATCGGAGAGATATTGCTGTCGAATATGTCTCCACAGTACATTGACCACCCTAACCCAGTCATCTGACTTATGGCCACACCAGCTTTATTCCAGGCACCTTTTCCTTGTAGCCGAGCCATATTGCGTCCACTTTGCTGCCAGTCGATGACCCCATCAAGTCCACCATAAGCGACCGATTGACTGACACTCCCCTGGTAGAACCTCCACCGGCCGCCGAGCTCTCCAACTTCCCAGAAATGGCGCCGATATCGCGGGTCATCCCCAGTCTTAATCCCTTGATAAGTTCTAGCATACCTGCTCAACAATGGTGCCGCGGACCGCTCCTCCAGAGTCACCCGTGCATCCGGATTACTCTTTTGGCCAGTCTGTGATAATGCATGAACGACCGTACTTCGTAATGCCTCTGCTTTTGCAGATGGCGAATCGGCGGCTGATGCATCTAGACTGACGAAAACATGATCAGGATCCGGTTGTGTAGCCGAGCATATGAAAAGAACAACATTTACGACTTCTCCACCGATACTTGCAAACCCTCCTGCTCCTATGCGTGCAACGACACTCCATGCAGTCGCCGTAAGCATGTCCTGTCGGAACTGCCTGTATGCACCCTGAAAAAGCCAACTGTGTGGGGTCACCACCGCTAGAGAACCACCGCCATGCAGAAAAGAAAGACTACGCTCGACAAAGACAGTGGCTAGGTCTGCCTTAGCATGGTTGTGATAGTCCTCACAGTACGTCTGCAATGTGTCATTCTGTTTGCCGCGAGTAAGGTATGGGACATTTGTCGCAACCAACGAATAGTGTCCAGTCAGAATCCTTAAGGCCCGCAACGCTGCATCCGCGGTCGCTCCAAAAACCCTACTTACTGGATCATCGGCAGTTGCACTTCGTGCAACTGCCGCAGACAATGTAGTGGACACAACCGAGTAATCCGGCGTAAGCATGCGATCTCTGAGCGGCACATTCGCTAGATTGATTAGACTGCCAAGATCCTGAGCGTTTTGGAAGAGGTAGTACAGCCGCTCCAGCGTAGTGCGCAGGTTGACGTCACCGCCTGCAAGTTTGGTCCAATCTGCAAGCTGACCTTGGACTGGCATACCCGAGCAGGCGACATTGGGAATAGGCAACTCGCGTGGTCCACCTTTCTTCCAGGCAGCAAGCGCTAAAGCGAACGCGGCGATTTGGGTGCACCGCAGGTCGAGCTCTAGCCCGTAAAGGTTGTCCCGCAATACTGCGGTCGCAGCTTCCGCATTGTCCAAACCCTCTTCTTCTTGGCGCATTCTGAACAGCATATCGAATGCTGATACCAAAAAGTGTCCCGAACCACAGCATGGGTCCAATATGGTCAATTCGGCAGCGTGGGCTGGCCACCCAGAGAAGGTGCCGGCGATTGGGATGCCGCTATCATGGAACCGCAAGTAAGTGAATTCCTTTACAAGAGGACTACTCGGCTTGCGCGCCGCCCACCAGGCACCTAGCGAATTCTCTAATAGGAAACGCACCATGTAGTCTTCAGTAAACAATTGCGTCACCGGGAATAGATCCGCCCCACCGATCCTTTGTGCCGCTGCGTTGACTTGCTCCTTCTTTATTGCCTGCCAGAATTGGTATACCCAACCTAACCCGTCATCTGCTGTGAACAAAATGGACGGAAGCCGCAGCAGGTAGTCCTCAAGCGCCCGCCGGCCTTCGGGCGTTAAACGCACTTGTGCAGACGGGTCATCCAGGCGGAAAATGCCAGGCAACATTTGGCTGGCGTACCTGGCCGCCAAAGCCCAGGCATCAGGCTCGCGTTCCGCCTCAGCCAACTCAGCGCACTCGTCGAGCGTCACGGGCGCGCCCTCGGGGTGCATCAGCAAGTTGTTTTCTGCCAGAAATCGCGCGAACAGCATGCGGTGCCATTGTTCGTAGGCAACTTCCTCTACGAGTGGCTTCCAACCATCCTTGAACTGCCCCTGCCCCAGTTGCCTAGCCCGGGCGCGCAAGGCATTGCGAAGCGTGCGCTGCGCCTCGGGGAAGCCGGCCGGCAGGCGCTCACTCTGTACCTGCAACACGGCCAGCGCGCTCACGGCCGCACCTTCCGCCGCGTCTCGCGCCTTGATGATGGTCTTCTCGATTGAGCCGCGAAGCTCGCCAGGGAGTGGGGCCATAGGCTAGTAATCCTACGAGTGGACGAGCTACTTGTTATAGGATAACGGGCTTGCCAGCATCAATGTGCTGCATTATCGTTTTTCTGAGTTCGGCCAGGTAAGCGTCCACCTCGTCAGCCGAGCGCAGCGTGCCATGCGGTGGCTGCAAGGTGACGGCGGCCGGCGCCAGGCGCCGAGCGGCTTCCTCGCGCGCGCGGGCGACGCGTCCCGGCAGCGCGGCCAGGCGGCTTTCCCACTCGCGCAGGGGTATGGCAGCCAGGCTTTCCAACAGGGCCTCGTCAGTGCCGACGGATGGCTCAGGCACCGGACCGATGCCATTAGCAGCCAGAATTGCACTTTGGTCGCTCTGGGATAAGGCCTGCCACTCTTCAGTCGCCTCCAGGACGCCGAGCTCGCGCTCCTGCACTTCCGCTAATCGGGCGCGACCCTCCATGAGGGCCGACCGTAAGCCGGCCGTGAGCTGGGCTAAGAGGGGAGGCACCGGATCCGGGTTGCCCAGCAGGCTGCGGTCGGTCTGGATGGCCCGCACCGGGCCGCTCAGGCTCTGGGCAACAGGCAGGCCGTCGGCCTGGCTCAGCAGCCGCTCCAAGAACTGCCAGCGCGGCCAACGTTCGGCAATCAGAGTCCGCAGCCGCGTCCAAGCGGCATGGTTTGCAGCCAGTTCGTCGCGCCGGTCGTAAAAGGCAGCGAATTGCTCGTTACCACTCAGAGCGCTCAGTTCCTCAATGTTGGCCGTAGAGGGCGGCGCCGGCAGCGGAGACGCCCCACCCGCTTGCCCAGCCAGGTCAGTCAGCCGGCGTAGAACCTCAGCCATGGCGGCAAGCTCTTCGCCAGCCTTGACCGGCAAGCCCATTTTGGTGATGGCCCCCCGCACGCCAATGCGCTGTTGGGCCGTAATGGTGATGCCTTCACTGAAGAAATCGGTCACGCCGATCTGGGCTCGTCCGAGCGTTCTGGCGTTCACGGGCTGCCCCTTGTTCGTGGCCCGCACGAAACCGCCTGCCATCAACGCCATGAGCAGCCCGTCAACCGCGTCTTGCGGCCAGCCGTAGCCGGGGCCCATGAACTGCTTGCGCACATCATTGCCG
Source organism: Anaerolineales bacterium (assembly GCA_020845955.1). Taxonomy (GTDB): domain Bacteria; phylum Chloroflexota; class Anaerolineae; order Anaerolineales; family UBA6663; genus JADLEU01. Next base: position 22,685 of record JADLEU010000395.1, read on the forward strand.
CGCTTTCCATCGCGGCCCAAGTAGTCCCGCACCTTGCGGGCAGCCGTATGCTTGTCGATGTCGCCTGGGTAGCCAACGGCGGTCAGTGGATCTGCGGCGCCTTGGGTCGCGCGCTCGAACACCTTGTCCCAGCCAGGTTGATTCGTATCTTCGAAGGCTGGGAACAGGCGCACTAGAGCCGACTGAACTGCGGCTTCCACCGAATTAACAAAGGTCCCTTCGTTCACCTCGATGCCGCCACCTTGATAGACTCGTGCGGCATTGACCAGGCTTGTCAATAGACCCTTGACTCGGTTCTGCTCGATCTTCAGCCGTGCTTCCATAGCGCTGCGCGCCTCGATGGATTCCGGTGTGGTGCCGCGAGGGCGGGCGTTTAGCGTTTCTTCAGCCGCGGCCTGGCTCGCCAAGGCGGCCTTGAGCGCGTCAGCGTTCTGCCGCGGCAAGAAGACAAATACAATCGGGCTTTCAACACCCTCGCGTTGCGCGTCTTCCCGAACAGTCTTCTCCGAGACCTGCCACTCGTCCCGGATCCATACTGGCACGGCCACCGTATCTACCTCGGGCTGCTCCAGCCCGAAGAGCGGATCAAACTTGCGCGGTGTCTTGTTCACCCCCTGCGTAAAGGTCTTGCCTCGCAGAGCCTCGCCAACCACATTGCGCAGGCCGGTGGTTCGGTCGCTGGCAATGCGGCTGTCATCAGCCTGAATGCGGGCGAAGTTCTTGCGGAAATCGGCTTCCCAATCCGCACTCTCGCGTGTCTGCAGCCGGTACTCGTCGCCCACAACCATCAACGTGCCTTTGTCTACCAGGTCCTGCAGCAGCCCTGGGATCCTCTGTCGCAAGGCGGCGCTACCGGCCGGCAAATCCACCACCATGAGGTCGGCCAAGGTTGCCGCGGTCGCCAGCACCCCTGTAGCGGCCACACCTTGAGTGGGCAGCTTGCCAATCAAGAAGACCAGCGCGCACAGACGCGCCTTCAACACGCCGTCCTCTCCTTCTTGAGCCAGAGTGCTAATGGCCGCGTCGACGTCGCGCAGAAGCACGCTGCTTTGCAGCATGTCGGAGCGCAATTGGTCATAGATGTAATCGCCAGCCACCACCGTGCCAAGTGAGCGGTCGGCCACGGCACGGGCCGCTTCGTGGACGATGCGTAATTGAGTGCGGAGTTGTCCGCCCGTGCCCGAAGGGTCCACGCCGCGAAGCACGTTTTCCCAGAAGCGGCGCCGCACGGGCAGCAAGGGATAATCGGGCACCAGGTCAGCCACGTCTTCCGGTTTGGGTCCAATCCGTGTACCGGCCAGGTGCCGATCAATTTCGCCGCGCGCATTGTCCAAGACGGCCTTGAGCTCCGTCTGCTTTTCTGGCCGCTTGCGCAGCACCACTTGCCGGACAACTTCCTCAACATCGGTGTCGCGTAACGTAACGCGGACGGTGAACCGGCCCTGGAGTTTTTGCAGCACCCCGGTCGCTTGCAGGGCCGCCTGCCCGGTGCCCACGAACAGCAGTTTGCTGCCAAAGCGCGAGGAGCAGGCCTCGACAATGTTCTGAACGGCCAACGCCCGGCCGCCATCATCACCAATGAACTGCTGCAGCTCGTCAAAGACCAGCAGTGTCAGGGGTTGGCGCCCACGCGTGCTGGACTGCAGCGCCAGCACGTCTTCCATGGCGAGTAACAGCTCATCGTCGGTAATATCGTCCTTGACCGGGAACTGGGCCCGCAATAAGCTGCGCGCCTCTGCCGACGAGGCCGCAAAGCCCGGATAGGCTGCCAGCAAGCTCTCGGCCAGGAAGGGCGAAACGTACAGGTTGTTGAGCTCCTTGCTGAACTCCTTGCCGCGCGCTTCAACGCCAGAGCTCACTGCGTCGTAGTAATCATTCTGCTTCAACCACATGACAAAACGAGCGGGCGCATACTGATCGGGCAAGCGCGCGCTACGGAGCAAGATGCCCAGGAAGGCCAGCCGCACGCTGCGAGCCGACCCAGCCCCTAACGTGCCCGCCGCAGACCACAGACCGCCGGCCCGACGGCCCTGGATCGTCAAGGCCTTGAATTGGTCTTGGATCTCCCGGGGCAGGTTTGTTATGCCTCGAGCGGTCGCCCCATCCGGAAATTGGACGTCGCGCCACAGGTATTCAAGCACCCGCACCAGATGTGACTTGCCGCTGCCATAGAACCCGCTTACCCATACCGCCGGCTGCTCGTATTTATCCACATGGGTGAGGAAGGTATCAAGAATTCGTTCCAGGCCAAGGCGATACTCCCCTTCACACACGAAGCTCTGCAATTCATACCGCAGAACCGCCCATTCCTGTTCGGATTGTGGCTCTGTGACCTTCGCCACGCCCTCATTCGGAATAGAGGTTGTTGTTGGATCGGTCTGGAAGACCTCACGGTTCTTGGTCATGGGCTAAGTCCTGGAGGGAGCTTCAATGGGAACGGCCAGGTAGTTCCAGCCGTCGCGAGCGTCTAGCAGGCGATAATTAGATCCGTCCCGGCGACCGGGGAAGAAAACGAGGAGCCGGCCGCGGATGGCTGGCGCAATGGCTTCCAGCAGTGCAGAGGCGCTCGTCAATCCAAACAACGACCCAATACCGAGCAGCGCGACAACCGTATTGTCGTTACCCTCCGAGGACTCCAGCACCTTAGTCACACGATCCTTCAGATAGGTGCCATAGTCCTGGAGCGCCAACTCCATGTCATCGGGCTGTGCAAAATACTCCTCACGGTACTCGTGCTTCGCCATCCATTCAGCGAAACTGTCCGTCAGGTCCTCCAGTATGCAGCCGTGTTTGGCACGGACGGTAGCGCTCTCGAACTCCTGCACCCGCAGACGCAAGCGTCGCTCTTGGGCCGGGTCATAAATGGCAAACCAGACCTTTTGCGGCCCTGCCAGGTTTTCTTCCCAGGGCAGGTTGACAAAACGAGCATACTCTTGCAGCAAGCCTTCAATTTCGCTCATGAGCCGTTACCCCTCAAGGCATCGTCGACCGGCTTCGCCGCCACGCGCCGATGCGGCTTAGTCTAAACCGGGCTGCCTGATATCCCGGAGTAAATAGTGAAAGCTGATTTCGGTTACGCCACCAGCATGCCGGTATTCAAGGTATCCACGATGAGCAGCCACGGCTGCCTGGGATCGTAGCCTATGCTCCGGTGCATCGAGAAGCCTCGCCCACACGGTCTGGAACAGACCATCTCCGCGCCCCCCGCCTAGGAAACCCAGGAGCAGCGCAAATGCGACTGAAGCTGGCTGGCTGGCAGCCTGGCTACGCACCTTCTTGGCGCGCCCCTGAAGATGCCCCGACTGCTGCCAGGTGGACGCGGCATGCCGGCCGATGTTGGCCAGCGTCATTGCATTGAAGCGCTCGGGAAAACTTTGCCCAGCGGCGGCGGAAATCATCTGTGGCGTAACGATCTCGCCTGCAGGCACCGATAGAATCAACTCCGTGGTACCTCTAAGCGTTGGGTCTCGTGCCAAGGCGCAGAGCAGCGCCAGCAGCGGCTGTGCTTCGCTATCGTCAGGCCAAAGATCGCGTAGGGCCCGAAACAGGAGAACCGAGGGATCCAACGCATACAGTTCGCGCAGGCGCCGGACCGACTCTCGGCGCGTGCTAACCGTGCGTTTCAGGAGCACGTTGTCATCCAGGATGGCGGCCTGGTATTGGTCGAAACTAGCTGCGGGAGGACAAGCGGCGAGGAGTAAGCGCAGTTCGGCCAACATCAACGTCCGGCTGGTGTGGACGCCGATTGTGTCGCTAATAAACCCGAATTGTTGCGCGCCATTCGAAATACCGAAAAACACGATCTCATCCTGCCTGAACGCGAAGGCCGCCCGGAACCAACTCGAGCGGCCTAGTTTCCCGATACTGGCCAGACTCCCCTGTTGGCACTATCCGGTGTCGTAGGGCATGACATCTGCTTATGTCTGGAGCGCCACGATTATACCCCGGGCTGCGACTCTGCGCAGGCATATGCCCAGACGGCTGGTTAATCTGTGCCATGGTGTTTGCCGGCCAATCCTGCGAGGCTATAATGTCGGTCGCTTGCCATGCCAAGCTGAAAAGCCCATAGCTTCAGACGTGAACTATCAAGCGACGATCACAGTCAATGGCCAGAGAGTTCAAACTTTGGCCGATATCCTGCCAGCAACAACCCCCATCAGGATGCTGATTGTGGGCAAGGTGCCAGCGCCCATTAGCGTTGCTGCTGGTCACTACTTTCAAGGCCGGCAGGGTCGGATGTTCTGGGATTGGCTGCAGGAATACGGATTGCTCTCCGTGCCGCCCGGCAAGTTTCCGGACGAGGTTCTGCTCGATCACGGCTATGGCCTGACGGATATCGTTAAGGTCCCCCGCGAGTACAGGATGGAGCCCGACAACCGCGAGTATCGGGCCGGCCTCGACCGAATTCTGGGCCTAGTACACAGCCTTCAGCCACGTGTTACTCTCCTTGTCTACAAGGGTGTGCTTGACAAGATTCTGGAGCTTGCCTTCGGTGTGAAACAGAAATCCACCTACGGCTTCAACCCCAGCGTGGAGCCCATGTTCAAGTGCAAGGTCTTTGCCTTCCCAATGCCTGGAACGCCCTGCACCGCTGAGCAGGCCGACCGCGCAATGAGGGAATTGCAGGCTTTCCTAACTGACTCACCTGCCCATCCCTTTTCCCGATGATAGATGTACAAGAATTGCTTTTCCGGCTAGCTACAGAACGCCCGATATTTCATTCCGAGGCTGACTTCCAGCACGCACTGGCCTGGGCCATCCACCGCCAATACCCAGAGGCGCAGGTTAGGCTGGAATTACCGGTGGCTTCAGTATCGGGTGCCATGCACGTCGATCTCTGGATTGGTTGGCCTGGCAAGCATGTGGCGGTCGAACTCAAGTACAAAACTCGTGCAATGGCAGTTGAGTATGCCGGGGAGCTCTTTAGCTTGAAGGGTCACAGCGCGCAAGATCTCGGCCGATACGACTTCCTGAAAGACATCGTGCGCCTCGAGCTTCTTACTGCCTCTCGACCGAGCCTTACGGGTTACGCGATCCTTCTCACCAATGACAGCAGCTACTGGTCATCTCCCACAAGTGGTCGCACCGTAGATGCCCAATTTCGCCTCCATCAGGGGCGACAATGCACCGGTACCTTGAGCTGGGGAACCGGTGCGTCCCCAGGCACCATCCGAAATCGTGAAACGCCACTTTGTCTCGACGGCGCATACCACCTTGCTTGGCAGGACTACTCACGATTGCCCGTACGAAGCTATGCCGTGTTTCGGGCTCTTGTGGTCCAGGTGGATCAACTCGCTTCCAACAAGAGATTGGCTGAGTGAGCCAAGGCGGATAAGCAGAACGGGTGCAGCCAAGTGGCTCATTAGTTCGGACGCCGCGCTAGGACGGCCTGGGCGCAGTGTAGCGGCCGATGATCTCGCAGACCTGGCGCACGGCGTTAAGAAACTCCCGTGTTTCCCTCTCATCGACGTCCCGTTGGCCCTGATGGACAATGTTGCCACGGATGCTAATCGCCCGCTGGCAGATCTGCATCAAGTCGTCGGCCAGGATGTCGGTTGGGAAAAGCAACGGGAGCAAATACCTGACGGTACCCGTTAGGCCAAGGTGCTCAACTTGGCTGCTGAGCGATTCAATGTCAACACGGTTGGCGCTCTGGCCGAGCAGTTCACCCGCGATGGGAGCTTTCCCGAACCTTTCGACGGCCACCTCCAATGCAGCCACTGCTTCGATGATCGCAGTCCTGCGGAAGCCCTGAGTCGCGAGTAGATCTGCGTTCGAAAGTAGCTCACGGATGAGGGCAGGTCGCCGGCTGCCCCTGACGAACTCTGAAAGGTGTGGCCAGTCGGCTTGACCGATATGCCTTGCCTCATCCATCGGGGACAAAGTGAGCATTACTCCAACTGCCGGCAGCCACTTCACCCATTCCCCATTGCCGCACCTGACCTCGGCCCGAAACTCAGTGAAGTCAGACCGCATGCGATTGAACTCGATCTTGCGCTGCTCCAACCAATACTGCCCTTTCTCATACTTGCAGTAGGCGATAAGGCGGTTGCAGGCCTCAACCACGGCAGTCAGGACACGCTTGCCTAGTTCAAGGTACGCCTGACGCAACCGCCGATAACGCTCATCAGGCGATTCCGGGTCGCCCTGGGTGGCCCGATCTTTGTCCTCGTAGATGAAATCGGCCAGCTCGTTGTCCACGCCCCGCACCAACACATCAACCGACACTCGTTCCAGGCTCGGGTTGACGTACCGCTCGATATCCTGCAGCTGTTCGTCGGACAGTCGACAGTGGCTCCGGTCAAACCACACCTGGACCAGCACGTCGTCCCGCTCAATTGCAATACGGTGCTCGTCGCCCAGGGGCAGCCAACGGTGGAAGACGATTTCATTGGGCTGCCAGCTGTGGCCAATCGGCACCACCATACGAACAAGTACATCGGCCATTGAGCGACCTCCCTAATACCGCCATGCGTTGACTCAACGCCTGACCGGCGCTACACGACCGCCATAGACCGTTGCGCAGCGTCCCTCGCGCACCGATTGGCCTCCACACGGATTGACCGCGTGCACCATATGTGGTCTACTTGCCAAGTGCTCGGCCCTCAAGTTTGCCATGACCATACTTGTCTCGACCACACTGTCCAACCTGATCGTGATGTTGTCCGACTCCGCCGTCACTCTCACCCACGAACAGGAGGATGGCAGCTCATTCAAAACTTACGAGATTGACTCGAAGTTCCTGCGGTTCCCCAACGTGGGCTGCATCACCACCTGGGGCGACCACACCGGCAATCACCTGGGCGAGTTTCTGCATAGCCAGCACATATCACCGGCGACGCACACAGTCACCGATCTCGCGAAGCTGGCCGAAAAGTACTTGCACGAGTGCTATTCAAAGGATGACGAATTGGGGTTCCACATTGCCGGCTTCGACCAGGCGGGCACGCCCCGCCTCTACCACACCTTTTTCGGCTTTGACCGCCCGCCGCAGCCGACTCAAACCGAGCGCGAGCATCGTTTCTACGACCACAGTACCTATGTATTTCTCTACAACGGCCGGAACGACCTTGCTGCCATTGCGCTGATGGCCTTGGAAGCGAACATTCGGAGCGGCCAGGATACCCGATTTGACTTAAGGACACCGCTGGGCCGCATCATGCTCTGCGACTTGGTAGCCCGATTCGCTGCCGAAATCACACCGCAGGTTGGACCACCATTCGACATTCACCTGATCTTTCCAGATAACCGCCTGGAAAAAATCTGTAACACGTCCCTCAGCCCACTCAGCCTGCAAAGCGTAATTCACCTTTTGCCTGAACTGTCCCAGCCGTCGCCACCTAAAACGCCGCCGGCCCCAGCACCGGACCCGAACATACCACCCGACAACCTGCCCACTGGCACACCGTCGCGTGACTTGCCTGACATTGACTATCGCGGCGGCACAGTGCCGACCTCGATACCGCCCATTTCCGGCGACAGCTAACATTGCGTCAGGCGACCCAGCGGCCTTGCCGCCGGCCATGTCAGGTCGCCTCCCACGGCCTAAAAAAACAGCAGCCAACCCGGGACGCGAGATGGCTGCTTCGTCGTGTTGGCGTGATAGTCAGCCTGTCACTATTCCACGCCGCGCTTGCGCCGTTGCGACCTACTGTACTGGATTGATGCCCAATCACCGATGAAGTGGTTACGCAGTAGTCGGGGCGCTAGCGCGCAAGCGCAAAACACCACGCGAAAGAAGCGCCCAAAACATATAAGGCGGGGATGGATGGGATTCGCGCCCACCTGTCGCTTTTGAGAAGAGGCACAACGGTTTTGAAGACTGCTTGAACAGAAAAGATGGCCGAGGATACTTGCGACCAACTTCCACCCCAGTTGCTGTAGCGTTGCTGTAGTTGAAGGTTGCTAGCGCACGCTGACTTGCGCCACGATGCGAAAGACACTACAAAACAAGGTAGGCGGGGATAGGGACGAACTCTCACTCGGTTTCCCGAAGGGGATTTTAAGTCCCCGGCGTCTGCCATTCCGCCACCGGCCCAAGGCGCCTCATTGTACCGTATCGCGCGCGAGCGTGACATACGCCGACCTCGAACGCAACCTGGCCCATCGGGCCGCTGTCGAACC
>JADLEU010000396.1 GCA_020845955.1 Anaerolineales bacterium
GGCTTCAGCTCGACACGGGTCGAATGATTGAGCTGAAGGAGATCGAGGCGGTCGCTGCCGCGTATTGGGCAGAGTTCTCAGGTGTGAACCGGACCATGTGACGTAAACGGGCCGTCTAACCCCGCGTTGGAGCCGACGCCCGGTGGCCGCGTGCGCGTCCACCGGGTTCCCGCGCTCGGTGGTATCCTGCCTCGCGCGGCGCGGCTCAACGCGAGTCGTTAGGCTGCCAACATCATCGGCGAGATCGGCGAGAATGCTCGCGAATCCACTCCACCAGTTGGTCCTCAGGCAACTCGCCGGCCGCCAGTGCGAGAAACGTGGTCACGACCTCGGCATCGCTCGCATCGAACGTGTACCCGTTGATCCCGAGGAAGGTCACCATCGCCAGGAACCCGATGCGCTTGTTCCCATCCCGGTATGGATGGTTGCGCACCAGCCCGAAGGCATAGGCGGCAGCTAGTACCGGAACGTCAGCCCCGTCCCCGTAGTGCCATTTCTGTTGCGGTCGGGCCAGGGCCGACTCCAGGACGTTCTCATCGCGCACGCCGGGCAGGCCGCCGTGCTCCCGAAGCTGATCACTGTGAATGGCGTCGACCACCGTTCGGGCCAGCCACCGTGGCTCGCGCGACCGCTTGGGCACGGCTACTTGGCCAGCTCGCGGAGAGCATTCCGATACTTCTTGGCGGCCTGGGCAGCCACCTTCAGCGCCCGTTCCGCCTCGGGGTCATAGGGCGTCAGCAGAATGCCGCGGTCCGTTTCCACCGCCAGAACCCGGTCGCCGGCCTCGAGTCGCAGGCGGTCCGCCATATCCTTAGGGAGGGTCGCGCTGACCGAGCCGCCCGCCTGTCGCAATGTGACTTCCTTGGTCATAGGCTGAATGTAGCACAATAGTGCTACGGCAGCCTAACCAGTGGCTGAAGCCGACGGCGGGGTAGCGCCTCGGCCCCCTGATCGTCCAGAATGGCCGTCGGAGCGCCGCGGCTTAGCCACAGGCGTTAGGCAGCGAGGACGGCCAGCACGTACCAGTCCGGAGGACATGCGCATGGGGTGCCGAACCAAGACGATCGTCTCGTGTGTAATTGTCCTTGCGCAGGTGTCGTGCGCCAGCGGTCGTAGTGCTGGTCCAGATACTCAAGAGGTTCAGCGCAGAGTCGAGGCATTCCAGCACGCTCTCATTGCCAGGGGCGTGACCGGGGGGAGCGTTGCAGGTGTCTTCAGAGGTGCGGACACGGTCGCGTTCGCGGTAGTGAATTCGGGCATCGCAGGTGACACTCCCATATCGCCGGAAACCATCTTCCCGATCTGGTCGATGTCCAAGCCGATCACCATCGTCGCGATGATGATCTGGTACGAAAGGGGCCTCTATACGCTGGACGCCCCGGTGTCGAAGTACATTCCGTACTTCGCCGAGATGAAGTGCAAGGACAGCACGGGTACGAAATATCGCTGCAAGAAGGAGTTGACTATCGAACACCTGCTCACCCATCGGAGTGGGTATGGCTACTATGAGCGAGGAAAGGGTCCAAGCCATCTGGACCCATATAAGGACCTCGATCGCTTCGTAAGGGACGTGGCCGCCTATCCAGCCGAGTTTGAGCCAGGAACCAACTACCTATATGGCGTCAACATGGCAGTGCTGGGCCGGCTTGTCGAAGTGCTCTCTGGGCAGGAACTCTACACGTTCCTGAAGGACAACATCTTCAGTCCTCTCGAGATGCCGAACACCAAGTTCGAGTTGTCTGCCGACGACCGGCGACGCTGGCAGGTCCTGTTCAAGAAGCCGACCCCCATCGTCTATCCAGGGGGATTCGATGAAGGCACGACGGCCTTTTCGACTGCAGACGATGAGCTCTCCTACGCACCTGGCACCAAGGCCCAGTTTGGTGGCGAAGGCTTGGTCAGCACATTCGAAGACTATCGTCACTTCTGCGAGATGCTGCTGGGCAAGGGCAGTTAGGCGGACATCACAACGACGGGTGGAGCATGCGAACCACGCACCTTGCGGTCATAGTCGCAGCAGTTCTCGCCTCGGCCTGCGCGGGAGCTCCGGAGCAGGCCGGGCTGCCGGCCGAAGACGTTGAGGCCATTCGCCAACTGCAATCGCAGTTCACCGCCGTCGCCCGGCGGAGTGCGTGGACGGAACTACCACCCTTCTTCACAGACGACGCCGCGTTGATACACGCTCATGAGCCGGTCGTGCTCGGAATCCAGGCAATTCGAGAGCACTATCAGGCCCTACAACTCCTTGTCGTCGAGGTCGCCGCAGCGCCCACTCTGATTGAAGGTACCGGCCGGTGGGCGTACCTCCGAGGCTCAACAGACGGCATCTTTCGGGTGGGCAGTTCTGAACCCGCCCGCGAGCGCGGCGCGTTTATTTGGATCTTGCGAAAGCAAGACAACGGAGCGTGGAAGGTCGCGGAGTCGCTCAGTGTGCCACTAGACGCCACGCCGTGACCGCATGACCCGGTAGAGCTCGAGTACCAACGTGCCGCCTAACATCCGCTTGCAGCCGACGGCGGCCGGTAGAATCATGGGCCGCCGCGGCTGAAGCGGCAACGTTAGGCCGACAATTCACGAACATGAACGCGTTGCCGCACTCGACACAGGTCTTGGCGGCGCTGCCACGTGTGGCGCCGGGCCTCGAGAAGTACTGCTGGCTTCAAGCTCATCTCCTGGAGCGAGA
>JADLEU010000397.1 GCA_020845955.1 Anaerolineales bacterium
AAATGGGCGGCCAGGGCCTGCATCACGGCCGGCAGCGGCAGCACGCCCGTCGCGGCCACCAGCGCCCCGGCCAGCACCATGTTGGCCAGGCGGGCGTGACCCAGTTCGTCGGCGATCGCGTTGGCCGGCGCCGGGATCAGGCGCAGATCGGTGCGGACCGGGGCGCGGGCGACCAAGGAAGTATTGTAGATCAGGAGGCCGCCAGGCCTCACCAGCGGCTCGTACTTGTCAAACGAGGGCAGGTTCATCGCCACCACGGCGCCCGGGTGGCGCACGAGCGGCGAGCCGATCTCGTCGTCGGCGATGATCACGGTGCAGTGCGCGGTGCCGCCCCGCATTTCCGGGCCGTAGGACGGGATCCAGGTCACGTGCCGCCCCTGGTCCAGCGCCGCATACGCCAGCAGTTGGCCGGCAAAGAGCGCGCCCTGACCGCCAAACCCGGAGAAAATGATGTCAGTCTGCATTTGGCCTCCCGGCATACAGGATCAACGCCGCTGCTAGGCCCAGCGCCGGTGCGCCCAGCGCGCCCACCAGGACCATCAGCAACGCCCACCCCCCCGGCCCGCGCCTGATCAGCTCGGCTGGCAGCGGGCTGATGGCTCCGAAATCCCCGCCCAGCGCCAGGTTGCCGGCCACAAACAGCACCAGCCCCGCGCAGCTTGTCACCACGGTCACCACTAGTCCGCTGATACCGGCGGCCAACAATGCCCGCCGGCGCGGCAGCCGTCCAGGGCCGAGCATCCCTTACACTGCGCCCTCAGCGCAGCGCCTCCACCTCCGGCCGCACCTTGTAGTCGCCCAGCGGGTAGGCCGGCAGCATGTGCGTCGCCACCCAGTGCAGCGCTCCCGTGGCCGACAGCCCCCAGTTGGTAGGACAACTGGAGAGGAGCTCGACCAGTGCGAAGCCCCAGCCGGCCAGTTGGACCTGGAAGGCCCGCCGGATGGCCTTCTTGGCGCGGTTGATTTCCTTGACGTTGTGCAGGCTGCGCCTGACGACGTAGGCTGAGCCCGGAATGCCGGCCAGCATCTCGGCCATGTGCAGCGGCATCCCCGTGGTCTCGATATCGCGCCCCAGGGGTGATGACGTCGTTTTCTGTCCGGGCAGGCTGGTGGGAGCCATCTGACCGCCGGTCATCCCGTAGATCGCGTTGTTGATGAAGATGACCGTCAGGTTTTCGCCGCGCGCGGCGGCGTGGGTGATCTCGCTCAGGCCGATGGCCGCCATGTCGCCGTCGCCCTGATAGGTGAAGACCACGTGCTCGGGCAGCACCCGCTTGATGCCGGTCGCCATGGCTGGCGCTCGCCCGTGAGCGGCCTCGGCAAAGTCTAGGTCGAAGTAGTTGTAGGCAAACACCGCGCAGCCCACCGGCGCCACGCCGATGGTCTGCCCGGCGATGCCCAGCTCGTCAATGACTTCGGCGACAAGCCGGTGTGCCACGCCGTGCGTGCAGCCGGGGCAGTAATGGGTATGGACGCCGCTGAGCGCCTTGGGACGGGCATAGACAATCTCTTCTTCAGCAAGCATAGGCTCCCTCGGTCCTGGCGTTACCGCTGCCTGTCAGGCGTAAACCGGCTGCCCGAGCTGGCGCTCGATTTCGGCCAAGATTTCATCCGGGTACGGCACCACACCGCCCATGCGGCCAAAGAACCTCACGGGCACGCGCCCTTCCACTGCCAGGCGCACGTCCTCCACCATCTGGCCGCTGTTCATTTCCACCACCAGGAACTCCCGTGTGGTGGCCGCCAGCTCGGCCAGGCGCGGTTTGGGAAAGGGGAAAAGGCTGATGGGCCGGAAGAAGCCGACCCGCTTGCCCACGGCCCGGGCTTGCTTGACCGCTGTCTGCGCCACACGCCCGGCCGTGCCAAAGCCCACCACGATCAGGTCGGCGTCGGCCACGGCGTGCTCGTGGTAGCGCACCTCGTGCTGCTCGATTTCCCTAAACTTGGCCTGGAGCTTGAGGTTGAAGGCCTCCCCATTCTCTGGCTGCAAGTAAATCGAGCTGATCACGTGCTTGGGCCGGCCCGCCGCGCCGCGCAGCGCCCAGGCCGGCGCCCGCCGTTCGCGGCCGGGCCGTTCCACCGGCCGCATGGGCGGCAGCTCAGCCGGCTCCATCAGTTGGCCCACGTTACCGTCCGTCAAGACAAATACCACCACCCGATAGCGCTCGGCCAGGTCAAAAGCCTGGTAGGTTAAGTCGATGGCTTCCTGCACCGTGGCCGGGGCGAGCACGATGGATCGAAAGTCGCCGTGTCCCCCGCCCTTGACCACTTGAAAGTAGTCGCCCTGCGCCGGGGCGATATTGCCCAGGCCTGGCCCGCCGCGCATCACGTCCACGATCACGCACGGCACCTCCGAGGCCGCGATGTACGAAATACCTTCCATCATCAGGCTGGCGCCCGGGCTGGAGGAGGACGTCATCACCCGGACACCCGTGCTGGCCGCCCCATAGACCATGTTGATGGCCGCAACTTCGCTCTCGGCCTGTAGAAACACGCGGTTCAACTCCGGCATGCGCCGGGCCATGTGTTCGAGCAGTTCAGTCTGGGGCGTGATCGGGTAGCCGAAATACGCCTGCAGGCCGGCCCGGATGGCGGCCTCGGCCATGGCCTCGTTGCCCTTCAACAGTTCCTTGGCCATCAGTTCACCCCCGCCAGGACTGGCTTAGGCCGCGCTGCCCGCGTCCGGAACACGCTCAGGCACGCTTCCGGGCAAATGACGGCGCACAATCCGCAGCCCGTGCACTGCCCCCCCGGATCCACGAGCGTCGCCGGGTGATAGCCGTGGGCATTGAGGCGGGCTTGGTCCAGGGCCATCAGGTTGCTCGGACAGGCGCTCGTGCACAGCGCGCAGCCCTTGCAGCGCTCCTCGTCGATCACGACGCGACCCTTGGGCATGAGCGGCTCCTTGTCTGCTGGCCCGATCATACGCGGCGCCGCGCCAGCCCGGCGGTTTCGGCCGCAGCCTCAGCATAGGCTGGCGCTGGAGGGGTCCGTAGTGATGTAAGTCACAGGCTGCAGCGACAAATCTCCAATGCCTGTTCGTTCCCCCGCTATTTCCACGAACCGCGCGCCGGGGCCGAATTCCAGGGTTTTCCCCTGTGACGGTCTGCGGCCCGAGTCGGTGACATTCTCCACTTTGCCCTGGCTGGCTGGCCGCATAAACTGCATGAGATCGGAGGTAAATCGTCGTATTATGGTATAAGCCGCCTGCGCGCCCAGGCCCTGCGCCGGGCCGGAAAGCGCCTATCATGTTAGTGAGCGATATCGCTGATAAGACGCTGTTTCGTGGCCTGGCGCCGGAGGCGCTCCAACAGCTTGCGCCTTTCTTTGCGCAGGCGCGCTTTCGGCCGGGGGAAGCCATCTTCCAGCAGGGTCAGCTCGCTGAGAAAGTGTTTGTGCTGGAGCAGGGCAAGGTAGTGCTGCGCCTGAAGCCTGAGGATGGCGGCTGCCTGACGATCGCCGAGATCCACCGGGAAGGTGTCTTTGGCTGGTCTGCCGTGCTTGGCCGGGCGCGCTACACGGCCGCCGCGGTCTGTACGGTCGAAGC
>JADLEU010000398.1 GCA_020845955.1 Anaerolineales bacterium
AGGTCAGGGGCCAGTGAGTGCGCCGGTCGTCTGGCGCACCCGCCGCAGTTACAGTCTGCGGCTAACCATTCATACGCCACGCTTCGTGGCACACGCCGGTCGCCATCTCGCTCATGGCGATCCCGGCCCCATGTTGCAGGCAGATGCGGCCCAGGGCGATGGCCAGGTGCTTCTGAAAGTCGGTCAGGCCCGTCTCGGACCGCCCGGGCAGCCGGCGGCCGCGCGAGAGCGGGGTGAAGACCGCCCATTCCCATGCCTCCGGCTTCATGTCGTACTGCGGCACGTTGCGGGACTGCACGATCTCGGCCAGCTGCGCGACGTAGCGGTTGAGCAGGTCGCTGATGGCCTCGGCGCTGGCATGGGTGGTGAGCCCCCCGGCGCCATCCAGCGTCGTCAGCAGGTTCTCGAAACGCTCCTCGATCTCGACCTTGCGCAGGTGGCGCTTCTTTTCGTCCTCGTTGTCCCGGCTGAAGTCGAACTCCTCCAGCTCACCACTTCGCCGGACCGTGTACTTGCGGACGTTGCCCTTGAGCAGCAGCGTACGCCCGTTCGGGTCGCGCAGCAGGTTGGTGCCCAAGAGACCGCCGCTGACCTGCATAGCGATGTGACCTTTCTTGGGCGTCATGGCCGGCTCGATCACCGGCGGCGCGACCTGCGGGACCAACTCAATCCACTCGCGGCCGGCATCGAGACGGGCGGCGGCTTCGTCGGCTTCGCGGAGCATGTCGTCGTCGGAGACGACCTGGTACTGGAAGCGGAACGGCGCGCCGTGCCGGCCGCGAATAGGCGAGACCGGGATGACGTACTCGCCGTGGCCGGGCTGCAGGTGCGGCATGCCGGCCAGGACTGGGCGACGCACCTTCTTCCGTGTGCCGTCCGGCTCTTCGACGCTCTCAGTCCAGTCCGCGACACCTTGCCCAGTGGCCCAGGCCTCCATCACCTCTCGCATCGCGTCGCCGGTGGGCGCGCGGTACTCGGTGCGGCGCAGACCGAAGGCCACGACCTGCTTGAAGACCGGGTAGTCGTCGTCGGCCAGCTTGAAGCAGCGCAGCTCGCTGTACCAACCAAGCAGGTGACGGGCGATCTTCTCGTTCGCGAGGCGCCCCTGCGGGATGATGTAGATCAGCACCCCGCCGGGCACGAGGCGCAACGTGGTGTTGACCAGGAAGGTTTCTTCCAGCCGCGTGCCGCCGCCGGTTTCGGTCTCGCCGTCATACGGCGGATTGAGGAGGCAGAGACTGAACGTCTCGTCGGTCAGCACCGCATACTCGTAGCCGGTGTTGATGACGTGAGTCAGCACCTGCCTGGCGTCAGCGGCCCGCAGGTCAGACAGCTCGATGCCGTAAGTCTGGGCGGGTCCGTGGGCGGCGGCAATGGCAGCGAGCGCCTCGCCCTTCCCGGCGCAAGGATCGAGATACCGCCGCGGGCCGTCGCCGCTGAGTGACAGCCAGGTGATGATGCGGTGCAGGCTGGTCTCGGGCGTTGGGTAGTAGCCCAACTTCGATTGGCCTTCGATGCGCATGGTTTACTCCTTTCATGCGGCCGACCGGGAGACGCGGTTCGCTCGCCGGAGCGACACCGCGTCTGCCGGTCAGTGGGCGGATAAGTAGTGGTGCCCGTGGTCGATTTAGAGATTCACAGCTGCCGGCACAGACAATTGAGGCACGGGGATCGCGACCCGGCAGTCACCTTCGAGCGTGATGCGGCCGTGCTTCACGCCGTCCGAGATGATGTCGGCCCAAGGCGTGTCAGGCTGAATGACGTAGCCTTCCGGCGCCGGACCGCCGGTGACGAGCGGCGCGGCCCAGCCTTCGGCCAGGGCTTCGGCCAGCAGGTACGGCCCCCAGCCGATGCGGATCGGCAGGTGAGTGCCCTGCTCCAGCATGGCGGCCAGGGCCGTGGCCGACGCGAGCTGCTGGCTGACGCCCTGGCTGTCGGTCCAGCGCCAGGCGCCGGCAAAGAACGGCTTCTTGCCGAACGTCGCGGCGTCCAGCTTGACCATGGCTGGTGCGATCAGGCGCAGGAACTTGGGTCGCGCCCGGCCTGCGATGCGCGGCGCATCCATCGTCTTGCGGAGGTAGCGGCTGTTCAGGCCGCGGGCGGTGTACGCCTGGCCCGTGTCATCGTCGCGCAGCTTCAAGAACTCGCGCGTGCCGTTGACGAGTGACGCCCAGATGGCGCCGATGACCTTGGGGTGTTGGGGCGCCAGTTCCAGCCACACAATCGTGTCGCCCTGATCGAGCGGCGCAAGCGCGAAGCTGCGAACGACGGCCGAGACGCTGTTGTTGGTGATACGGATGGACATGGCAGTGACTCCTTACCGGATGCCTTCCGGATGGCCGTCGTCGCCGGAGATGAGCGGCAGCCCGCGCAGCAGGCGGTAGGCGTTGGACAACCGCCGCCAGGTCTTGCGTGGGGAGATGCGCTGCAGGTGATGGGCCATGTAGGCCCGGCCCTTGGTCTCGGTCTGGGTGATGCCGCTGCGGTGGGCCAGCCACGCCATGCGCGAGCCGAAGACTTCGGCCTCCAGCCCGCAGCATGGGCAGCGCTCGGGCGGGGGCAGGCTGGCCGCGGCCTGACCCCCCTTGGACTGATGGCCGTCGAAGGGCTTGATGCCGCGTTCTTTTTTCGTCCGCCACGCGCGGCGAGCGGCGTCGCTGCGCAGGGGGTCCTTCTCGATGTCGCTGGACATGGGTGGTCTCCTGGAAAGCGAAAAGCGCCGGCAGGGCGGGGGCTCTGCCGGCGCTGGACGGAAAGTGACTGAGTTGGGGGACGTTACTTGGGGGTGTAGTCGGGGTAGTACCTGGCCAGGATGGCGCGGGCGGCGGTCTTGAGCGCCTTCTGGTAGGCCTGAACCGCGGCGCGTTCCTTGACTTCGGCGCGGCGCAGCACCAGGCGCAGGCGGCGCTTCACCGCCCGGTCGCTCTCGCGCCGGATGGCGCGGCGCAGGCTCTCGCAGATGCCCTGCCGGCGCGTCAGTTCCTGGAAGCAGCGGGCCGCGTGGGTGACGTCGGGCTGCACGGTCGCACGCGGTCGGCGGGGCGGGTCAATCTTGTGGGCACAGGGTGTTTGGTCCATGGCAGTCTCCGGGGATAGGCGCAGGGGCACGGCCGGGCGGCGTGAGCGGGCCGGTCTGGCGCGTATTCGATGGATTGAACGGTGGGGGAGCGGGGCTACTGCGAACCGCTCGAAGGGAGCGGGTGGGTCAGGCTGGAGACGGTGACGCCGGCCTGGCCGAAGCCTTGGGCCATCAGGTTGCGCGCCCACAGGTTGGCGAACATCCGCAGCTCGCGCATCAGCGCCATGTGGATCGCGGGCCGGTCGCCCACCATCGTGTGGATCTCGGCGTAGCGGCCGACCGGGTCCTGGGTGATGGACAGCGGCTCGAAGGTCGGCCAGGTGAAAGTCAATTCGGGGTCCCTGATCGCATCCCCATTGAGCTCGCCATAGTGGGCGACCGAGATTACGTTGCCCTGCCGCTCGATGACCAGCGGCATGAAGGGCGGGTTCTCGATCCGCAGGTGAAACTCGGTGGCGGTGTTGAAGGATTTGTCCAGGTGGTGCCGGCGCAGGATCTCCAGCACGGCGGTCTGCATCAGGTTCATGAGTGGCTCCTTTCTCAGGTCCGAAAGACGGCGGACGTAACAGCGGTAGTAGCGACAGCAGCCATCGGGTGGCGCCAGGCGGCGCAGCGGAATGCTGAGCGCGGCCACGGGCGCGAAGCCCTGGCGGCGCTCTTCCAGGCAGCGCAGCCGGTACTGGCTGGCGGACAGGAACTTGGTGCGGCCCAACGCGTCCGCCAGGATCACGATGCGGGCTTTCTTCGGATATCCCTGGCGCATGGTCAGCCTCCGCAGGTTGGCTCGGGCTGCCACTGCTGCTCGCCGGTCTTGATCCAGCGGGCGCACTCGAAGCGGGCGTTGAGCGGCTGGACGCTGGCCGGCAAGGCGTAGTCGCCCTCACGCACGTCGTAGCCCAGCGACTGCAGATGGGCGCGGACGATGTTGCGCAGAACCGGCAGGCCGGCGTAGATCGAGCGGTCGTCGCCGAAGCCGGGGCCGTCGGGCATCCACACGATCACGTGGCCCTCGTAGAGCCACACCAGCTCGCCCTGGGCGTTGACACCCTGCAGGGACAGGCCGACGGACTTGCGCGGGATGGCGGTCTTGCCGTTGGGCAAGAAGCTCTCAACGGCGTTGAGCCGGACCACGGCAGGCTTGCCGTTCACGGGCGGGATCTCCTGGACGAAGGCGGCCAGGGACGGGACGCGGAGCACACGAGTCGGTTTCATGGTGAGGTTCCTTTCCAGGTTGACTGATGAACGGATGCATTACGACCAAGGGTTGTAACCTTCGGCCCGCCAGCGGCACTGGGTTGCATGCGCCTGCTCGCGCGCCGTGCGGACGTCGTCCACGGTGACGCCCGGGTAGAGTCGTTCACCGTGGGGTCCGATCGCTGGTGGTATCACCCAGCGTGGCTGGCCATTGAGCGCCTGCCTTGCGCGCAGGATCGGCCGTAGCCGAGCTTCCCAGTAGTGCAGGGTGCCGCCAGCGCGGCACCTCCAGCCCAGGCCATGGGC
Organism: Anaerolineales bacterium; assembly: GCA_020845955.1. GTDB lineage: Bacteria > Chloroflexota > Anaerolineae > Anaerolineales > UBA6663 > JADLEU01. The sequence goes on from JADLEU010000398.1 coordinate 4,580, forward strand.
GACGAAGTCCAGCGGTGGGTAGGCGTCGCAGGCACTGCCGCAGATGGGGCAGGCGTCGGGGACGGCGGGCCAGTAGTCATCGGGGTAGTCGGGCGCGCGCTCGCCGCCGGATTCTAGGTACTCGCGCACGCGCAGGACCGACGGGCAGGCCGGCCCGAGCGCGCACTGGCAGGTCTTGCGCTTGGTGACGTGATGGAAGCGGGGGCGCACGCCCTGGCCCCAGTCCACGCGGTAGGCATGCTTGACGACCGTGACCTGCGCCGGTCCCCAGTCGCCCAGACCTGGCAACAGCGGCTGCGCCGGGGCGATAGTGTGATGAAGCTTGCGGTCTAGCATCAGGCCGCCTTATTCGAAGCGATTGTCCCAATCGCCGTAGTCGCTGACCGTGCGGTCTTCGTACGCCATCTCCAGGAAGGCATCCGGCTCGGGGGCCGGCGGGGGCGGCGGCTGAAGGACCTGCTTCACAGCGGCCACGGCCGCGGCGTGCTGCTGGGGGTCCAGGCCCAGGCCGAGCGACCATTCCGTTTCCTCAACGACGCGGGTCGGGAAGTTGGTTGGCAGCTCTTCGAGCTGCGCGGCGTAGTAGCCCACGGCGTCGAGCGCGACCTCGTACTCCACGTCATCCAGCGCCAGGCCGGCCGCGGCCAGCAGCGTATCCAGCATCTGTTGCTCCAGCGAGCGAGCGCGGGTGTAGCTCATGACAATCTCCTTTCGTGTCTCGAAAGCGGCTTAAACGGCGACAGCCCCACCGGGCATGTATCCGGTGGGGCTGTCATGTGACTGGGTTATTCAGTTGCCGGGTCGTCAGGTTATGGGACCTCCTTTCGTGCTTGCGCCATTCGGCGGATAGCGGATAACGGCGGACTTCGGGATGGCGCCGAGATAGCGGCTGGGGCGCGGGTAGACGCGCCGGCCGCCCAGCTCGCGTGACCGGGCGCTGACCAGGTAGAGCAGGTCGCAGGCCCGGCTGAAGGCCACGTGCGCCAGCCGGCGCTCGCCCGCCTCGCCAGCGCCGTCCACCGCCTTCGCCGCCGGCAGCAGGCCCTCTTCCAGCCCGACCACAAACACGACCTTGAACTGCAGGCCCTTGGCGGCGTGGATGGTCAGGAAGGTCACGCCTTCGTCGTCCGGGCGCTCCAGGTCGGCCTCGATCTGCGCCTGGATCGCGGCCAGAAACCGGGCGATGTCGGGGTAACCTTCCGCTTCGCGCCGGAGCTCGTGGATCGAGTTGAGCCGGAGCGAGCCGTCCAGTTCCTCTGCCAGCCAGGCGCGATAGCCGGTGTCCTCGAGGACGCGGTCGATCAGCTCGGCGTGCGGTAGGTCCCTGGCGATCTTCCGCAGCGACTGCGCCAGGTCCCAAAACTGCTCGAGGGCTTGAACGGCACTGAGCTTTAGACCGACTGCGTCCGGCTCCGACATCGCTTCGACCAGCCGCGTCCAGGTCAAGTGGTTGTCGCTGCCGCGCAGCAGCCGCAGCGCCACCGGGCCCAGGCCGCGCGGCGGAGTATTGATGACCTGGTCGAGTGCCGCTTCTTCGCCGGTGGTGGCCAGCGTCAGGTAGGCCAGCACGTCGCGCACCTCGCGCCGGTGATAGAGTCGCTGCCGGCCCGGGAGCACGTAGGGCACACAGTGGCGCATGAAGGCGTGCTCCAGCAGCGCGCTCTGCCGGTTGGTGCGGAAGAGCACCGCCATCTGGTTCAGCCGCGTGCCGCCCCGTGCCAGCCGCTGTGCTTCGCCCGCCACGAACGCCGCCTCGTCGTGCTCGCTGGGCAGGCGCACGTCGCGGATCAGCTCGCCCGCGCCGCGCTGGGCGGTCAGGTCTACGTCCGGGTACTGCCCGGGCCGGAACAGTGCCCCTGCCGCCGCCACGATCTGGTGTGTAGAGCGGAAGTTGTCCTGCAGGCACACGCGGGGCGCGTCGGGGAAGTCCGTGCGGAACTGGGCTGAGAGGCGCGGGTAGTGGGCGTGGCGCCACTCGTAGATGGACTGCGCCGCCGAGGCCGCCACCAAGACGTTCCGGCCTGGCCCGGCCATCAGCCGGACCAGCGCGTACTGCCCCAGGCTGGTGTCCTGGAACTCGTCCACCATGAGGAAGCGGTAGCGCTGCTGCAGTTCAGCCAGCAGGCCGGCATCAGCCCGCAACAGCCGCGAGGCTTCGAGCACCAGGTCGGCGAAGTCTAGGGCGCGGGCCTGGGCCAGGCGCGCCTGGTAGCGCTCGTACACGCGGGCCAGGGCCTGCTGTGCCGGCGAGTCGGGCACGGTGGCGAATGCCTCCGGCCCAAGACCCTGTTCCTTGGTATCCGCCACCAGGCTGGCGACGAACGCTGGCGGCCAGACCGTCTCCGGCAGGCGCACGTCAGCCATGGCGCGGCGCAGGACGCGGAACGCGTGATTGGGATCGTAGATTGTTATTGGTTTTTGCTTGCGGTCGGGCTGGCTGGCCAGGAGGCGGCGGGCGAAGGCGTGGAGGGTGAGGATGGGGAGGTCGTCGGTGTCTTCGTCAAGTAGGCACTGGAGCCGTTCGCGCAGCTCCAGCGCGGCCCGACGGGTGAAGGTGAGCAGGAGCACCTCGTGGGGCCAGGCGAGGCGCTCTCTCACCAGGCGGGCAAAGCGCGCCAGCAAGAGCGTGGTCTTGCCGGTTCCGTGCCCGGCCTGGACTTCCAGGGGCCCAGCGACATGCTGCACGACACGCTCGCGGGCCGGGCCATCGGTGGATGGCACACTTCATCACCTCCTTTCTGGGCAACGCAAACAGGCCATCCCGGGCTGGCCTGTAGTCTTGCCTCTGTGCGTCTAGGATGTCACCCCAGTTGAACGAATCCGCGCGCAAACACTCCTTTGCTACGGCAGTTCACACTGGTGTAATTCTCGCATGGCATCTTCGGACGTCTCGGATCGGCGGGTTGAGGCATGGACCCGAGTCAACAACAGTGAGTGTGCGTTTGTTCGAGATGTGACTGCTCCGAATGAACGACAGCGCTTAACCCGTGGCTTGTACTGCTCGCTGAGACCAAACGGAAAGTTGGTGGTGCGAGGTTCACTGCCCAGTCGCAATCAGATAGTTACACGACCAGGACAGCAGGAAGGACAACAAATCAAAAGTGATACGCACAGTAGCATACTGCAGCTAGGGATGTCAATGTGGTGCAGGACGCTAAGTAACAGTGGGTCAGCCAATCCCTACTTCTCATCGGGTCAAAATAACTGGTATTGCGCGTTCGAAATACACGACCCGAGTGCGCCGGTGAGCGTCTATTTCATTGGAGACTTCCTCCCTTTCAAGTCCCCAAGGGGCTCGGGTATTCCGGCTCTGGCGACGCTTGGTCGTTGCCAGACATTTCCTTCTTCGACCCGAGAATACAGACACATGTGATGAGGCGTCATCACCACAGGTGATGATCCACAACGTTATCGAGGCTTCGACCACTTTGGTTGAGTCAGGTCAGCACTGACATCCCACAGTTGCCTCGCGACGGCGCCGTCGGCTGCGCGCGCCGCCGGGCGGGCTACTTTGGAATCAACGAAGTACTTCCCGGTCACGCCCGCCACCTCGGGCGAAGATGCCAGGTACACCGATGTTTGCGCACCCTTTTCGGGTGCACGAGCGATGAGGGGGATGATGGCGCCCATGATCGTCATGAGCCAGCCCGGGTTGTTCTTGCCGAACCCGGTGCTGGTCAGGCCCGGATGCAGCGCATTGGCGGTCACGCCCGTGCCGTCCAGGCGGCGCGCCAGCTCGAGGGTAAACAGGATATTCGCTAGCTTTGAATTTCCGTAAGGCCCGAGGCCCGAGAAGTCCCGCTCGCCCTGCAAGTTGTCAAACTCAATCTTGCCGTTGGCATGCGCGTCCGACGAGACATTGATGATCCTCGCCGGCGCGCTGGCTTTGAGCATATCGAGCAGCAAGTTGGTCAGCAGGAAGTACGCCAGATGATTGAGCGCAAAGGTCATTTCAAGGCCATCCACGCTGAGTTGGCGGGTCAGGAAGGTTCCGCCGGCGTTGTTGAGCAGAACATGCAGGCGCGAATACATGCGCTGGAAGTCACTGGCCAGGCGGCGGACGTCCTGCTGTGACGACAGGTCGGCAAGCAGTGAGTCCACGTTAGGGTTGCCGGTGGCCAATCGGATCTCCTCGACCACCTGGCTGGCCTTGTGCGCATCACGTCCGACGATGACCACTGTGGCGCCCAGGCCTGCGAGCTTCTGGGCGGCGCTCTTTCCAATTCCATTCGTGCCGCCTGTGATCAGGCAAACCTTGCCTTGCATGGTGTTCATCGCTCTTCCCTTCGTATCAAGACCAGTACAGGTGCGCAGCGTTAGTTCTGGCCAATGGTAATCACGACTTTCCCCCGGGCGTGCCCAGTTTCCACGTAGTGGATCGCGTCGGCGACCTGGTTGAGCGGATAACACCGATCAATCACCGGCACGATCTTGCCGGCTGCCAGCAGCGACCGCACAAATCCCAAGTCTTTCTGGTTCGGTCCCCCGCCGCCGCTGCCCATCTTCTGGGTGCCGGTCCTGAATTGCCACGGCCCCAGGAGCATGGCTTGAAACATTTGGGCATTGGACCCGCCCGTCATGACATACATGCCCGCCGGGCTCAGGGCGCGCTTATAGGATGAGATTGGTTGATAGCCGTTGGCGGCCAGGATCAGGTCATACTGCTGGCCGTTCTGGGTGAAGTCTTCTTGCGTGTAATCAATGACGTGGTCGGCGCCGAGCGAGCGGGCCTGCGCCACATTCCGCGTGCTGACCACGGCCGTCACTTCCGTCCCAAAGGCTTTGGCAATCTGGACGGCGAAGCTGCCCACACCCCCCGACGCGCCATTCACCAGCACCTTTTGGCCGGGTTGAATCTTTCCCGTGGTGCGCAGGCCCTGCAAAGCCGTCACGGCCGCCATCGGCACGGCCGCGGCTTGCTCGAAGGTGATGTTGGCCGGCTTGAGTGCCAGCGCGTCCGCGCGAGCGCAGACGTACTCGGCAAAACCGCCAAAGCCGTCCGCGGACAGGTCACCAAAGACCGCGTCGCCCGGCTGGAACGCTGTGACATTGGCGCCCACGGCTTCGACCACACCGGCGATGTCAGCGCCCAGGACGGGGTTCTTGGGCTTCAGCAGCCCATACATGAAGCGGCCGACGAGCGGGTCGCCGCGCAGCCAGCGCCAGTCAGCGGCATTGACGCCCGCCGCGTAGACCTTCACCAGGACCTCATCATCCTTGTGCGTGGGCTTTGCGATTTCTTTGAACTCCATCACATCGGGTGATCCGTACTTGATGGAAACAATGGCTTTCATGTGCGTATCCTTTCTGGAAGGTTGCCAGTCGAGCAGTAATCAGGGTAAACGTAGGGATTGCTGTGGCCGGCGATCAGGGCGGCCAGCCCAACTGGCCGCCCTGATCAGGTGTTTGCGTGGCCGGGTGGTTAGGCGTCCTGGCCGTAGGCAGCCGGTTGGAAACCCTTGAAGATGAGCCACAGCGGCAGGGCCAGCTCAAAGATCATGCCGGGCACCAGGAGCATCAGGCTGACATGGATCCCGAAGATCTCGGCGATGGCGCCGGCCAGGTGAATGACGTAGCCGACCAGGCCCCAGGCCGACAGGAAGCGGGGGAGCAGCCGGGCCCGGTACAGGACGGCGCACAGGAAGATCGCGCCGCCGGCGAGCGTCGCCTGGCCGATGTGGTAGGCCATCGTGTTCGCCTGCGTCAGGAGCGACCCCAGGCCAGTGGCCCAGGCAGCGCTCGCACCAGTGGCGTATTGGCTCAGAGGCACCAGCATCAGCAGACACAGCACACCGATGTCCAGGAAGACGACCTGGACACTAATCGCGGCCAGATAAGCCAGAGCCGAGCGCTTGCCATGGCGTTCCAGGATTGGGAAGAACAGCACGCCTTTCCCGATATCCACCACCGTGTTCAGCAGCATCAGGAAGGCGCCGAGCACCAGGGTGGACTGATGCGCGGCCATCGCCGCCAGAAAGTCTGGGGCGCCGATCACTGACGTCACCAGGCCGAAACCGACGCCATAGGCGAGAAACCCGGCCAGAAAGAGCGCGCCAATCAGCGCCGAATAGCCTCGGCGCGAACATGCGCCTGTGCGATCGCGGCTTCCCGCAGTGAGCGGCGCGGTGGTGCTGGTTGGCTGCAAGGTTTGGGTGGTCATGGTCAATCTCCTGTTTGTCCGAAATCTGGTTTCACAGCGGATGTGCCGGCTGAGCCGGGTTCGATGCGACTGACGGCGAGCAACGGCAGGCCCAAGTCACGTAATTTGCGGAGCTGGCTATGCAGCGCAGCCTGGTCGACGATGGGACCGGACAGGATCGTTTCGCCGTTCTCGGTCCGGGTGATGGCCAGCCCGTCGAACCAGGCTGCCCACTCGTCATCTAGGTGCCCTTGCAGGCGAATGGCGTATTGGCTTGGCTTGTCAGGCTCCTCCGCGGGTGCTGCTGCGTCGCTCATGGTGTGCCTCGGGTATTTTCCTCATAGGGCTGCCTCTCCGGTCGGTCGAGCAGTTACTTCATTGGCCTGAGAATACAAACCAAAATGGTGAGGCGTCATCACATCACGATGTGATTTGTCGGCCGGGAGGCTGTGAAGGAAACAAAAAGCCCCGGCAGGTCGGTCGACGACTGCCGGGGCATAGGTTGTAGCGCGCCTGTTATGACAATTCGAGCTCTTCTGCCTGGCGCACCGCCGCGCGCCGGTTGTTCACGCCAAGCTTGGTGTAGATGTTCTTGGTGTGGGTGCGCAGTGTATTCATGGACACGTTGAGTTCGCGCGCGATCGCTGGGCCGTCCAGCTCGGATCCCAGCAGGCTGAGCACTTCCCGCTCCCGGTCGCTGAGCGGTTCGCTGAGACGCTGCGTGATCGGTGCTCCGTTTTCGACCGGCTCAAATCCAGCCAGAATTCGGGCAGCGTAACCCTGGGCGATCCCGCGTTTTTCGACTTCGCGTAGCAGGCTCGCCATGGCCGGGCCTTCGTCGACAAAAGTCCGGATGAAGCCGCCTGGCTCGGCCAGCGCCAGGGCCTCACCCATCGCCACCAGCGCCGGTGCGGTCTCGCCCTGCGCCTGGAGTGCGAGCGCCTGCAGCACCAGCACCTTCAGCCTTCCATCCGGTTGATCCTTCGCCTCCACCTGTTGGCACAGGGGAGCCAGTACGGCCAGGGCGGCTACCGGGTCTCCCTGCGCCAGGAGAACGCGGGCGCGGCCCAGGGGGAGCTGGTGGGTCTCTGCCAGTTGCGTCGCCGCTGCCAATTGACCCTGGCGCAGCAAAGCCAATACTTGGACCGCGGCGACATCCGGCATCCGAAACATGAAGTTGTGCCGGCGCAAAAATGCCTCGGCCTCGGCCAGGGCAGCCACCGCGGCCGGCACATCACCCTGCGCCAACTTCAGGCGGGCCAAGATCACCCCATACTTGGCGAAGGTTTCAACAACCATGGACCGGGCCAACTCAGCGCACTGCTCAGCGTGCTGCGCGGCGGCGGCCAGGTCATTCCACTCGTAGCAGACCCGGGCCAGACCCAATTGCACCTCGCCCGCCATCCGCTGCGGTGGATCACCGGCCAGTTCCAACGCGCGCCGGTAGCTCGCCGCCGCTGCATGCAATTGGTTATCGGCTTCTTGCACCTGGCCCAGGCTCAGGGTCGCCGCCAAGGTGTAAATGGAATACCCAGCCGATTGGCTGATGGCAATGACTTCCCGGTAGGCACGGCTGGCGGCGGCCCGGTCGCCCTGGAGCTGGTAGGCGTACCCGAGCGTCCAGGTCGTGGTGGTGCGGATGGTCAGGTTGTCTGGGTTCAGATACTCTAGCGCGCGCCGCGACTGCGTGAGGATAGCCTGGGCATCTTGTTGAATAACGGCCGCCGTCGCGCGCAGTGCCGCGATCCGGCCGATGAGGTCGCGGTTCTGCTCGTCCGGCGCAATGCCGCGATGTCCGAGTACCGCTTCCGCCGCCTGCAGTTTCTCTTCCACAGCGGTGTTCTGGCCGGAGAACATCAGCGTGGTGGCATAGGTTACCCACAACGCCGGCCGGGCATTCAGGACCCGCGTGGGCAACGACTTCAGCCAGGCCAACACGGGCGCCGCCGCCACGCGATAGTGCAAGGGTATGCCCTTACCTTCAATCAGCCGCTCGGCGCGCTCAATATCCTGGCCGGTCGTCGCGTGATGAAAGGCTTCCAGCTCCAGTCCCTGGTCTTCGTACCACTGGCTGGCGCGCCGGTGCAGCGCGTCCACGGCTTGGTCCGCAGCTCCTGCCTCCTGTACAGGGTCGGCGCCATGGCGCTGCCCGAGCCGCCGGCGCAGCAGATCCGCAAACAGGTGATGATACCGAAACCAGCGCCGCTCGCTATCCAGGGGAACGATGAACAAGTTGGCGCGTTCGATCGCTTCCAGCGTCGCTTGCCCAGAGCCCGGCGGAGTGAGCAGGACCGCCTCACACAACGGCCCGCACATGCGCTCCAGGATGGAGGTGTGCAGTAAGAATGATTGAGTCGGTTCGGGCTGCTGTTGCAGGACTTCCTCGACCAGGTAATCCAGCACGAAGTGGTGGCTGCCGGTGAAGGCGTGGATGAAGCCGGAAATGTCCTGATGTCCCTGCATAGACAGCGCGGCCAGTTGGAGACCGGCGATCCAGCCTTCTGTTCGCTGTTCGAGCGCGGCGATGTGCTCGGCGGGCAGGCTAAGACCCATGGCCGCGTTGAGGAAATCGCCAGCTTCGGCGGGCGTAAAACGCAGGTCGGCGGCGCGCAGTTCGGTGAGTTGTCCCCGGGCACGCAGCCGGGCCAGCGGGAGGCGCGGATCTTCACGGGTGGTGACGACCAGGTGCAGCGGTGGCGGCAGGTGCTCGATGACGAAGGTCAGGACGTCGTCAACTGCTTTGGTCTCGATGGCGTGGTAGTCGTCCAGGACCACGACAAGTTGGTCCTGGAAGGTGGCGATTTCATTCAGGAGCGGTGTCAGCAGGACCGCAGTGGCCGGCGGCGGCCCTGGAGCGTGAAGCAGCGCCAGCGTCTCTTGGCCGAGACTGGGCGCAACCGTCTGTAACGCCGCGATGAAGTAGGCCAGAAACAGGGCCAGGTCGTTATCCGCGTCGTCCAGCGACAGCCAGGCCACCGGTCGCTCGCCGCCGGTGATCCACTCGCTGACCAGCGTGGTTTTGCCAAAGCCGGCCGGGGCCGAGATGACCGTCAGGCTCGGCCGACGCTTGAGCCCTTCATTCAGCCGCTCTGTCAGGCGCGGACGGACGACCACCCTGGCTCGGGGTGGAGGGATGTAGAGTTTTGTGGCGAGCAGACGCGCCGTCATCGTTCCAGTATACCGTGTACCTGCCATGACAACGCTACCACTTGTTGACGAAGTAGTTAGGGGGCACGCGATGGCGGCCAGCATGACACTGCAGTGTCACGGCCAACGTAGCGCAAAGATGTCATGATTTTGGGTCGATTGACTATTGACCGGTGGGAACGCCAGACGTAACATGGTTCCAACTCCATAGCACTCATCGCTGGCCGCACGGGCTAACCGTGCGGTCTTTTTGTTTTTGCGAGCTGTACCAGAGGAAAGAATTTATGTCCTGTCCAAGCTTGGACAAGACATAATGATTTCGGGCATGCCTTCCGAGAAGTTTCCCCGAAATCATCCAAACTGCCGGAAAAATCAACAATAACGACCCTCGGTAGTATGAGGTTACTTCTCGAAACGCCTGTTTTGGACTGCTCCCAATGTTGCTGCCTGCCCATCAAGCAAGCCACCCGCCATGTCGGCCGTATCGATGGTGGTCTTGGGTCTCGTCCTGATTATTACTTTCGCCTCCTCTTCCTTCGATCCGAAACCGTCGCTCTCTTGAGGACTCCCTGAGGAGTTAATCCGTAGCACTTCCCGTAGCATGGTCAGCGAAGGAGTTACCATGCGTCAGATTGCCTTCTTCTCTCAAAAGGGTGGCTGTGGAAAGACGACCGCCTGCGTCAACATTGCCGCTGCCCTCGGTGGCCTGGGGCGCCGTGTCCTGGTGATTGACCTGGACAGCAACGCCTGTGCCTCGCGCACGTTCGGCGTGCTTGAGACCCTCGAGAACTCGATCGCCGCGGCGCTCCTCGGCCTCCGTTCGCTGGCCAGTGTCGTCATTGATACGGCCGTCCCCAACGTCTGGCTCGCACCGGGCGCAACCGATCTATACACCCTGGACGACGCAGACGGTGTGCGCGACGCTAGCCGACTGGATGCCTCGGGCCGCCTGAGCCCCATTGTGCTCAACCTGGAGCTGGCCCGGCTGGATCCAGCCCAATTCGACTACGTCCTGCTCGATTGCGCTGGCGGACACCCCTTCATTGCCCATCTCGCGCTGCTGGCCTGTGACGAGGTCATCATTCCGACCGGCCTGGCTGTTTATGACCTGTACGCTGCCACGCCGGCCATGCACCTGATTTTGATGGCGCGCGAGGCGCGCGGCGACGACAAGCCGGACTTTCTCGGCTTCTTGCCCAACGGGGCGGGCCGCCAGGGCGTGCCTGGTCGGATCCAGGCCAAGCTGGACCAATATGCGCTGCCGTGCCTGCCGGCGATTCGGCACTCGGAGTTGCTCAAGACACTAGCCGGCGCGCAGGAGATTGCGAAGCGGTTCGTGGTCCTATCGCGGCCCAACACGGCCGTGGCGGCCAGTTTTCAGCAAGCGGCGAGGCAAATCGATAGCGGAGCAGTCGAAGAGCCGACCATCGATAGCGTCGAGCCAGTCGACGTAGGCGATTTCGCGGTTGCCGCAAGCGCCGAGAATGGCTCAACGGCGACAGCTATTGACTCGGCCGTCCTTTAAGTGATAACATGCGCGCACTAGGGATTACAAGAACAGAGTGGACGGTAACATTTACCCTAGTACTATCCCAGACCTCGGCGATGCGCCTGGTTGCACTGGTCTTCCTCTTGCTGGTCGCTATGCCCCCGGGGCCGACCACGTCTAGTGCCGGCGGTCAGGGCGCGCTCATGGCCGCCCTGGTTGCAGCCCGCCCCTGGCTGCTAATGGTGCCCATCCTGATCTCGCTGCGAGTGCCCTGGCCGTCATGCGTGCTGGGCGGCCTGTGTCTAGTCGGCCTGACGGTGATAACCGGCCTGGGCGCAGAGTCAATCCAATTCGGCGTGGCAGTCCTCGGCGGCGGCTGGTTGTTGGCCAGCCTGACCTGGATCAACTCCCCACAACCGGGGGCTCGCACCTTTGGAAAACACAATGACCACTGAGCTCTACCTGGGCGACGAATCCAAGCTCCGGATGCCAAACCGCTTCGGGCGACAGAACATACCCGCGCTACACCTGGCGCATGCCACCCAAGCAAGCCAGACAATGGCCGACGGCGAAGAACTCCGGCAAGTCCCTCTTACGGCCGTGGCCGGCCAAAGCCCGCTGCAGGTGCGCGCCGCGTTTGATCCCGACGCTGATACCGAAGATCGGGCGCTGGCGGAAAGTCTGAAGGCCGATGGTCAAAGGGTGCCGGTGCTGCTCGTCGAGGCCGGGTCCGACAGCGCCAGCCAGTACACACCCCTGGACGGGCACCGCCGGATCGCGGCCCTGCGATACCTTGGCCACCCAACCGTCAAGGCCGTCATCGTCCGAGCCGGCACACTGGATTGCGACTTGATTTCCCTGACGGCGAACGTACGTAAGAACCTGACGCCCGTCGAACTGGCGCATGCGGTGGACCGACTCGAGAACCAGCATGGCCTCGAGCCCGATGACATCGCGCAACGCGTCGGGCTGGCCCGATCGTATGTCTGGCAGCTGCGGCGGCTGACGAAGACGCCCAATGTCCTGGCGGCGGTGCAAGAGAACCGCATCACGGCCAACGTCGCCTATGCCATTCTCAAGGCGCCGGAGGATCTGCAGCAAAAGGTCCTGGAGTTGGCGGAGAAGGGCCAATTGTCGGAGCCTCAGGTTTCCAGGGTGCTGGCCGAGAGCAAGAAGCACAACTTGCCGTTGGTTGAAGCAGCAAACCGGTTGCACATCGTCCTACCGATTACAGAACCTGCCCAGACGACTGATCCGGCCAGCGCTTCAGCCCAGACCGATGCCGTAGAGCCGGGTAGCCAGGGGAGCGCTCGTCCAGCCGCCCAGCCTGAGATGACACGCGATGACATTGTGGCGTTCGTCCGGGAGATCTGCCCCGACGTAACCGCCGAACAGGCTGGAGACGTGGCCGACCTGGCCCTCGATCATGCTCAGCCCCGCAAGGTCGTGAAGGCGGCCTGCCTGCTAGTGTTGTCCAACTGGGAGCCTGTCAATGCAATCGAGGGCGCCGAGCTGTCCTCACGCGATCCACTCGTGCGCCTGGTTGTCGCCATGCTGGACCTGTGTCTTGAGCTTGAGGGCCTGGTACGCCGCGGCGGCCGGTCTCGTGAGTGCGCGCCGATGCTCGTTGGCCTGATGAAGCGCCTTGCGTCGACAAAGCGAATCACCCTGCAGCTTGACAAGGAATAGGTACTCACGATGCGTGCAATTCTCCAAGGTGTCCTGGTGGGCGTGATGATCCTCGGTCCCGTGGCTTGCTCGACAGCCACCATTACTCCTACACACATGCAGACGCCTTCCGCTACGAGCACGCCCATTGCCTCCACGGAGGTGCCAACGGGTTTGACGCGCGTGGTCGCCACAGCAACCGCAACGGCCCAACCCTCAGAAACCCCAAGCCCCACCGCCACGCTAGACCCGACACGATGGGCCGCCATGACCCTGGAAGCCATCCGGGTGGCCGTGACGGCCAGCGGCGTCCCAGAGGGCTCGACAGAATTCGAGGCGCAAGTGGCAGCCACGCGGTGCGCCCTGATTCCCCCGCCGACCGCGACGCCGATGCCGTGGCGCCTGGCGCCCGAGGAGCCATTCGTGGTGAGTACGAATTGCCTGGGAAGTGACCTGCCGGGTCAGGGCGTTCAGCTGTGGCAGGACGGCGCATGGATTGAGGCGAGTTCCTTTTCTTTCGCCAATGCAGTGGACCTCGAGATCCCCCGACAGCGTTACCTCGCCTATCTCGATGTGATTTCACTACGCGAAAGCAATGCCTTCCAAGATTTTGCCGCGCGTCTTGCCGACTACATGGACTCCACGGGAGTGGCACAAGCTCCCGAGAGCTGTCTGGCAGATGAAATCATCGATCAAGTCGCGACACTCGCCGAGAGCGGCTTCTACGTGAGGCTAACGTTTACTCAGCCCATTCAATGGTCAGAGCAGTCTCATTTGTTCTTGTCAGTCGGCGATATCCGACTTGCACTGCCCTGGTCAACCAGGGCCGTCCAACAGGAGCTCGTTGAAAGCGCGACGGGTCGGATTACCAAGCAAGCCTTACTTGCGCGGTTTGCCGGTACGGTGTGGCTCACATATTCCAGCTCTCGTCACGAATGGTTCGTTGCTGACGACGATAGCGGCTACTACTGTGCGGAACTACCAGCGTTTCTGGACTGATCAATGAACCGAGTACTTGCCTCTATGGAACGCTTTCCAAAGAGCACGAAGTGGTCGACGGGCCGCGGTCAAATCGCTGTCACCTTCGCGCTCCTTGTTCCCGTGTTACTGGGCATCGTGGGGTTAGTCGTCGACGGCGGTATAGCAATGGTCCAGTTCCGCCGTGGTCAGGTCACGCTCGATAGCGCAGCGTTGGCCGCAGCAACGCAGCTCGATCGAGCAACGTTTGTGGAAGAAAACGCCGTGGAGCTAAGCGTGTCGGAAGCCGTTGCATTGGCTACAAGGTACGCTAATCAGAATGGGCAAGGCCGTGTCGTCGTAACTGGCATCGATGTATCAGGTACACAGGTTGCGGTCTATGGAACAGTAGCGTCTCCGACCATATTCATGCGCATCTTTGGCATCAACCAGGTTCGTTTTGATCTGTCGGCCCGGGCCGAGCTCACGTATGGGATCACGGAGGAAGGTCAATGAGAGACGCAGGGAGTACTCAGCTGGGCTCGGCCAAGGCTGCTCGCTGCATCTTCGCCTTGACCCTAACAATGGGCCTTCTCATCGGGTTGGCCGTGGCGCCCAGGCCTTCGACAGCCGAAGCGGCCCAGACCGTGCCGACCGCCACGCCCACGCCAGACTGCCCGCCAGGCGAGTACTGGGATCCGGTGATGGGGCGCTGCTGGCCGATCGGGCGCGACTGCCCGGCGGGCCTGATTGACGTGACCGGCGATGGCTCGGTGTGTGAGTCGCTCGATCCTATTGCCCCGCCCGGCGCCTGTCTCGCCTGGCCCTCGGCCCCGATGCTACCCGCAACCGGGTCCGTGGAATGCGCCCTGCCACTCCAGGTGGGCGGCCAACTGCTACGGATCAGCGGCTCGGTGGGATGCCTAAACGTGAGCCGGCGACCGTATCCGCGGGCTCTGGTCAACCTTCCGGTCGAGTATCGCGTCACCGGGGTCATCCCGCCCAACCAGCTCTCCGGCCTCTCCTTTGGGGACCCCGGCAGCTACCGCCTGTCGGCCAGCGATCCGTGGGCGACCGAAGGCCTTTTCCTGCACGAGCGCTATGGCGCCGTCGCACCGGACAGCTTTGGGCAGCCGGCCTTCAACACGCGAGCAATGCTTGCCGGCGATGCCTACCCCTACCCCAGTGTCAACAACGTGCGGGCGCGCCTCATCTTCAAGATGGCGACCCGGGCCGACGCCCTGACGTGGACGACGGCCGGGCGGCCGAGCCCGTTCTACGGCGGGCTGACGGGGTGGGCCGAGGCCACCTACACCTGGGCCAGCTATCCCCTGCCGGGCAGCCTGCAGCACATCTCGTCGCTTGGACCGGCCCTGAATGGCACCAACTCACTGCCCGCCTTCAAGGTGGCGGTCCAGTCTCGCTGGGACCTGTACCTAAACGCCGAGTGGGACGAGTACACGGTCAACGACGCACACGAATACGTGTGGGCCAATCATCGGCAGGTCGAGGTGCGCGTCGCGCCTACCTACGTCAGCTATCGGGCCTGGGACAACCGCCAGCAGCCGGTCAACGCGGCCTCGATCTACTGCAACGCGGCGAATGGCTTTATCCCGGTGCCGGTGATTGAAGCGCAGACGGTGCTCCGATGACTTCCCTGACCGACGAGTACGCGCAGGCCATCGGTGTGGCCGGGCTGAGCGATGAGCGACAGACACGTTTACTAACCCATCTCCTCAGCCTGAACGAGGCCCTGCCCAACGTCTCGCCCGTTTCGCCCGCAGTGGCGCGCACCGCCGCGGCGCTCATGGCCGCCGACCCCGACCGTCTGGCTGGACCGACGGCGGTCGCACAGGCGGAGGCGGTTGCCCGATTGAGCCAGATTGGACCGCCCCTGATCCAGATCCAGGCCGGCGTGATGGCGCTCGAAGCGGTAGGCGACCTGCCGGCAGCGGCGGCCCACGGCCCGCACACCGCGGCGCTGCGCCGTATCCTGTGGCAACTGATCGGTGCCGCATCTAATCTGTTGGATCGATTGGGTTAGCCGGAGGATTGGATGACCCCAAGTAGACGCGAGTGCTTGCTAGGAATAGGACTGTTCTCAGGCTCGGTTACTGACTTCGCCACTTGAATGAGCCGATGCCTGCGTACACCAAGGTCAGTGGGCCTGGGAAGCTCGAAAATGCGCCAGTATTGAGTTTAGGTTATCGCCCAGGCCTTGGAGGTTTCGGACTGTGTACTGCGCATGCCCATCAATACCTCGATGCAGGATTGTATTCATGGTGGGGTGGTGCGCAGGATTAGCGGCATCGATGCAGTCCTGTATGGCTCGAGCCGCTGCATCCGCCGAGTAATGCAACGAGTCTCTAAATGCGATGAGGGCGAGTGCGTGTATCTCGGGCGGCTCAAGACTATTCGCCATTCCATGAGCGGTGATCATTCCAAAGAAGAACGTCCCAATAAGCGCCTGCTCAAGTGGAGTGGCTTGATCAAAAGTTGCATCCGCTACGTCTAGCAACGTCTTCGCCATGTCGCTTATATCGTGGCGATGACCTGCCAACCGCTCGCTAGTTTCAGTCTTCTTGCGCTTCCGAAACACTGGCTATGTCTCTCTTACTCTGTAGTGGCTGCTCCGACAAGTGGCAACATTCGCGGTCATCAGCGCGGAGGCGTGATGCAACGACTCTGGGCAGCTTAAGGGATTGTAATGCAGATCAGTAATGCTGTTGAGCGGTTCACATGCCTGACTGGAACCAGAAGAGGAGCGTGACATGACGAGACGAAACTCCGCCGTGATTGTCCTGGCGATCATCCTAATGGTAGGCGGCTTCCTGGGGGTCCTGTTCATCGGCCAGCTCGTAAATCCGGCGCCGGCGCCCGTAGCCGTCGCCGTACTGGACATCCCGGCTGGC
This sequence comes from Anaerolineales bacterium, assembly GCA_020845955.1. GTDB lineage: Bacteria > Chloroflexota > Anaerolineae > Anaerolineales > UBA6663 > JADLEU01. The sequence continues at coordinate 20,892 of JADLEU010000398.1, forward strand.
ACGACGCTGTCCGCCGACATGATCGCGATTGACAGCGTCCATATGGATCCAAAGGTCCTGGCGGGTCTCGTGCTGGAAGGCGAGTTGGCCAACTACGTGGGGGGCGTGGTCGTCGAGCCGATCCATGCCTTTCAGCCGGTGCACAAGGCCGCCATCAGCGTCAGCGGAAACCCGGCGTCGGATCACCGGCTGGCCCTCGCGCTCTTCGATCCGAGTCTGGTGGCGATGGTCGTGCCTGTGACGGTTGGTACCGCGCCGGACGCGATCGTGGAGGGCGACTACGTGGACCTGAACTTCGGTGTTGGCTCAACGACGGCCTTCGGCGGGATGTTGTCCACCGCGCCGACCGAGATGCCGTTTGCCGCGGGCTTCGGCGCGCTGGAGCAGACCGCCGGCGAGTTGCTGGCCACGCCCGCGGTGAGCCCGACCCCGACCCCCGAGCCGCTCCTGATGCTGCCGGTTGCCAAGACCGTCGTGCGCAGCGCCCGAATCCTGGCCGTCATTCGGGAGGAGCGGGCCACCACGGTGCAGAGCGAGCCCGGCGCTGAAGCCCGGACGGTCGCCGTCAAGGGCAAGATCATCGCCCTGGTCGTGGCCATCCCGCGCGAGGCGCAGGAACTGCTGGAGTTCGCCATTGATAACGGCACCGTGCGGGTCGCGCTGCTGTCAGCCCAGATCTCGGATCACTCCGATAGCGTGGCGCCATCGCTGGGCATGACGTGGAACGACCTGGTGGCGCTGGTGCGCATGGAGCGCGAGGCAGCGCTGGCGGCCGGCCTGCCCACCGACGTGCTCGGGCCAGGGGCGTACGCCGTCGAAGCGACGCGCAGCGCCGCGACCCAGGCGGCCCAGCCCGCGAGTCCCACCGCAACACCGCTGCCCTTCCTGACGTTGACACCGACACCCTGATCGCGAGGCCCACATGCTCAAAACGCTGCTGAAACGCGGAACCGAAGAGGTTGCCGAGGCGACAGCCTTGGGTGTCGTCATCGCCGCGCCGCCCGAGCTCTTCCAGCCCTTCCTGGCCCTGGGCGGTCCCGACCACCATGTGACCATCCTGGCGACGGCCCGGGATGCCGCCGACCTGGCAGGTGACGTGCAGGCCTACCGGCCGCAGGTGGTGCTCCTCTCACCCGAGGTGCGCGGCTACACGCCCGAGCTCGTGGCCCAGCTCGCCAACTGGCCCGAGTTCCCGATTGCCGTGGTCGGCCTGGTGCCTCCGAACGGCAACTGGGGCGCCGAGATGTCGGCCAGTGGCGCCACCGCTTTCTACACCACGCCCGTGACGCCCGCCATCGTGGCGCAGTTCGACCGGCAGGCGCGGCTGCTCTTCGACCAGGCCCGCCAGGGCTGGAACGCCCCCGTCGCGGCGGCCGGCGTGCCCCGCCAGGTGGTGGCAGCCGTGGGCGCCACCGGCTACGCCTACCGCACCGGCGTCATCGCCTTCTGGTCCACCAAGGGCGGTGACGGCAAGACGACACTGGCCGTCAACGTCGCCTGCCTGCTGTCGCAGGTGGCGGGCAAGAAGGTGCTGCTCGTGGACGCGGACATGAACTGCGGCCGGGCGGCGCTACATCTGAACATGCAGCCGGACCAGAACACGTTGTTACACCTGGCCAGCGACTACGCCGAGGCCAATGGGCAGCTCACCGGCAAGATGCTGCGGCGGCGGGTGGTGGGTGCGGACCGGCATCTGGACCCGCGCACGCGCGTGGTGGAGAGCCGGCTCGACGTGCTCTTTGGCATCACCAAGATCCAGCAGGCCAGCACGCCGGAGCTGCACGGGCGCCAGGGTCAGGAGTTCACGGGCGACCTGCTGCGGCTGGCGCGCGAGCTCTACGACTTCGTCATCGTCGATCTCGGCTCCAGCACCCAGGTCGGGCCGCACTTTGGCGCGCTGAACGCCGCCGATGTGGTGGTCTTCATCTGCACCTCCGACCGCACCAGCCTGTTCCACAACCGCGCCACGCTCCAGGCGCTGACGGCCGAGGCCGACCTGCGCCCGGACAAATTCAAGCTCGTGATGAACCGCTTCGACCCGGCCGACCGGATCGACCTCAAGGACGCGGCGGATTTCATGGGCATGCCGATCTTCGCCACCGTGCCTGAAGACCGGAGCCGGACGGTGATCGCCGCCGTCAACGAAGGCCGGCCCTTCGTCTTGCAGCACATGGGCAAGAACGTGCCCGACGCCGAGGCCACGCTGCGCGGGCTGCTGGCCATCACCGAGGAGATCTTCCCGCCGATGGGGGCCATCATCAAGGCGCGGGCGGGACAAAACGGACGCCGGTCGCGCTTCGGCTTCGGTCGCGGGGGAGGCAGCCGATGAGCACCACGACCTGGCCGCTCACAGTCGACGCCTACAACCCGCTCGCCGGCCAACCGCATCCAGCCCGGCACCCGGCCGAGGGCGCGCTGCTGGCCGCCCAGCCCTATGACCTGGTCAAAACCCAGCTGCGCGACCGGGCGCTGGCGCAGTTCTCGGCGGCTGAGCTCGCCGAGGCCAAACCCGACACGCTCGCCTGGCTGGCGGAGTGTGCGCACGAGCTGATCGCGGCGGCGCGGGACCAGGCGCTCTCCGCCAGCGCGCAGCCCGCCTTTACCCAGCCGGCCGAGGCCGTCGTCCAGGCGCTGCTTAACGACGTGCTGGGCATGGGGCCGATTGAAGCGCTGCTGCGGCTGCCGGACGTGGAAGACATCGCTATCAACGGTCCCACCGACATCTGGTACCGCCGGCATGGCTACTGGGAGCGCAGCGACGCCACCTATCCCGATGCGCAGAGCCTGCTGCTCACGCTCAATCGCGCCATCGTCCACACCAATCGTCAGGCCGGGCCGCTCACGCCCATTGTGGACGCGACGCTCCGCAGCGGACACCGCATGAGCATCGTCACCGAGCCGGTGGCCGAGCCGTGGCCGGTGGCCACGATCCGCGTGCATCGGGACCGGGGCTTGAGCCTGGAGGACCTGGTGGCGGGCGGCGGGCAGGACCGGATCACGCCGCCCTCCCGGAAGCTGCCGAATTACTACGCCCACGACCAGGGCCAGGGGCTGTTCACGGGCTTGGTCGCCTCGTTCCTCCACATGGCCGTCGTGGCGGGCCTCAACCTCCTGGTGGTCGGGGCCACCGGCGTGGGGAAGACCACCGTGCTGGGGGCGCTGGGCCGCATGATCCCGACCGAGCGGCGCGTGATCGTCATCGAAGACACGCGCGAATTGCGCCTGCGTGTGCGGGCCTCGGAGGGCGGCGCGGCACAGAACTGCGTGTACTTCACCACCCGGGCCGAGAGCCTGGAAGGCCTCGCCCCGATCCAGCAGGATGCCCTGGTCCGGGCGGCGCTGCGCCAGCGTCCGGACGCGCTCACAGTCGGTGAGGCACGCGGCGCTGAAGTGTTCGACCTGCTCAAGTCCATGTGGACCGGCCACCGCAACGGCCTGACATCCATCCACGCCGACTCGTTGGAAGACGTACCCAACCGGATCCGCATGATGCTGCAGGAGGCCCGCTTTCAGACGGAGGTCAGCGATGCGGCGGTCGCGCTGTGGATCGCCAAGGCCTTCGACCTGGGGATCATGCTGCGGATGACCGAGACCGGCCGCCGCTACGTGGAGGAGATCGCCGAGTTCACCGGCGGGGTCGAAGGCCACGTCCCGGTGCGCACCGGCCTGTTTGCCTACGCGCCGGAAGCGCGGCGCCTACGCTGCACAGGCCATCAACTGCACCCCACGCACGAGGCCCGGCTGCGCGGCGAGGGCTATAGCTACGGGGCCATCTTGCAGGCCGCCGCCGAGCGAGGAGAGCTGGGATGAGCTTCATTAATCCACTCAATGTGCTGCTGGCAGCGCTGGTGGGCGCGGGAGTTTTTGCGCTGACGGTCGCCCTGCTGTCCCAGCGCCCCGTGAACCTATCCGAAACCGAGAAACTCTTCGGCGCCGGCTCCGTCGATCTCCCCTGGCACGTGCGGCTGCAGCGCCAGCTCGACCTGGCCGGCATCGATCTGACGGTCGCGACGTTCCTGCCCATGCTGCTTATGCTCTCGCTCCTGGCCGGGCTTGCGGCTTACCTTGTTTCGGGGGCCTGGCTGGCCGGCGTGCTCGGCCTGGTGCTCGGCGCTCTGGGCTACTGGCTGTACCTGTCACAGAAAGCGGACCGGGCGCTGGAAACCTACGAAGAAGAGTTGCCGCAGGTGTTAGCGCGTCTCGTCGCGGGCGCGCGGCTGGGCAACAGCCTGCCGGTGGCCGCCGAGCACGTGGCCCAGTTTGGCCCGCCGCTCTGCCGGGCGGACTGGGCTTACATCGCCGCGCAGCTGCGTGCGAACGCGCCGGCCGAGCAGGTCTTCAAGGTGATCGGCCTGCGGCGCGGCAGCCAGCTCCTCAACAGCATCCTGGAGCTGCTCCTGCTGCAGCAGGCCCGCCGCACGCCGCTCAGCGAGGCGCTGCCACTCATCCAGGCGTCGCTCGAAGACCGGGTGAGGACGATCCGCCGCGCCCGCACCCAGATGAAGGGACCGATCCGGGAGCTGTGGATCGTGTGCTCCGCCCCGTTTGCCGCGGTGCTGGTGCTGCGGCTGATGTCGCCCGAGTTCACCGCCATCTACAGCACGCCGCTCGGCCAGGTGCTCTTGCTCATCGGCTGGGGCATGGCCCTGGTCGCCCTTGCCCTGGCGCACCGTTCCTTCAGCCAGGCGCTACGGCGCGAGACCGATTTCTCGGGCGGGCTGAAGCCCGCGCCCCGGCCCACGCTGCCGCCCAAGGCGCCGCCTGGAGGCCACGCCGGCGGCGGGCCGTCACACCGGGCGCCTGTCTCGCTGGCGGGCCTGACGGGCCAGGCCCAGGCCGAAGCCATCCGCGAAGGGAGCGCGCCCCATGCCTGACCTTCTGCACTACCACCTGTTCTTCGGCCTGATGGCTGCTTTGGGCGGCTGGCTCCTCGTCGTTGGGGTGCGACGCGGCGCTGACAGGCATCCAGCCGTGCCGCTGACCTCCACGGGCGCGCCGCCCGCGGAACCGGCTGATGCTGTCAGCGCGCTGCCACGCCCGGTTCGGCGACGTTGGTCGCAGCCGGTCAGTGCCTTGGGCCGGCGGCTGCTGGGACAGCGTGATGTCTCCCGGCTCGAAGACCGGCTGCGGCGCTCCGGCTGGCGCTACGGCTCGGTGGGCGACTACTACGGCTCCAAGATTGCCACGGCGGTGACCTTCTTCGTTGCGGGCGCCATGAGCGGCCTGCTGCTCGGCTTTCCGGCGCTGGCGCTCACCGTCATCGCGGCCGGGCTCGGCGCCTGGGGCCTGTTCCTGCCCGACCTGGAGCTGCGCACGACACTGCGCGAGCGCCGTGAGGCGCTGTATCGCGAGATGGCCTGGACGCTCGACCGCGTGGCCCTCGTCATGGGGACCGGCGAAGCGCTGGAACCCGCGCTGCACCGCGTCGCCGGTGAGTCCTTCGCCTGGCTCTCGGGTGGGGCAGGCGGCCTGTTTACCGCGCTCCTGCGCGATATCGCGGCGGGCCTGGCCACGCAACGGCACGACGTGGCCGCACTCCTGGCCGACCTGCGCCGCGGTCTGCCCGAGGACATTCCAGAGCTGGATGAGTTCCTTCAGTCCGTGCAGCTCAACCTGGAGAAGCGGCAGCCGATTGTTGACCCGCTCCGCGCCCTGGCGCGCACCATGCGTGACCGGCTCAACAACCGGGTCGAGGAGCTGGCGCAGAAGGCGGAGCTCAAGGTCGTGGCGCTGACATCGGGCGTGATCGTGCCGGCGCTCCTGGTCGTGGTGTTGGGAGCCGCCGTCCTGGGGTTCGTGAGTTCATTCTAGGAAGGCTTACCGAATTTGCGAAAGGAATGCGAGTGAAGCGCGGTCGGTATGGTGGCCACCAGAGCGTTACCAAAACTCCGCCATGTATTTCACTGCCAAGAACAGCCACGTCAAATTCCATGGGAGCGCGAGCAGATTTCCAGATTTCTCTCTAGACCCGGCAACTTCAAGGGCCGCAATCACTGCGAACACGAGTCCAATCGGCCAAATAGGGCACGTAGACCAGGCAAGAGTAGACCAGGCAAGAGCGATGACCGGAATATTGCCCAACATGGGCCATGCAAGAGCCAAACTACCCTCCCAGGACATATGGGGTACGTCTTTGCGAATAGTGCGGATGAGAAAGACCGCCCCCGTGCAGGCGAAGATCGCAAACGGGATTCCAAATCGCCGGAACAACTCACTTCCGTATTGCTCCCAACCTGGCCACAAGACAAGGAAATGGAACAGTGCTGTGCCTGCCCCTGCGACGCCTGCAGATATGGCCTCAATGGCAGTAAGGCTTAGTGCCGAGCGCTTCCCAAGCATGGCACTTCTCCCGTGTGATAGCTGAGGACTCAATGAGGACGCCGCACATGGTGGAGATCATATAGTAGTTCTGGGATTGCGATTGGAGACGACCTTGATTTGGAGATCCTATGCAGTGAACAGCACACGTCGACCACGAACTCACCCGACATTGTAGCCAAAGGAGATATGTCCATGCTGACGGAAGCAAAGGCACAGCTGCAAGCGTTCTGGAACGACGAGGCCGGCCTCTCGGCGACCGAATACGCCATCCTGTTCGTGGTCCTGCTCGTCTTCATCGTCGCGGGCATCCGGGTCCTGGGCCCCAAGATCGTGGACCTCTTCAACCGAGCCGGGGCGGCGCTGGACGCGGCCGGCTAAGGCCGACCAGGCACGGCGGCGGCCGGGCGCGTATGCCTGGCCGCCGCCAGAAGGCACTTCACATGCCGTACGGATTTCGAAGATCATGCGAGAGGGGTGTGTCCTCGGCCGAGTTTGCGCTGGTCATGCCGGCGTTCTTCCTGGCCGTCATGGTCGTCCTGGCGTTGGCGTTGTGGCTGTTCAGTCTGTTGCTGGCGGCCACTGGTGTGCCTGCTGGCGCGCGCGTGGCCGGGACCGAGGCCGGCCTCAGCAGCGGCTATGCCCGCGTACAGACCATCATGGGCGTGGTGCAGCCGGCGGCCGGGGCATCTGGTGCCACTCAGTTCAGCCAGGGCGCGCCCGGTTGTGAACGCGCCATCTTCGCCCGCCTCAACGGCACAGGCGGGTTCCGTCTGCCGCTCCTGGGCGACCTGTCCGCCCGGCTCCAGGCCGGCGCGCAGGGCCGCGACTGGCGCTTCTGGGCCGGCAAGCCGAGCGACGGCTGTGACTGAGACAGGAGGATCCATGAAAAGGAACACGACGCTACGCGGCCACATGCCGGAGCGCGGCCAGGCGTCGGTTGAGTTGGTGCTTGTGCTGCCGCTCATCGTGTTGATGATCGTCGGGCTGCTGGCGCTCGGCCGGCTGCTGTATGTCCACCTGGCCATTCTGACGGCAGCGAATGACTGCGCGACGAGCGCGGCCCAGGCGACGGCGTTTGACGGGATGATGGGCCAGGGCTTTGCCGCGCGCGAAAACAGCCTATCCACCTTCCGGGTCTCTCAAAACGTGACTACCGGCGGCATCTACTCGGCAGTCTCGCCGCACAACGCCTTCGGCAACATCGCCTGCCAGGTGGGCTACCCGCAGGAACTGCGCTGGCTCGGGACCTTTGACGGCACCATCTTCGTCGGCCCGCAGTTCTTCACCGTCGAGTACACCATCCATCTCCCCTGGCAGCCGTATAAGTCCAACTGGGACGAGGCCCCCTCGCCATGAATAGCGATCATAGATTTCGGCGTGGCCACGAGCAGGGGCAGGCTTCCGTGGAACTGGTCATGGTTCTGCCCCTGCTGGTGCTCATGATCCTAGGGATGCTGGTGTTGGGCCGTATGCTCTACATCCACCTGGCTCTGATCACGGCGACGAACGATTGCGCGACGGCCGCCGCCCAGGCCGTACGCTCCGACCAGGCCTACCGGCAGGGCAACGCGGCGCGTAGCCAGAGCCTGGCTACCTTTGCCGTGCCGCAGGAGAACCCCGGCGGCCTGGCATTCTCCAACGATGCCACCTGCCAGACCGGCTACACGGCCGAGCCCGAGTGGTTCTTCTGGGGCGGCGGCACATGGCACCCGCGAGTCTTCACCATCTACTACGAGTTCAGCCAGCCCCGGCAGCCCTACAAGTCGGACTGGCGCCTGGTGGAGTAGGCAGCGTGATGGATCTGGCACGCAGTGCGGCGCTGATGGCGGTGTTGACCGAGGTGATGCAATGGGCCGGCGGGCTGGGCGCCATCTACTTCACCGTGGCGCTGGTGACCACCCTGGCCCAGGCGCATGTCGGCGCCAGCGCCGGGCGGACGGGCGTGCTGGTCGAGCTCTACGAGCGCCTGATCCCGATCATAGTCTGCCTGGCGGTGGTGGCGAGCGCCGCAGCCTTGGGCGACGCCGTGGGCCAATGGATGACGTCCGGTGTGCAGGACGCAGCGGGGGCTGTCGCGCTGTGGCGCGGCCTGGCTGAGATCGTGGTGCAGGCGGTGCTTCTATCGGTGGGGGCGAGCCTGGCGGTCGGTTTTGTGAGCGGTGTGCTCGGGGCTCAGCTCAGTGTGTTGGCCGGGCAGCCGGGCACCCTGGCGGCGCTGGCCGCGCGGCTGTTGCTGGTCGCGCTCACGGGCGTGCTTACGCTGCTGGCGGTGCGGCTGGCGGGGATGGTGATTGGCCTGATCTGACTCTGGGAGCGATAGCGATGATCAAACGACAGCAAGTGTGCAAAGGAACGAAATGGCTGGCGATCGTGCTCGCGCTGGCAAGCTTGCTTGCCGGCCCGGTGATGCCAGCACAGGCAAGCAATCCCCAACAGGACAACCCGCCCGGCGGCAGCGCGTCGGTGCAGCCGCTCGTGGAGTTGGTGACCAACGTGGCCCGGCTGTTCATCCAGTTCTTTGTGTTCTCGAGCGTGGCGGTCTTCGCCGTCAGCGTGGCGCGCGGCTTCTGGTCGGCCCAGATTGCGAACCTGGTGGGCAGTCCGATGGGGGTGAGCCAGGCCTGGCTCAACATCATCGCCGCGGTCTTCATCTTCATCCTGGCTGTGATGTCCACGACGTTCGTCGGCATCGTGTTCGACGCCGTCCGCGGCTACGTGGACACCTCGATCCCCATCCCGCAGTTCTGAGGAGCCGTGTGATGCGCAATTGGCGTCTGGTGTGGGGTGTTTGTCTCTCGCTATTGATACTGTCTGCGGCAGCCATATCGGCGAGTCCGGTCATGGCCACCGGGCCAATGCCCGAGCCAGCCCGGCAGGCCACGCCCGTGCCGACGCCGCAGTATGTGCCGACGGCGAGGCCTACGCCGGAGCCCGGCTCAACACCCACCGCCACGCCGACACCGGTCGCACCGCCGCCCATTGTGGAGAACATCTTCCACATCATCCGCTTCCCGTTCCAGACCATGATGGACGCCGTGGTGCAGATGAGCAACAAGATCCTGTTGCAGTCCTACCGTGAAGCTGGCCACCGGTTCACCGGTGCGCTCGATGCCCTGGTGGCCGGGCCCTACGGTCTTGCCCCGGACGTCGCCGCCGGCGCGCCGACGCCCCTGTTTGAGAACCTGGTGCTGCCCCACTGGCGGGTCACGCTGGCCGCCGGCCTGCTGCTGTTGCCGGTGACGCTCCTGCTCACGGCGGTCAGTGCCTTGCGCTTCGGCGCGACTTCGGCCCTGGGATTGGCCGACTTGAAAGAAGCGCTCCTGGGCTGGCTGATCTCGGCCGGGGCGGCGGGCAGCTCGTATTACCTGCTGAGCCTGGCCCATCGCCTGAGCGTCGCGACCGCCGGCGGCCTGCTCGCCGCCGACTTCGGCACGCGCGTGACGGGGGCCACCCTGGCCGGCGCCTTCTTCAACGTGAACGCGCTGCTGGCCCTGGCCGGCAACCTGCTGACCTCGCCTATCGTGCTCTACCTGGCGTTCTTCGGCCTGTTCCTGGCGTCGAGTGTCATGCTGGGCCTTGGGCTGGCGCTGGCCGCGTACACGGCGCTGGCCTACCTCCTGACGACCTTAGCACCCGTGGTGCTGATTCTTGGCAGCCTGCCGCCCATGCGCTGGCTGCAGGCCCTGTGGCTAAAGGCCGTCGTCGTGACCTTCCTGATCCCGATCGTCGATGCCCTGCTGCTCAAGGCCGCCGTCTCGCTGTTCTACAACCTGCTCTCGGCGGAAGGCAGCGGCGACATTGGCACCTTTGTGACCGGCGTGTTCGTCACGGCCGGCGTTGTCAGCGTCCTGATCGCCATCAATTTCAAGGTGGGAGAGGCGGTCTTTGGTGCGCTGGCCGAGGTCCACCGGCAGGCCCTGGACGCCACGATGGGCGTGGTGAAGCTCGCGGCCGTAGCCGTGGGGTTCGCCGCCGGCGGGCTCGCAGTCGGGGCGGCGGCCGGCGCTGGGGCAGGGGGGCTGGGCGCGGCCGGCAGTACGGCTGCGGCGGGCGGGGCACCCCTCGCGGGCGCGCCTTCGGGCGGGGCAGCGAGCGCAGCCGCCTCAGCCTCATCCGGAACAGGCTCAGGGGGTACGTCTGTAGCAACACCGGGGCCGACCGCATCGACTGCCGGATTCAGCCTTCGTTCCGGCCTGGGCGGGGTTGGCCGGCGGATGCTGCAGCTGCTGGGCGGCACACCTGGCGGCGCGCCCGCGAACCAGGCGGATCCGGCCTTGACTCAGCCTGTTACGTCGGATGCGCCCGCTCCAGAAGGTAATAGCTCGGGTCCAACGCATGAACCGTCGGCATCCGAGCCTGCCGCGACAGGCGCCAGTGCGACGGATCGGCCGATGCCTCAGTCGACCGCGAACGATGGCCAGCTTCGGCGAGCGCGCCTGGCCGGCAGCTTTGGTCGGGCGCTGGCCCTGGGCACCCGCAATCCAGTTCTCCAGGGCCTGGGGCTCGGCCTGCAGGCTGGCGGGCTGGCTGGAGAAATGAAGGCCGAACGCACCCCGTCTGGGGTCAGCGCCGCAGCAACACCGCCGGAAGGGAACAGCGCCGCGTCCCTGGCGGGCGCGTTGCGCTGGTCGAACCGCGATCTCAGCCACATGCCCAATGAATTGTTCGACCCTGGCCGCGACAACACCGAGCTTATGGCCGGCGGCATGCACCAATCGTTCGTCAGCGCGGGGCGCGCGGTGCCGATGCCGGCCGTATTCCGCCTGGCGAACGAGAGTTATGGCGCGTGGCGGCAGCAGGGCCAGCCGGGCGGCATGGCCGCCCAGCGGGACCTATTCGAGGCGATGCTGGACCCCAACACCAAGGCGGACCCACAGACGCTGGTCAGCCAACTGGAGACTCTGGCATCGCGGCACGGCTTCAGGCTGGCCGGCCAGATCGCCAGCACCGCGCGCGATGCCTTCGCGCGCAGCCAGGACATCGCGGGCAGTGACACCCACAGCCCGTCCACCCCAAGGAGAAGCTAGCGATGCGGCCTCCAACACGCATTGACGTTTCTGAGCGGCGGTTCTTCGGCCTGACGTTTCGCCAGCTCGCCATCCTGTCCACCGCGGCCGGCCTGGCGCTGGCCTGTCTGGTTGGCCTGAGGACCTGGCCTTTCTGGCTACGGATCGTGCTGGTGTTGGCCTTCGCCGCGGTGGGTCTGATCTGGGCGTTCTGGCAGAGCCAGGGTCAGAACCTTGAGCAGCGTCTACTGGATGTCTTGATCTTCCATCGGCGCACCCGCTACCTGCTGCACCGTGCTGTGCGGGATCACGCTCAGGCCCGGACCGCCTGGCCGGCAGTGGAGGCCAGGCCCGCCGCACAACCGCGCAAGGCACGCGCGGCCACGGCGTTGACCTGGCGGCCAGCGCTGCTGTGGATCACGGCCAACGCCCTGGGAATCGCCATTCTGAGCGGATTGACGCTCTGGCTCGCGCAGGGTGGGGCGCACCAGCTGCGCCTGATCTGGCACGGCTTCTAGGGTGATGCGATGAGCCTCCGTTCCCGCTTCGCAACCCTGCGCCAGCCGAATGGCAAAGCACAGAAAGCGGCTTCGGTAGCATCGCCTGCCTTTCCCGGTCCAAGTGAAGTCGGGCCGACGGAGCCGCTGGTGGACGTCACGGCCTTCGTCGGCGAGGCCATCGTGCTGGACAACGGCTCTTTCGTGCGGGGCATCGAGGTCGCGCCGATTGACCTGGAGCGGGGCGATCCCGCCGCTCGCCAGCAATTCTGGGGGCTGTTCGCCACGGCCCTGCGCCGCCTGCGCGCGCCCATGGCCATTCAGCTCGTCATCGTCACCCAGCCGCAGGACCTGGCCGGCTACCTCGATCGTTGGCACGCGTCGGCAGTAGACTGGCAACAGCGCGCCGAGGCGGCGGTTGAGCCCGAGACGAAGGCGCGCCGCCAGCGCATGCAGGGCTGCGCGGAAGAAACAGCCGCCTTTCTGACAGCGGCCCATGAACAGCTTTCACCCAGGCAGCAGCGCTACCTGGTCGTCATCGCCCACAATCCCTTCCCGGAGGCCGTTTCGGGTAAGCGCCGGGAGCGGGTGCTGAGCGAGCTCATCGTGAAGGCCGCGCTGGAGCAGCTCGAGGAGTACGTGCAGGTCGCGACTTCGGCCTTGACCGAGATCGGCCTGCAGCTGCGGCCCTGGTCTCCGGCTCGTCTGAGTCAGGCGCTCTGGGACCACTACCATCATTCGCCGAACCTCCTGGGCACACCGCGCGGGCCAGGAAGCGTCCTCTCAAGTAACGGAAACTCGCCTGCCTGGGCGCCGCGGTCACCGGTGGATCAATGCCCGCAGGATGTGAAGTTGGATCAGGCGGCTCGCGACCCTGAAAAGCTAGCCGACCTGCTGGCACCGGCACTGATTGAGGAGCATGAGCACTATCTGCGTGTGGGCGAGGTCGTGGCCCGTGGCTACCTGCTCTACGACTTCGATCCGCGCGCGCCGGTGGACCTGGCCGCTATCGTGGCGCTGCCCCTCGATACCACGCACGCGCTCTATCTCACTGCGGCAGACCCAGTCCAGATCCGTCAGCAGTTCAAGGAAACAGAGACCGAGCTCAAGGCTTCGACCCTCGTGGACGCGCGGCGGGGCGCTATCACCGACTGGGGCCGGCAGGCCGCGATCCAGTCCGTGGAGGCCGCCCGCGCGGAGCTCGAGATCGCGCTGCAAGCGCCGTACTTTCTGCACTGGTACGTGCTGGTGTGGGCCAACGACCTGGCGGGCCTGGACCGGCAGTGCCGGGAGTTCGAGACCGCCCTGAAGGTGAAGGACATCCGCTTCTACCCGGCAACCCGCCGGCATCTGAGCGTGCTGCAGTCGACCCGCCCGCTGGCCCGCCCGGCCTACAAGCTCAAGCCGCGCAACATGTCGGCGGAGTCGCTGGGCTCGTTCTTCCCCTTCGTTCGCCGGGAGTACCTGGACCCCGAAGGCTGGCATTTCGGCCTGCACCGCGGCAACGGCCTCTTCGTGGCGCTGAACCCGTTTGAGCGCGGCCAGAGCAACGCCTCGGAGCTCGTGATCGGCGCGCCCGGCGGCGGCAAGTCGGTCTATCTCAAGCAGGCCATCGAGACCGTGCTGGCGCTGGGGCACCGGGTGTTCGTGATCGACCCCGAGCGCGAGTATCTGCGGCTGGCGATTGACTTCCACGCACCCTATGTGGAGCTGGGCAAACACTCCGAACCCAAACGCCTCGAGCTGCCGGCCGGGCCGGAGGGTTACCGGGATGGCCTGGTGGCGCTGGGGGAGCTGTATGAAGCGCTGAGCGCGGCGCCGCTGGCCGAGATCCAGGTCCAGGCGCTGACCCAGTCTTACCAGGCTGTCTGCGCCGCAGCCGGGATCCTGCCCGATCAGCCGGCGACCTGGTCCAGGCCGGTGCCGCCCCTGGCCGCGCTGGTCTCCGCGCTGGCGGCATCAGGCACACCAGACGCCCAGGAGCTGGCGCGGGTCCTGCGCTATGCGGAGGCCCTTACCGGCGGCCAGGTGCTCAACATCATGGACCTCAACCTGGCCTCCGAAAACCCCTGGACCAGCGCCGCCGAGTCGCTGGCGGCCTTCGTGGAAGCCATCCTGGGCGAGCACCTCGACGCGCCGGCCTTCAACGCCCTGGTGGAGTGCTACCAGACCACGATGGAGAAGTGGGGCTTCCGCGCCGACGACCTTGCTCACGGGCAGGCCAGGCGTGCCGCGCCGACGTTGTCTGCACTGGTGGACACACTGACGGCCCACGCCAACCCCCGCAGCCAGGCGCTGGCGCAGGTGCTGCTGCAGTATGCCTACGGCCTCTACGCCGACCTGTTTAATCAGCCCACGACCGTGGATGTCGGGCAGGCGCCGCTGGTGGTGTTTGGCATGCGGTCGCTGCGCGAAAACGTCGAGCGGACGCTGGCGCCGGTCTTCGCCTGGCAGGTGCTGCGGCTCGTCTGGAACGAAGTCGTGGCCGGCGGCGCGGCACAGCCGGTCCACCTCTTCATTGATGAGGCCTGGTACCTGCTCGAGCAGCCGGGCGCCGCCCACCGGCTGGAGCGCATGGCGCGCAGCTTTCGGAAATACAACGCCGCGCTGCACCTGGCGACCCAGGACACCCACCGGCTGGTGAGCAGCCCCGAGGCGCGGGTGATCGCCGAGATCGCCCGGATCAAGATGCTGTTTGGGCAGGAATCGGACAGCGCCGTGCGCCGGCTGGGCGACCTCTTCGGCCTCTCACCGGCGGAACAATCGGATCTGCTGCACGTGCGCAAGGGCGAAGGGCTGCTGCTCTTCGGCAACGACGTGCGCCTGCCGCTCTACGTGGCGGTGAACCCGCTGCGGCTGGCGCGCCTGGCCACCAACCGCGAGCAGCAGCAGGCCGTGGCCATCGCCTCGGGCCGGCGGGCAGAGCCGATCTGGTAGGCCGATGTGCGTGTGCTCAAGGCACTTTTTGCGCTGGGGCTGGCGGTCTGGATGTGCAGCTTCTGTTTTTTCATCGTCATGCCGAACCTGATGGTGGCCAACGCCATTCCCCAGATGCCATTTGGCCGCCGCGAGTTGGCCGAGTGGCAGCTGGATATCCCCCAGGACTCGGATGGCGCGACCGGCAGCAGCGGGGTGGGGGCAGGGGCCAGCGCGGTTGGGCGTGATGGCTACCGTAGCGCGGACGCGCAGGCGCCCTGGGGCGTGCCGCTCCGCGGCCCGATCCAGCATTGGGGCAATACCCACGACCGGCCGCTGCTGGGCTGCGAGTTTCAGGACGCCAACTATGTCGATCACGTCGGCGTCGACTTTCCAGTCAACGCCGGCACGCCTGTCTATGCCACGATGAGCGGCAAGGTGGTCTGGGCCGGCGATAACGGCGCCTGGGGCGGCCTGGTCGTGATCGAGAACGGCGACTACCAGACCTGGTTTGCCCACAACGAGTCGATCTCGGTGCAGGTGGGCGACATCGTACAGGGCGGCCAGGTCATCGCCGCGAGCGGCAACACCGGGAACTCCACCGGGCCGCACGTGCACTACGGGATCAAGCAGTTTCAAGGGGAGAGGGATACGACCGGGGTCTGGCTCGACCCGGCGTTGTTCTTCAGCCCTGAGGATGTCCTGGATTGGCCGTGTGGCGACTGAGGCACGTATGACCCCAACGGTACCCACTAACGGATCTGACATGGTCGCCCGGCTGGTGCTCCCGCCGCCTGAGAACCTGCGGGACGCCACCGCCATGGAGCAACTGGCGGGCACACTCGGGCAATTGCCGGGTCCGGTGGCCCTTGAGATCGTGGGCCACCACCATCAGCGGCTGCTGGCCATCCGCGGCTCAGCGGCGGCCGTGCAGCGGGTCAGCGCACAACTCTATTCCGTTTACCGGCAGGTCGAAGCGCGTCCCCTCCCCGCGGCGCTGGATCCACTGGCGTGCCTACCGGCTAGCCCAAACGCCTGGTTGGCTGCTCAGCTGGTGACGACTGGCCCGGAGTTCTTGCCCATCAAGACGTGGCGCGAGTTTGAAGGCAGCGAGCCGCTGGACGCCCTCCTCGGCGCCTTCGATGGCCTTCAGCCGGAGGAGTGTGTGCTGTCGCAGGTCATTGTGCGCGGCGCGGCCCGGGCCGCATGGGCGGAACCGCATCTGCGCCAACTGGCGGCGCTCAAGCGGCGCGGTTACGGGGCGGATATACCGGCGCCGACGCGAAATATCACGGCGGTGACCGGCGCCTCGGTGTTGTTGCTGTGCGTGGCGACGCTCGCGTTGTGGGCGCTCGTCGGCGCGTGGACGCGTTGGCTGGTGGCCCTGCCAATTGGGGCGGCGCTTGGGTTGCTGGCCGGGTGGCTTTTCAGTCTCAATGACAACCAGTGGGCACGAGTTTTGGAAGAAGAAGCGGCCGCCAAGCTGCGCGACCAGGCGCTGGCGGTCGAGGTGCGGTTATTCGCCAGCGCGACGAGCATCAGCCGCGCGCAGGTCCTGTTGGACCAACTGGTGGCCGCCTACCAGCTCTTCAACACGACTTCCGGCAATCGCTGGCGCGTCGTGACCTTGCCCGCCGGCGCGAAGCCTGATGACCTTAGGCCGGCCGTCGGAATTCGACCCAATGTATTGAGCGTGAAAGAACTGGCGGGCCTGTGGCACATGCCGGTGGGCGAGTCGCTGGAACTCGTGCGACGGCAGAGTTATGAACATTTCCTGCCCCTGCCACCGGATGTCACCCACAGCGCTGGCGCCCGGGTAGGCATATCGGAGAAGAACGGGACCTCAATCGAGGTAATGCTGTCGCCCGAGGCGCTTCGCCGCAATGTGTTCATCATTGGCAAGACGCAGCACGGGAAAAGCACCCTCATGGAGCATATCGCCGCTCAGTGGATGCGTGACCCGATCCGTTCGGTACTGATCATCGATCCTCACGGCGATCTGGCGCGACGCGCAATTGGGCTCGTGCCGCCTGAGCGGGTGAATGATGTGGTCTACATCGATTTGTCGGACGAAACTCGATCGGTCGGCTTGAACCTGCTGGATGTCGGCGAAGGTTTTGACCCTGACAGTTTGGCGGAGAACTTCGTGGATGTGGGCCGGGCGCTGTGGCAGAAGTATTGGGGGCCACGGATGCTGATTCCGCTGGGTCTTGGTCTGCGTGCCCTGGCTCACGCCAACCTACGCCGGCCACCCGAGCGGCAGTACACCCTCCTGGCCCTGGCGCCTTTGCTCACCTGCGAACCAGAGCTGCGCGACCGTTTCTTGACCCAGGAGGTCAAGGGCGCAGATCGCCCGGATATCATCCAGTACTTTCTCGGCGAGTATGCTCTGCTCAGCGGCTCGCAGCGTGAACAAGTTATTTCGCCGGTGCTCTCCAAGAGCCACGCCTTTGAGCGCTCGGCTGCCATTCGCCGGCTGGTCGGCCAGCCTCGCTCCACCCTACACCTGTTCCGGGCCATTCGCAGCCGCAAGATCATCGTGGTCAATATCAACGCCGGCATCCTCGGTGACGACCTCGCCGGTTTCATCGGCTCACTCCTGTTGAATGTGATGCGCCGCGTCATTATGCGCCAGACGACACTGCCGCGCGATCAGCGGGTGCCGGTGTCAGTCGTGGCGGATGAGTTTCAGACGATGACGGGCACTGACTTTGGAGCCCTGTTGGGCGAACTGCAGAAGAACGGCGGCAATTTTGTGCTTGGCACACAGGCGTTGGATAACCTCCGCCGCATCGAAGAGACGGGCACGCTGGCTGGCAGCCTCTTTGCGGGTGTCGCGACCAAGTTTGTTTTCCAGGTCAACGGCGACGATGCCCGCTACCTGGTCGAGCGCGAATTGGACATTGACCGTCTGCGGGCCGAGAGCCTGGTCAACCTGCCGCGACACCACGCCTACGTCAAGACCATCTCCGAAGACGGCCGGCCACTGCCGGTCTTTCTGGTAAAGGTCGCGGCCCCACTTACACCTGATCCGACTGTCGCCAGTCAGGTGGTGGCACAACGAGGCTTGTACACCGTGGCCGGCGACGAGGCGGATCGGCTGGCTCGCCGTTCCGCCACCATGCTGCTGGATGAACACGGAGGGGCGCAAACTGCGCACACCAGTACAGGGCGTGAGTCAGGGATGGGTCAAGCCGCCGAGGCTGACCAAGAAAGGGCGACGCCCCCGAACTCGCCAGGATTCATCCGCCGCTCAGCGGAGGTCACAGGCGGTGAAGCGGCCGATGCCGAAACGAACCGCGTTACACAACATGCGGTCGCGTCATCATCCCGGCCCAAGGCACGTCCGCCGACAGCGGGCGCCTGGGGACCGACCGCACCCCCGGATGAGGCCGGGTTCGAACGAATTGCAGAAGGAATCGGACTGAGGCAGTCGTCTCGACGAGGCGCAGATGGTACGTCGTCAACGGATCGAGGATCGGGAACGGCTTAGGATGCTGCTGCGGGCAGTTGGCGCTCATCCCTGGGCCCGAGCCGGGTTGCTTCGGTCTCACAGCGGGCTTCACCAGGGCGAGTTCGAAGCGGCTGTCAAGCTGGCGGTGCGCTATCGCCTTGCCACGGCCGCTGCCGTCCGCGGGCTGGGGCACGCGCCGGCGCGCTACGGGCTGACGCCCGCGGGCGCTGAGCGCGAGGGCATACCGTACTCTGAACCTCGCCAGGTACGGACGTTGTTGGCCGCCCTGAAGCTCGATTACGCACGGGCTCTGTTGAACGAGTGGCACAAGCAGCCGGGAGTCGTCTGGTCGCTGTCGCCTTACGACCTTCCAGCCCAGGCGGTGCGATCCGATCACCCACCCAATCCCGGCCGGCAAGACTACTCAGGCCTGGCCTACCGATCGCTTCCGCTGGACGGCCTCGCCTGTCTGAAGCTGACCCCCGGCGCCTATCGCAATGTCGCCATCCTGGTAGATCCCGGGAATCTTGCCCTGGATTGGGTCTACCAGCAGTTTCGCAGTGTCCACGCCTGGCGGCGCCGGCCGGAATTCGGGCGTGACGGGCACACCTACTTTCCCGTGTTTGTCGTGATCACGAGCGATCAGCGGCGACTGACTCAGATGGTGCAGATTTGGCGAGAGACCGTGCGTGGCGGCGACTGGCCGGGACCCTTGCGTGTCACCACGCTGGATGATCTCGGCCACAATCGCTGGTGGAACGAGCGCCGACAGGCGACGCCCCTGTGGGCCGACGTGGTGCCCTGCGCCCGACCGAGCCAACGGCCCGCGGCAACCGGGGCCGGCTGGTGGGGAGAGGCAGCGCCAGATGAGATCAGGGCCAACCAGCCGATCAACCTGCCAAGGCGAGCGACGGCACCGGCATCCGCGGGCTTGACCGTGCGCGTTCTTCGGCAATTAGTCGGTATTCACCAGGCGATCAGCCAGAAGTCCAGGGAATTGCTCGACCGGGTTGGACAATACCCGCTTATCACAGCGGATGATCTCGCGGTGGTCCTGGCGTTCACGGAGCGGCACGTGCGGGAGGGTATCCGAGAGCTGCTGGCTCACCAGTTGATTGACGTGGCCCCATCGGGCAGCGGCTACGTGCTTTCCTGGCTCGGTCTTTGCCTGTTGGCCACCCAGGTGCGCCTGCCGCCGGTTGAGTACGCTCGGCTGCGGGGCTGGCCGCTGCGGCGAACGGCGAATGGACCCGAGTACGCCGTTGGCTGGTTCGACACCGTGCGGGTTCACACACAGCTCGTTCTCGACTTTCTCGTCGGCTTCTGCCGGCATGGACCCCCTCGTCAGTCACTGCTGCGTTGGGATCACGTGCAGTGCCTGTTTGAGCTGCCTGAACGTACCCCGCGCGAACTGCGCACGAGCCAGCAGGCGCTCAAAGCTGTCTTGCCGGATGCGACGGGCGTCGTGGTGATCCGGGAACCGAGTGGAGCGAAAGGCGAAGTGCCCTTCTGGCTTGAGGTGGATCGCGATTCTGTACACGGCCAGGCATTGACCGATAAGCTAAGCCGCTACTACCGCCTGGGCGGCACGTGGGACGGGCTTGGCGGAAGCCTGCCGCGCCTGCTCATCTTGGTCGAACGTGGTGGGGAAGGGCGTCTGCAGTCGCTGCGCCGCCGGATTAGGGAGTTGAATGAGCAGCATCGGACACGGCTCGATGTCCGACTTGCCCGTGCGGATCTTCTGGCGGATGAGAGCGGCCGGCTGAACCCGGTCAAGCGAGCCTGGCGCATGGTCGAGGCGCCCGAGTTCGTATACGCGTTTGAAGGTTAAAGTGACTCAACCGACTGCCCGCGCCAGGGTTGAAGAGATCAAGGCCCGTCATCCACTGCATGAGGTGGTGGTGCGCTACGTGGCAGACCTTCGGCACACGGGGAGCCACCTGGTTGGCCGTTGCCCATTTCACGACGACCGACACCCGAGCTTCGCGGTTCATCTGCCGACAGAAACTTGGACGTGTTATGCGGCGTCGTGTGACCTTGGCGGTGACGTCATTGACCTGGTGGGACATGCCCGTTTCGGGCGAGCCTGGAACAGCCGTGACAAGGCGATGTTCAAGGAGGTGCTGGCTGAATTGGAGGGCAACCGCCTGCCGCCACTGCGCCAGGTGCCGCCGCCTTCCTGGACTGCGCCGCAGTCCTGGCGACTCATCGAACTGAGTCCACACGTCCAAATGCTGCTGCATACCGCGGCCCGTCTTTACCATACGGCCCTCTTGGCATCGGGCCAGGGCGAGGGTACGCCTTACAACTATCTGCGCCGGCGTGGATTCAGCGATGCCACTATCCGGCAGGAGGCGATGGGTTATGCCGCCGGCGATCTGCTGGTGCCGGCCCTGCTCTCCTGCGGCCTATCCATCACTGCTGCAGCCGAGATCAACCTGCTTCAGGCCAACCACGGCTATCGGGAGTTCATGGCCGGCCGCGTGGTCTTTGTCGAACGGGATCGGAGCGGGCGAGTGTTGCATCTGATCGGACGGGCCTTCTCTCCGTCGTTGAGCACGCAGGCACCCAAGTACCTGAGCCTGAAGGAGATGGCAAAGCCGCTATACGGCTACGCCCGGCTCGACCGGCGCGAGAGCGCTCGACCTGTGCTGCTCGTTGAAAGCCCGCCCGATGCGATTACTGCCCGGCAGTGGGGCTTTGACGCGCTGGCCAACATTGGCACGCACATGAAGGCCGAGCACGCGGCCCTTCTGGCCCGCCTCAAGCGACCACTGGTCATCGTGCCGCACAACGATGGTGGCGCCGGCCTGGCCGCGGCCGAGCGATGGCGTGAGCTCATTGGACGTGGCACCCTGGCGGAACTGCCGGATGGCGTGAAAGACCTCAACGAGCTGGGCTTGCGCCAGGAAGGCGAGCGCGAATTCCAGGTGTTGATGAAGGCGCTGGGTTTTGAGCGCCAGGCGGTCGATCAAGGCGCGGCGCCGCCTGGCGCATCGGCTCCGGTCCCGTATCCGACCCGCAAACGGCAATCGCTAGCGAGTCAGCTGTAGGGTCGGCATGTCTTCCATTAATGGCGCAGCCATTGGGTGGACCGTGATTGTCACTGCCCTATTCTGCGGAGCCGTGTTGTTGACCGTGTGGCGTGTGGGGCAGTGGCTACTTCGGCGTGAAAGGGCATGGAACGATGCCCTTGGTCAAATCATGGCGGCGACTGTGCAGCGGCGCAATCGTGAACAGACCCTTGGGATCATTCTCGAGCAAAGCGTTAAGACGCTTGGTGCTTACAGCGGTACGCTGCACAGAACGTGTGGCGATGGCACAGAATATGAATTGGCGCAGGCGGTGAATGTTGACAGACTCGATTGGCTGGCCCGGGTGCCTGCCGACGACACTTTGGTGGACCGTGTCCGCACCTCAAGTGGGCCGGCGTTGTCGGAGGCGGGCCGGCTGGGTGCGCGCTGGCAGGCACTCGACGTGGGCCGAGAAGGCGGTGTTGCAGCGCTCCTTTTGAGAGCGTATGGGTCGATGGTGCTGGCCTGGCCGTCGGCCCAAATCGCCGAACGCCACGTGCCAGCCATGCAGGCGATCCAGCGTTACGCAGAGCAGGTGTTGGCCGAATTCGTCGAACTTGAAGCGCGGGCGGCCGACATTCAGGCGTTGAGCGACGCCCTGAACCGCCACGAGCGGCTCAGCAGAACGGCAGCTCACGACCTGGCCAACAAACTGGCTGCGGCAAGTTCCTTGCTGGAGCTGGCGGTTGAGGGCGAGGCCTCCGGCAGCCTGGCAACCCATCTCGTCGAGCAGGCCAAGGAGCAATTGAGCCTAAGCCGGCCCCTGCTTGACGAGCTCAGTGATCCCGAACGGCAAATCGAGTTGGAGCCGCTCCAAGTCGAGGAGCTGATTCGATTGGCGGCGGCGATGGTGGCGCGAAGACGACGCGAGGCGGGCTTTACCTTCACCGTGGATGTCGAGCCAGGGCTGCCCGCAGTGTGGGGGGAGCGCCTGGCCGTGCTGCGCATCTTCGACAACCTCCTATCCAATTCAATCAAGCATAACGCCCAGCAACCTGACCTTCGCGTTTGGCTGTCGGTGTGGATGGAGGGCGACAACATCGTGTTCGCGGTCGACGACAACGGCGCCGGCATCTCAGGGCAGGCACGGTCACAGCTCTTCGAATTCGGCATTCGCACGGATGGCACCGGCAAGGTGCGGGGGCACGGCCTTGGGCTGTGGTCGAGCCGGCGCCTGGTCGAGGCCATGGGTGGCCAAATCTGGGCTCCGACTGATCAACGCCAAGGGGCATCGTTTTGCTTCAAGCTTGCCGCGGTAGTGACTTCCGGCGCATCTGAAGGGTCGACGTGTATCGAAGACGCCTCTCCCGTTAGCAAGGTGGCAACGTAATGGACGAGCGCGCATTGGTTATCCAATTGGATGAGTTGCGGACCTATGCACGGTGTCCGCTCGAGTGGTTCTGGGAGAGGCGCGCCGGCGTGGCGAGGCCTCACACCATTGCGGCTTTGGTGCCGACCGCAATTCGAACCGGGCTCGCCTTCTACTACGGCGGCCATGCCGAAAGCCTGACGGCCGCGATCGGCCTGGTCTGGCATGATTGGTGCGAAGGGTGGGGCGAAGCGGCCTTGGCCCGCGACCTGGCCCGGTATGCTGATGGCCGCGCCAGAATCCTGGGCCTATTTTTGGCCGGCCGGATCCAGCGGCCCGATGGCGGTCGCTACGCTGTGCCCGAGATGACCAGTGAGTACCGAACGCGGATGCACTCAGCAGGGTTGTCGACCCTTGGCCGAAGCCTGGACGACTTCGCGCGCACACACGGCCTCCTGGCGCCTGACGTGGGCGACCGGCCTGGAAGTGCGTTCGGCGATGCCTTCGCCGAGGGCTTGAGCATGGCGGAGCGCGTGGCGCCTGACCTGCCCGCACCAGGCGTCGTGCTCGGTTGGGAGGTGCCCTTCGAAGCGAATCTGGGCAACGGCATGTGTCTCCAGGGGACGGCCGACCTGTTGGTCAAAGGTGCGGCTGACCCGAAAACGGTGTTGGTCGAAGTGCATGACTTCGAACCTGCGCCATGGGTGCGGGCTGGCCTCGCCGGTCGTGATCTGCGGGTCATTGCTGCGGCGCTGGCACAACCCCCGGCTCGCCCGGACGAATCGGCTGGGGTGTCGTGGGACCGAGTTGAGCATGTTATGTACCGCCATTGGCCCACCGGCCAGACCTACACGTTTCGAGAAACCAGTTCTGGGCACTTACTGGCGCTCGTTGCTGCGATCGCCCGTGGGATGCGGCATCATGTCGTCGTTCCCCGCGCAGTGACGGGCTATGACGCCTGCCGGGCCTGCGCTTATCGCGAGAGTTGTTGGGGCAAACCCGGCTGGGAGGCGCTGCCCCTGGTGGATGCTGGCCTGCTCGGCTGGGCGGAGGCGCATCGTGACTCATTTCAACGGCTGCGCCAGGCGGTGGCCAGTGACGCGGGCCTGGCCAGTCACATGCGAGTTTCGATTGCCGCATTGGAGCAAGTCCTACGGGGACTGCCGGAAGCCTCGCTTCTGAGCCCGGTTCGGCAGGTGCTGGAAGCCGTCGACCATGACCAATCCTGATCCGCCACAACAAACGCTCGAGCAGCTTCAAGAGCGGCATGCTCTATTCCTGCGGACAGCCGCGCATGCGTTGAGAACTCCTCTTCAATCGCTGCAGGGCTTCGCCGAGCTGCTGGAGCCCGGCCTCCCGCCGGCGCTGGCCGAGCACTATATCAGCTTCATCAAGCGCGATGCTGTCTACCTGGCGGGTGTTGTGGATGACTTGTGCCTGCGGCACGAGCTCGCCCGAGGCCCGCTGCGGCTGTTCCAAACCGTCGTGGACGTGGGATCCCTGCTGGGCGAGCTGGCGCAGACGTTCGAGGCGCGCTTTCCCGATTGCCTGGTGTCGCTCGGCTATGCCGACGACCTTCCCCCAATCTACGCCGACCAGGACCGGTTGTTTCAGGCCCTATGGACGCTGCTGCGCAATGCGGAGCGCTGCCGGCCGGATCGTGGGCGGCTGGGCGGATTGGACGTAGCGGCGTACTTGAAGGATGAGGCCAGACGAGTGGTATTCGTGGTGGAAGATGACGGCCCGAGCGTACCGCCCGAGTATGCTGAAATCATCTTCGAGCCTCTGGCGGCCTTGCCGTCCGACCTGGGGCGACCCAGGCTTGGCATTGGCCTTGGGCTGTACGTCGCTCGCGAGGTCACTCGGCAGATGGGTGGGCATCTCTGGCTGGCTCCCTGCGTGGGTGATCCGAGCCGGCATGGCAACACCTTCATGCTCGAAGTTCCTGTCTGGAGTGGGCAGGTGAGCCATGCCTGACCTGCTCGTCGTAGAAGATGAGTTCGCCTTGGGTGAGTTTGTGCGTCGGTCGCTGGAGCGTGCGGGACTGCCTCACCGCCTGGCGCAGAACGGCCAACAGGCGCTGAGCCTGGCAGATGAGCGTTGGCCCGGAGCGGTGCTGTTGGATCTCACCCTTCCGGGCGAGTTGGACGGTTGGGGCGTATGGGACAGGCTGAGAGCAAAAAGCACACACGAGCCGCTGCGCGTCGTCGTGTTCGCCGCGGAACTGGACACGTCGGACGAGTTCGAGGCTCGGCGGAGAGGCGCCTGGGCCATTCTCCGCAAGCCGGTGGCGCGTGCGCGCCTCGTGGAGGTCTTGCGCGACGCCCTGGCGGAAGGCGCGAATGGCTGAGCGGCAACTGCCTGGCCAGCGTATCTTGATCGTCGAGGACGAAACGGCGCTGCTTGTCTTCTACCGGCAGGTGCTGGAAGAGGCTGGCTATCGCATTCGGGCGGTGCGCAGCGGTACCGAAGCCATGGCAGCGTTTACCGAATTCGCGCCGGACTTGGTGATCCTGGACCTGATGCTCCTCGGCGACATGGATGGTTTCGAAGTGCTGGCGATGCTGCGCGCCCGCAGCCCGGTGCGCATCATCATCCTGACGGGTCAGATCGGCGACGCGCGCGTGGTCCGCGGGCTGAACCTGGGAGCAGACAACTACCTTGTGAAGCCGTTGTCCCGGGAACAACTTGTGGCCCGAGTGCGGGCTCATCTGCGGCGGACGCCGGCCGGCAACCTGACCCCTGAACGGATGCGAAAGCTGTTCTACTACGGTGGACTGGTGATTGACCTGGCGCGAGCCCAGGCTTTGCAGCGCGGCAGGCGCTTCACCTTTGGCGATGTTGAGCGCCGAGTTCTTGAGCGGCTGCTGCGAACCCCTGGCCAACTGGTGACCTACGTCGAGTTGATGGAAGTCGGATGGGGGATGGTTCAGCCCACGTTCGCAGGCGAAGATGCCAGGATCCTTCTCAACGTCGCCTATCGTCTTCGTCGCAAGCTGCGACATACCGAGGGCCACGACCTCATTGAGACCGTGGATAACGCCGGATTAATCATCAAGCCGCCGGACCGGGAAGCCGATTGAGCCATGAGCACCGAAGCAGCGACTCTCCTCAGCGTTGGCACGCGGTTTGCTGTGACAGGCGTGTTGTTGGTTCTGGCCGTCCAGGACCTGCGCCACAAACGTCTACCGAATGCCCTGATGCGGCCGGCCGTGATCGCTGGGTGGATCCTACTGCTGGCGCGGTTGGTGCTGGGCCAAGTCATGGGAACACAGGTGGCGGTCACTGCGCTGACTGCAATCGTTTGCCTCGGGCTTTGGTGGCTACATGCCTTTGGTGGCGGTGACATGAAGCTCGTGATGGCCCTAGTTGCGCTGTTCCCAGACCATCGCCTGGTCTACGTGCTTCTGACGGCAGGGCTGCTTGGCTCATTGCTGGCACTGATTGTTTGGGAAGGACAGGCCGGCGTGCAACGCCTGTCGGCGCTGTTTGTTATGGTGAGTCAGGGCGTGTGGCCGGGCCGGAGCGAGGTCGCCGCTGCGTATCGAAGGCGTGGCCGGCCGATCACATTTGCGTTCAGCATGGGCGCCGTTGTGTATGTGTGGCTTGTGTGGCCAGGGTGGGTCTGATGCCAGATATACCGCCCAGCATTCGCCTGCCCAATACAGACGCCTTCCGACCACAGAACTTGTGGGAGACCGTCCAGGCCTTCAACCAGCGACTGCGCTCGGGCAACCTAGAGAACTACCGGCCTGCGCCGCTTGGCTTTCCGCAGCTCGACGAATGCCTGGGCGGCGGCCTGCGCGCCGAGGATCTGTGCCTGGTGGGCGGGATGCAGAACGTGGGCAAGACCATCTTCGTGCTGCAGGTGGCGCGCAACCTGGCCGCTACCGGTGGTGTACTGCCCATCCTGGTCTGCTACGAGCACCGGCCGGAGACTCTCCTACACCGCTTGCTCTGCCTGGAGTCGGTCGACAATGCCGACAGCCCGGACCCGCAGGGCGTGACGCGCGATGCCATTGAGAAGGCAGTGCTGGCCTACTACGACGCGCACCCCTCGCGCGAAGCGCGCCAGGGCCTGGACCTGGATTGGCTGCTGGCCAACGTGCCTGGCGTGGATCGCGCTTGGTACCGCCTGCGCGAATACCTTTGGCGATTGTGGTTGGTGGCTGGTGATGGGCTGGAAACCACCCTGCCGGTGCTGCACGAATACGTCCGCATGGCCCAGCACCAGGGATTTGCCCGAATTATGTTGATCGTGGACTACGCCCAGCGTGTTCCGCTGCAGCCCAGGTTGGGGGGCGCCGAGCTCACGGACCATCAGCGGATTGACCTGGTAATGCGCGGGCTTAAGGCAATAGCGATGGAACTCGGCGTGCCGGTGATGGCCGTGGCTGCCGCTGACGAAGCGGCGCTAAGGCGTCAACGCGTTCACTTCGAGGATCTGTGGGGGCCGGCCACCGTGCAGTACGAGCCTGATGTAGCGATAATCCTAAACCGTGATGCTCTAAGCGCTAACTCAGGAGAGCAGTGGGTGCGAATTGCGATCGAGAAGAACCGGCATGGACCATCAGAATCCGAACACCGCGTTCGGCTGCTTGGAAGGCAGTACCGCCTAGCGAAGCACGGCACGCCTGTAAGAGGAGTTGAGAGTCATCAATGGGAACGGTTGCGCATGAAATCTGACGCCGACTGCGCCCAAGGATCTGGCCTGTGACGTGACTCCAAAGTGGCGATAAGCGTTGACTGTCCCTAGAGATGTCCGGCCCGATGTATCCAATGTGCGGCGCGACCATGAAATGTCAAATGACGGCGTTGGTGACCCATGTGAAGTGCTATGTGGCCCTGCGCCTCATCGGGATAGGGCGGCGTTTCTGAGCGGCGCGCGAGAAGAAGGGGCTCTCGCAGGCGGCCCAGGTGTTGGGCTGCACGCGCGTGACCTACAGCCGCATCTTGTCCGGCTGGCGGTCGTTTGGATTAGGCCAGTGCCAATCTTTGGCGACACAGGGGCGGCTTAGGCCAGTGCCAGACTATTCATTCACCCTTACGTTGAGGGTCGGGCCGCCAGTGCCAAACTTCAGGCGCACAGTGCCAAACTTTAGAAGAACCTACAAACAAAGCCCCTGGCAAGGTATTGCGTAGAGTGATATAGTATGCTCACTTCACACTACGGCACTGAATGCCCAGAGGAAAGCATGGCCCGCGCCCTCACTCTCGCTGAGAAAATCCAAATCCTCTTTGATTACGGCGACTCCCGGGGGATTTCCCCGGCCTACCGTGCCATCGCGGAGGCAACAGGCGAAAACGCCACCAATATTCGGAAAATCCATCGGGGCGAGAACAAGAACCCTGGCCTCAAAATACTGCGCGCCCTCGTCAAGTACTTCGGCGTCGGGCTGAGTTACTTCGATTACGACACGCGGGCCGAATGCGAGGCCTATTTGGCCCAATACGCGCCGGCGCGCGAAGTGGACGAAATCAAGTTGCGGGCCAACGGGATGTCGGAGGATGGTCTGGCTGCAGTGCGCAGCATGCTCGACTACGTGCGCAAGGCTGAAGGTTTGCCGCCACCAAAGACACCCGAAAAGTAGCGACTGGCCCCTGAGTTGGCAGGGTGGGAGGCGCCGATGGCAAGGAGAATGACGTTGGCTAGGCAGCTTGAGCTGCTGTTCGAGTATGGCAGGGCGCGCGGGCTGCCGGTGACATACCGGGCCATTGCGGAGGCCACCGGCGAAACCGCTTACATCCTGCGCAAGCTCTATATAGGCGAAAACACGAACCCAGGGCTCAGGACCATCGCGGCCATTGCTAGGTACTTTGGCGTCGGGCTTGACTACTTCCAGTGCACCACCAGGGCGCAGTGCAAGGATTTCTTGAGTGGTGCCGGTCCGGGCGGGCACAAGGATGCCATTACCCGGCAGGCGGCTGACCTCTCTGAAGAAGGGGTGGCCACCGTACTGTCGATGATTGAGTACGTCCGGCGGGCCGAGAAACTGCCAGCGATTCGGGAGTAACGACCGGCGTGTGGTGCGCGTTGGTGTTGAAGTGTCGACAAGGCTGGTAACCGCATGAGCCCCGGAACACTGCAAAGGTATCTCGCCGAGGAGCTGGACGGGTGGGATTACGACTTCTCGCGTTTTGAGATATCGGACTTCATCGCCTGGGTGGCCGCTCGGCACGGAAAACCAATTCACCTCGTCCCCTGGCGTCTGCCACCGGAGCTATTTGGGGCCTGGGTGGTCAACGACTCCGCCGACTATGTCTTCTACGAGGCGGGACCCCTCCACGTCCACACGGTCCACATCATCCTTCACGAGCTGTGCCACATCTTGCTTGGACACCGCACCGTACATGCTGGCAGGGAGCTCGACGCACTCTTGACGGACAGGGGCCCACGGATTGAGGCTCAGGCAGCTCTTCGTTCCCTCCTTCGGCAGAGCGCCACGGACGAGCAAGAGCTTGAAGCCGAGACCCTGTCAACCTTGATTCAGCAGCGTGTCTATCAGCGAGCGGGTATCGCTGCGCTGAGCCATGTGAGTGACGTTGATGCGATGCGGCAGTTCATGCAAGGCTTGGGGATGGATGAGGCCGAGTAGGAGCGGGCCACGTCGATGAATGGCATCGCCGCGCTGGTGGGCTGGGCCATGATCCTCTGGCGGCTCCCCCGCGTTCAGCTTCACTCCGCTCACGCCCGGTACACGTTTGCCACGCTGGTCTGCTTCACCCTGGCCGCCACCTTTAGCACGCCGCTTGTCATAGCATGGGTGGATGGTAGAACTGGCCTGCCCGGCCTGAGCTTCGTTACAGAGTACCTATTCGCCATCGCTGCCGCCGTGGTGTGGGCTTTGAGTTGTCTGAGCCTGGACAACACGCTCCTTTCACGAGGCTGGTTGCTTTGGTTGGCACCCGTGGTTATGGCCTGCCTGTTGGCCATTTGGTGGTTTTTCCAACCCGAGCTTAGGGCAGAAAGCCTCAGCAGATCAGATGGTGAAATCCTTTTGACCGTCCTGGCGCAAGGTTATGCGTTCGCCATCGTGACGAGTATCGCCGTACCTGCCCTTGCGCGCCGGGTAACCAATGAAACAGCGCTTCCCATCCGGCTGCGCCTTGTGTGCATCCTGGCAACGCAGGTTATCCTCGCCGTATGGCTCGGCGCTACGATGACGCTTGGCCCTCTTGTGCTATTCGGTGTTGCGCCTCGCAGTTCTTCCTTCTCATTCGTAAACGTTCTGATCGGCCTAATGATCCTGGCCTACACCATGTCGCTGTTGCCGCCGCCAGCTCTTGTGTACGTGGCGAAGCGGATGATCCGTGTGAGAGACTGGATTGCACTGCGCCGATTGCGCGGTGTTGAGCGGCGTATCGCGCGAATTCTGGATGTCGCGCCCATTGGCATCTCCCGAGAGGAGGCGTGGGATGCGCCTGAGTATGCTCTATACCGCGTGACCATTGCGATCCTCGACCGTCGTAAGTCTCTAGACGCGGCAGCGAGTGACAGCGCCAAGCGCCTCGGCTGGCGGCTCAATGAATTGGTGACGACCACGCCCGACTACTTCCAGCTCGTTCGTGAGCTGCAGCGCATTGATGCTCGATGAAATCAACAGCGAGTATGGCGACCGGGCATCGAACCATGCAGGTGCATGATGCCTACGTGGCGGCTGAACACTTTGTACGGCACCGCGAGGGCTTGTTCTACTCCGTCTCCAGATTCCTGCCGCCCGATCGCCGCACGGCCATGCGTATCGCCTTCGCCTTCTTTCGGGCGGCCGACAACATGGTGGATCGGGATCGGGCATCGGTAGAAGAATTCCGCGCCTGGCGTCAAACGGCACTGCGGCCCGCTTCCGAGCAGACCGATCCCATCCTGGCAGCCTGGGCCGATGTGCGCGAGCGCTACGCGATTGAGCCTCGCTATGTCAATGATTTGCTTGACGGCATCGAGATGGATGCATCACCACACCGCTACTCGACGTTGGATGAACTGAAGGACTATTGCTATCACGTGGCCGGAACCGTCGGCCTGATGTCACTTAAGCTGCTGCATCTTACGCCCGGCGTCACCTTTGAGGAGGCCGCACCGCACGCGGTGGAGCTATGCACGGCGCTCCAATTGACGAATATCCTTCGAGATGTTGGCGAGGATCTAGAGGCCGGCCGGATTTACCTCCCTGCTGCGGAGCTGGCCGTGTTCGGACTCGACTACGGCGACGTTGAGGGTCGCATTTACGACGAGCGCTTCCGAGCGCTTATGGCGCATATGTGCGGCATTACGCGCCAGTTATACGCTTCCGCTTGGCCGAAGCTGAGCCTGCTTTCACGGACGGGGCGCTTTGTCGCTGGGGCGGGGGGGATTTACTACCAGGCTGTGCTGGATGAGTTGGAGCGCCGCGAGTTCAATGTGTTTGCGGACACAGTGCACTTTTCGAAAGCTCGAAAGTTGTGGCTACTGCTAACGCGGTGGCCGCACATCGCCTGGCCTGAGGCTCGACAAGTGGGCTGAGCGACATAGCCAGCCAGTTCATCAAAGCCCAGCATGAGATGTACCGATTTGGGATATCTTGTGCCATTCACCGACTCAATGAACGGATGCCATAACGTCTGCCTGGAAACCACGCACGCTGAAGCCATCGACCGGAAGTTTGGCTTTTGGCCGCCCAGTGTGCGGATGCAATACAGTGCCCAATTGACGGTCATGCAGTTGGATCGGGACAGGCAATAATAGTCCACTCATTGTCGGGTTGCAGCTCATGGCGTTTCGCTCGCTGGGGATTCACAGGCCGCCATATGTGTGCTATCCTGCCTTATAGACCAGGTGTTCTTTTGGGCGGAGGTGCAATATGGCCAAGAAACGCGGAAACAACGAAGGTTCGGTCTACAAGCGGAGCGACGGCTTATGGGCTGCTCAAATCACTCTGCCGGACGGAAAGAGGAAGTACAAGTACGCCAAGACCCAGAAGGAGGCCAACGAGTGGCTGCTCTCGCAGCGCCAATTGGTGCGGTCAAACACCTGGGTCTCGGACGACACGGTGACTGTGGGCGCCTTCCTGGAGCATTACCTGACGACCGTTTTGCCGTCGACCCTTAGGCGCAGCACCCTCGTCTCGTATACCCGCATTATCCGGATGCACCTCAAAGCCGCCCTGGGGGAAGTCCGCCTCTCGCGCCTCACGCCCCAGCTGGTCCAAAACTTCTACGCGAACAAGCTCGCCGAGGGTCAGTCTCCCCGCTCAGTCCAGTACATGCACGCGGTCTTTCACAAGGCCCTTGATAAGGCTGTGCGGATGGATCTGGTGCCTAGAAATGTGTCAGATTTCGTGGATGTGCCCTCAGTGAAACGCCATACCCCCGTGGTCTGGTCGCTGGAACAGGTGAAATCCTTTGTGGAAGCAGCCAAGACTCATCGGCATTATGCCCTCTTTGTCCTGGCCCTTTCCTGTGGCCTTCGGCAAGGGGAGCTTCTGGGCCTGCAGGTGGAAGATATAGAGTTCGCGACCGGCTATCTGAACGTTCGAAGGGCCTTGGAAGTGGTCTCCGGGCAGGGGCTGCAACTCACCCAGCCCAAGACACAAAAGTCCCGCCGACGAATAAGAATCCCCGGACCGGCGCTGGAGGTTCTGAAATCTCACGTTGCGGCTCTCGGACGACAAGACGGGTTTCTCTTTGTCACCACTGTCGGAACGCCAATACGGGCTCGAGACCTGGTGATTCAGTTCAAGGGCCTTCTGGAGAAGGCGGGACTGCCGGACATCCGGTTCCATGATCTGCGACACTTGTGCGCTACGTTGCATTTGATGGCCGGAACGAATCCGGCCGTGGTTGCCCAGATATTGGGCCATAGTACAATTACCCTTACCCTGCAAACCTATTCACACGTCTTGGCGCCCGTGGAAGAGGAAGCTGCGGACCGTATGGGCAAGCTCTTGACGGCGTGAAGCAACCTCTACAGCATTGGCCTTTGCGGCTACTGTGTGACGGGCCTGGATACTGCGAAGGGAGGATGGACACTAGCAGGCTTGATTTGCAGTGGTCAGTGAACGGGCCGGTGGCGGAATGGCAGACGCCGTGGACTTAAAATCCACTGAGGGCAACCTCGTGAGAGTTCGACTCTCTCCCGGCCCACCTTGTGAAGTGGTCTCCCGCAATGGATCTAGTGACGGTGGCTGTAATGCTCAATCGTACAGAAGTCTCAATGAATATGGTTTAGGATCGAAGAGCACTGTTTTCGATGAAGGGCATATACGTAGCGATGGACTCCGCAGAGTGAAACAAAATGGGAAGTCTGGTTGAAGGGGAACTATGTCCTATTCGAAAGGCGCTGAGGTCGCCCCCAATGCTCTCCATAAGGCAGGAGACTCCCTCGGCACTTAGCCGCAAAATGCCCTGATAAACAAGGCAAAGGCGCCACTCCCATCGGAGTGGCGCTTTGTTTGTACGCCCAACAACCAAAGTCCCAGAAAGCCCTTACTCGTAAGCTAATACTCGTGATAGATGCTTGGATCATGGCAGACCATATTTACAGCAGCCCCCTGGCGCCATGGACCATTGTTGCACCATATACATCGCGGTGATAAGCCAAGCCTAAGTCACTCGATCGACCACGAATATCTCCAGCAACGTGAACAGGATACTCGTCGCCTGTTCACCCCCTTGACCTTATAGCCACTATAAGGTTTACAATCCCCACATGGACGATCCTGCTGCGTTAGCGTCATCGCTCAAATTGGCCCTGTGCATTTGCCCGTCCGGCTGTGAAGCCCGAACATGCCTGGACGACTTGCCCCTGTACCATGCGCTTATCCGGCTCTTGGCAGCTGGACGGCCGCTGTCGGACGACGAGATCGCGCAAGTCACGGGCCTTTCCCCGGAACTCTTGAGCGACCGTCTGGCCAAAATGGATCTCGACTACGATGCGGTCGGCCGAGTCATTGGCGCCGGCCTCACCTTGGGCCCAACGCCACATCGCTTTGCAATCAGTGGCCGCCAGCTGTTCACCTGGTGTGCTCTCGACGCACTCATGTATCCCGCGCTGCTGTCGGAGACGGTTCACGTCGAGTCGCCCTGTCGGACCACTGGCCAGCCGGTGCGCGTCACCGTCACGCCCGATGGCGTGACCACAGTTGATCCGCCCGAGGCGGTAGTCTCACTCGTGCTGCCAGAGCCGAGCCAGCCACCGCGGCAGGCCTTTTGCGGCGAAGTCCACTTTTTCGCCTCGGCGCAGGCCGCAGAAAGTTGGCTGGCCACGCGTCCGCAGGCGCAGGTGGTACCGGTGGAAACCGCCTATACGCTAGGAAAGCTGCTAATTGCCAGACGTGGCGCCTGATATGACAAGAGTGACCCCCCTCGAAGCGCGACGACAAGCTGACCTTTCCACAGGTCATGTCGAAAAATACGACCTTGTGATCCTGGGCTCAGGCTCGACGGCCTTTGCGGCAGCTCTGCGAGCGGCCGAATTGGGCAAGACTGCTGTCATGACCGAAAACCGCACTCTCGGGGGTACCTGCGTCAACCGCGGCTGCCTGCCGAGCAAGAACCTGATTGAAGCCGCCCGCATCGTCTGGCAAGCGCAGCATCCCCGCTACCCCGGTCTGCGCCCCGCCAAAATTGACTTCGATTTCCAGACCCTTATCCAGCAGAAAGACGACGTTGTTCACGATTACCGGGACCGCAAGTATCGTTCCATCGTGGATGAGGCGGACCGGATCAAGGTCCTGGCCGGCCACGCCCGTATGGCTGGCCCGCATGCGGTCGAAGTTGATGGCCGTGAAATCATCGGTGAACAGATTCTCGTTGCGACCGGCAGCCGGCCACAAGTTCCCTCCATTGAAGGGATTGACGAGATTCCTTATCTCACGTCTGATTTGCTCACATCCGATGAACCCTCAGAACTGTTTGAGCTTCCCCGGTCCCTCGTGATTGTGGGCGGCGGCTATGTGGCCCTGGAGCTGGGCCAAATGTTCCACCGCTTCGGCACCCAGGTCACCATCCTGGAGCGCAGCCGCCGGGTTCTCAAGGCCTATGAACCGGAGGTGTCGATCGCTATCGCCCAGGCGCTCGTGGACGAGGGTATTCAGCTTGTGACCAGCGCGTCGGTGCAGCGCGTCTACCAGGAACCGGACGGGACGATCGTCGCCGTTGCGCGGACGCGTGCCGGGGAGCAGGCGATTCGGGCTCAACGGCTGCTGGTGGCCACGGGCCGCACCCCCAATACGGATGGCTTGGGCCTGGAGAATGTGGGCGTAGGCCTGGACGATCGGGGGTTCGTGAAAGTCAACGACTACTTGCAGACAGACGTTCCGCATATCTGGGCGGCCGGCGATGTCGTCGGTCGCCACACCGGGAGTCAAATGGCCACCCCGGTGGGTGCCCATGATGGCGGGATCGCCTCACACAATGCTTTCAGCGGCGAACGCCGTCAGGTCGATCACCACGTCATTCCGCGCGCCATCTTCACCGATCCCCAGGTGGCGGTGGTCGGCCTGACCGACGCCGAGGCCAATGCCCTGGGCCATCGCTGCTGGTGCAACACTGTTCCAGTCGAGCTTGTTCCCCGCGCTGGCGCCGTTCACGATCCGCGCGGCATCGCCAAAATGGTCATTGACGATGATACCCGCCAGATGCTGGGGGTGTCGCTGGTCATGCGTGACGCGGCCGAAGTCATCCACGAAGCGGCGATGGGGTTGCGCCTGGGCGCAACGATTTTTGACTTCATCGATATGCTGCACGTTTACCCCACGATGGCGGAGGCGCTCAAGATCGTGGCGATCTCACGCTTCAAAGATCCGAAGAAGCTATCGTGCTGCGCGGAGTGAGAACATCAGCCATACCCACAGGAGAGACTGTCATGAACATCGCGCGTGCGACCAACACGACAAAGAAGCTGATTGTGGAAGGCGGCCTGCTCGACTATGGGCCGGCGCAGTCACGGCTGATCATCCGGGTCATGCGAACGCTGGCTCTCGGCCGCCCGGTCAGCCAGGCGCAGGTCGCCCAGATCGCTTCGGCCCTGAACATCGAATGGGATGAGGCCACTCAGGTGCTAGGGAAGGTGACCGAACGCGATGCCGGCGGAAATGTGACCGGCATTCTTGGGCTGTCTTTGAACGAGACGCCGCATCGGCTGATCATCGGCAGCCAGCGGTTTTCAGCCTGGTGCGCAGTGGACACGCTCTTCCTCCCGGCCATGCTCAACCAAGCCGTGGTCATCGAGTCGCAGCCCCCGGGGAGCCAGGCCCGGGTCCGGCTGGTGGTCAGTCACGAGCGGATCGAAGCGGTGGACCCCGCCACTGCCGTAGTATCCATGGTCGTGATGGAGGCTGAGGCCAAAGATTTGCATACGGTCGAGGCTATTTGGAGCAACTTCTGCCATCACATCCACTTCTTTCGCTCGCGCGAGGAAGCCGAGCAGTGGGCCGCCGGCCGGCGGGATATTGAAATCCTTACCCTGGACGAAGGCTTCGAAAGTGGCCGGCAGGTGGCAGCGCACTTGCTGCAGCATGCTCAAGCAGCTGACCAACCGGTCGTGGCGTGATAAAAACGTGACCATGCGCATCAAAGAACTAGCCAACCAAACCGGCGTAGCCGCCGAGACCATTCGCTACTACGAAGCGGTGGGTCTCTTACCCGCACCGAAACGCGCAGCCAACAACTACCGCGAGTATGGCCCAGCGGATGTTGAGCGCCTGCGCTTCATTGCTAGCGCCCGCAGCCTGGGGCTGAGTCCGGCCGATGTGGGTGAGATCCTGGCGGCCCGGGACCAGGGGATCGCCCCGTGCGAGCGCGTCCTAACGGCCTTGGACCAGAGTCTCGTTGATCTGGATCGCCGCCTGGCGGACATGCTGGCCTTGCGGGATACCTTGCTCAGTCTCCGCCGGGAAGGCGCCACGCTGCCATTGGACGATGTACAAGGCGAGCAGTGCGTCTGTTATCTGATCAAGGCTTACGGCGAAACAGGAAAAGTGCTGATCCAACGCCAGGAGGCTGAGCATGACTGACATGTGCTGCTGTGTTCCTGAGGCGGGGAGCGCCCTGTGTGAGCAACCCGCTCCGGAGCTGATGCGCCGCAGTATTTCACCGGGCACGTGCCCGTGCTGCGGTGAGCGGGGCAAGCCTGTACAGGGCCAAACGGTCAAGAGCCTGCTGGCGATCAGCCTGCGGACCGTCCGAGACGTGCAGTATCACTTCTGCCGGCGCCGCGACTGCCCGGTAGTTTACTTCTCGGACGACGGCCAACAACAGTTTGTGACCAGCGATATCCGCGAGTTGGTCTATCAAAAGGAGCCTGACACCGATCAGGTGCAGGTGTGCTACTGTTTTGGTTATCGGGCCGGCGCGCTACGGGCGGCCTCAGCCGCCGAGCGTGACTCCATTATTGCCGACATCAACGCCGGCATCCAGGCCAGCCAGTGCGCCTGCGACCTTCGCAACCCGCAAGGTTCGTGCTGCCTGGGCAATGTACGCGCCTTTGGGCGCCAGCGAACAGCGGCGCTTGCCGTCAACTCCGAGGCTTGATAAGCAACTCGCGGGCTGAGAAGTCGAACATGGGATGGGGACGCTCGCCATTGGATTGGCTCAAGCGCAATCGGCTGTGGCTGGTGTTGCTCGGTCTGGCGGCGTTGCTGGGATACACCCTATGGTCGGACGCCCAGCATGTCCCTGCCACCGAAGATCAACTTAGCAATATCGCGGATCTTGACGAACTGCGCATGCAGTTCAACCAGGATGCCGGACACCCACGCCTGATACTGCTGCTCTCGCCGACTTGAGCGGTGTGCCAAGCTGGCGCCCGGTGGGTGCAGCGCGATTTGCTCGAATCGAACATAGACGCCGATGTGCGCGTCTATGCCGTCTGGTTCGCCATGTTGGCAGGCGACGCACGCGATGAGTGGGACCAGGCGCTCTTGCCAGATGCCCGTGTCCGCCACTTCTGGGACGAGGAACGGCTGGTAGGCCGCTGGTTTGCGCGCAAGGTCGAAGGCTGGGACGGCATTGTCTGGGACGCTTATTACCTTTATGACGCCGAGGCCCGCTGGGAAGGCACCCTCCCGGTTGCGGTCAGTTCCGGCGCCACGGTGATCGACCGGCGGGAGACGCTGTTGGCTGGCGTTCAGGCGTTGATGGCGCTTCCCGAGCCAGCCCCGTAGTCGCACTGTCCCTAGCGGTAGCAGGTCAACCTTGACTCTGCCACCGTGTCAGGGTGTATGCTCTCCTCACGTGACACCCAATAACAACCGTCCCGTTCGCAAGCTCCGGATTGGCAGGTTTGCCCGTTTGGGCCGTACCTAGGTGCGCATGCTTTGGCACTATGACGGGCTTGGCCTGCTCAAGCCCGTGCAGGTGGACCCTGCGACCGGTTACCGGTATTACAGCCTTGAGCAATTGGAGCACCTGCAACGCCTCCGCACCTTGACCGAATGGGGCCTATCTCAGCGGGAGATCACCAGCTTGCTGGCCCTAGCCGATCCTGAGCAGGCACTGGCTGGACTGCTGCAGCGTCGCCAACGCCTGCTTCGGCGGCGGATCGCCACTGATCAGGCCCGCCTGATCCAGGTCGAGGCCCAGCTACACAGCCTGGGGAGGGAGCCAACGATGTCCACCGGCCCTGACTCACAACGGATCGCCGGCCTGCTGCTGGCGCAATACCAGCGGGCCGACGCCCGGGTTGAGCCATTCCCCGACGGCCCCAAGGATGGCTTATGGCGTCATCGGGTGCAATTCGCCGGCGGCGACGTTGGCCTCGTCTACAGCGGCCGGGCCGACCACCCGCAGACGGAGTGGCTACACGGGCATGGAGGCCGGCCGACCGTGGACTTTCTCCTGGGCCAGGCCAGCTTGCTGCGACACCTGGCTGAGCATGGCTACCCGGCGCCGCGCGTGGTCGCCAACACCGCCGGCCAGGATCTCAGCCACGCTTCGGGCTGGACCGTCCTGGTGACACAGGCCGTGAGCGGTGCGGCGGTCGAAGGCGCGCCAGAGAGCTTCCGAGGCCTTGGCGCCGCCCTGGGGTGGCTTCATACCTTGCCACTGGAGTCTGAGCGAGGTATGCTTCTGCCCCCCTCGTGGCTGTACGCCGATCATGCCCTGGCCGCAGCACGGCACTTTCTCGAGGCTGCCAGGGCACAGCCTCCCGCGGATGATTGGCCGTGGCTGGCTGCGTTTGAAGCTACTCTTTTGCAGGTTCAATCCGCAACGCGTCTTCCTCGCTGTGTCGTTCACGGCGGCGCCTGGCTGGCCAATGCCGTCTGGACCGCCGGCGCAGAATTTGCCTTCGGGGAGTGGCACAGCGGCGGCGCTGGTGTGGCCATCCTGGACCTGGGCCGGCTGCTGCTGGGCGGCCATCGGGAGAGGAATAGTTCTCTGTCGCGCTCGATCACACCGGATGATCGGCGGGTGCAGGCTGTCTTGGAAGGCTATTGCCAATACCGTATCCCCACGTCCCAGGAAGTCGAGCTCCTGCCAGCGGCGATTCGCTCTAGCGTTGCCTATGGCGCAGCCGAGCACCTTGCCCACGGGCTTGAAACCGGCTGGACGCCCCGAATTGAGAATAAACTGGCTCGGCGGTGGCAGTGGTACCAGGCGGCGGGCGAAATCGCGACCCTGAGCCAGTCGGGCTTACAGGCTCTCGGGGTTGTCTAGGCGATGCCTGGGCTGACGCTTTCCCGGCTCAAACTGTCCGAGCGCTGGCAGACACTCCGCGCGACGTTGCGGCTGCTCTATGCCAGCCAGCCGCGCGCCTTCGTGGTCAGTGCCATCGCCTCCCTGGCCGAGCCGCTGTTCTTCCCCGCCTTTCTGCTGGTCCTTCAGCTCACGCTCCAGCAGGCGACGGCGTCGCCCACCGGCACACTCCAGGCCACGCCCGCTGTGGG
Organism: Anaerolineales bacterium; assembly: GCA_020845955.1. Classification (GTDB taxonomy): domain Bacteria; phylum Chloroflexota; class Anaerolineae; order Anaerolineales; family UBA6663; genus JADLEU01. Next base: position 60,331 of record JADLEU010000398.1, read on the forward strand.
CTGGCTGGGGCTGGCCCTAGTGGCCCTGATCGTCACCCAGCGTCTGGGCATCATCGTCCGCGATGGCTCTTCGACCCTCCTGCGTCAGGAAGCCTGGGTCGTCATCAGCAAGCGCATCCTGGCCAAGCTGCCGGCGGTGCCGTATCCGCTGTTTGAAAACAATGCTTTCCAGGCCCGCTATGGCCTGGTCATCCGCGAAGCCGCTCATCGCTCCATCACCCTGGTCGACTCGCTCCTGTCGACAGCACCGATCTTCTTCGGGATGCTGGGCCTGGCTCTGACCGTGCTAGCGATGGCACCCCTGCTGGTGCTGGCGATGGTTGTCATCGCCATCCCGGCAGCCCTGATCGAGCAGCGCTTCAGCGGTGCGATGTACGACCTGCAGGAACACTCCGCGCCCGACCAACTGCGCATGGAAGCCCTGACCAACATGCAGGTGGATGCTACCTGGCAGCGCGACCTGCGCGTCTACCGCAGTGACATCCTGAGCCGCGAACATGCCACGCTGGCCGAGAAATACCTGAGCAATCTCAAGCGGCTAACCTTCCAGTTTGTGCGCCTGCGCTCGGCTGCCGCCACGGTCGAGGCACTCGGCATCGCGCTGGCGCTCACCGCCGCCTACGTGCTGATCGGCCGCGGCCAGCTCAGCCTGCCAAACCTGGCCGTGCTGATCCCCGGCCTGGCACTGCTCTTCGGCATGATCCAGGCGCTGATCTACCATGTGCGCTCGCTCATCGAGTCGCTCAATTACGCGGCCACCTTGTTTGAGTTTCTGAACCGGGAGAGTTTTGCCGACCTGGGTGGGGAGGCGCGTGCGCCTGTCATCTCTGCCCTGCCGCGCCAAGCGCTGCAGGCGATTCATCTGTGCGACGTGGGATACACCTACCCGGAGCAGCAGAAGACCGCGCTCATTGATGTCTCCTGCGAGCTGCGGCCCGGCCTAACCGCAGTGGTGGGCACCAATGGCGCCGGCAAGAGCACCCTGGTGAAGCTGCTCACTGGGCTCATCCCGCCCACCACTGGCACCCTGCAAGCCGAACTACCTGGAGGCGAGCGAGTGCCGCTGGCGACGTGCGTCAAGGCCGTGCTGTTTCAAGACCCGTCACACTTCCCGTTCAGCATCCGCCAGAACGTCACCATGGCGGATAAGCCCACGCCCGGCGAAGAGACCCGCATTCAGGAGGCACTCGAGCTGGCCGGCCTGTGGTACGCAGTGGCCGCGCTGCCCGGCGGGATCGAAACGGTGGTGGGCTCTGGCTTTGGCGGCGTGACCGACCTGTCGGGCGGGCAATGGCAGCGGCTGGCGCTGGCCCGTCTGCTTTACCACGACTCGCCGCTCATCATCCTGGACGAGCCGACGGCCAGCCTCGACCCGGTGGGCGAGCGCCAGATCTTCGACCTGTTGGCCACCTTTGCCAAGGAGAAGATTATTGTCTTCGCCACCCACCGTTACGACACCATTCGCAAGGCGGACATGATCATGGTGCTGCTCGATGGTCGCTTGGCCGAGATGGGCACACACGAGCAGCTGGCCGCCAGCGCCCGCGAGTTCTGGTCCTTGTTCCTGGCACAAGGTTCGCACGTTGACACCTAATCTCAAATAGCGGTCTGGTTGGAATGCTACGTGCCAATTTGATAAGGTATGCAATTGGCCCTAGATCCTTGACAGTGCTGTTTGTCTAATAGTACAACTTGATCTACATCTCGTCAGGCTGCCAGCAGCCTCAGATCGTCGGGCTAGGCACAGAAGCCAGCCCGAAGGCCAAAACCTAACACTCTGAGAGCACGGCTCACACCTGTCCAGACCGCAGGTACTGGGTAACCCCGAGGCCGGTGGTTCGAATCCACTCCCAGCAACAAAAAACAACGCCAATCAGTGCGATTGGCGGTGTTTTCGTATCGGTCCCAGGAGCGCGGCTAAGAACCCGCAGGTGATCTGTTCTTAGGCATTAGAATCCAAATCGCCGCGTCCGGGGTCCACATCCCTGGGCCGGCCCTGGAGGTCTTGAAAAATAACGTGGCAGTTCAAAGTCAGGTCAAAGGATTCTTGTTCCAATCTGAGGAGGATACGCCTATTCTTCCCCGGAACGTGGTGCGGGGTTTCAAAGGGTTGATTGGGCAGTTGGATTGCCAGATATCCGATTCCATGACCTACGACACTTGTGCGCTACACTCCATTTGATGGCCGGAACTGATCCAGCGGTGGTTGCCCAAACATCGGGCCATAGTATTATCATCCGCACCATACAACCCATTTCCACGCCCCGGTCTTCGTGGAAACGGCGGACCGATGGGCATGCTCTTGGCGTGAAGCAACCCCGACAGCATTGGACCTTACAGCTACTACAGCAACGCTACAGCAACGGGAGTGGAAAGGGTGCGGAGAGCGGAGAGGGTGGACACAAGATAGGGCTTGTTTTATAGTGGATCGTGAATGGGCCGGTGGCGGAATGGCAGACGCCGGGGACTTAAAATCCCCTGCTCTTCGGAGCGTGAGGGTTCGACTCCCTCCCGGCCCACTTCCCGCGGTGAGGGGACATGGAGGGCAGTCCACGACCAAGG